>NZ_JBEPLA010000004.1:0-381632 GCF_040545035.1 Methylobacterium sp. 1973
GTCGCCTGGGCGGTGGCGATCACCTCGGTGGCCCGCTTGCTGATCTGCGCGCCCGAATGGGTGATCTCGTCGACCGTCGCCGCCGTCTCCTGCACCGCCGCGAATTGCTGCTCCACCGAGGCCGCCTGCTCCTGCGCCGAGGCGCGGATCTCCGCCGCCGCCGCGTTGAGATCCGCCGTCGCCGCCCGGTTGGTCCGCGCCAGATCCGACAGACCCGCAACCATCGTGTTCAGCGTCGCTGAAAGTCGGCCCACTTCACCACCGGCGCGAACAGCCAACTGGCTGGACAGGTCGCCCTCGCCGACGCGGCCGACGAAGGCCATCACGCGCACCAGCGGCTGGACGATGAGGCGGTTAATGGCGATTCCGATCCCCAGGCAGATCAGGAGGGTGATGAGCGTTCCGCCCCACAGGGCGATGCTCTCGTTGCGCTCGCCCCGGGCCACGCGCTCGGCCAGAGCCGTCCGTACCACCTCTTCGAGGCCTTCGATGGCCGACAGCTTCTCGCGGAAGGTATCGAACAGCTGCTTGCCCTGACCGTCGGCTTCGATGCGGACCGCCTCGGCCCGTTTCGCCGGATCGGCCGCCATGCGGAGGGCCGCCTCGCCGACCTCGGTCTGCCAGCTGCGAGCCGCCGCCACTGCGGCGGCGAGCAGGCGTGTCCGCTCCGCATCCTGACCGACGAGGCCCCTGAGCCGGTCGATCGCCTCGTCCAGCGTCTGACGGCCGGTTCGGTACGGTTCCAGGCTGCCGTCGCGCCCCGTGATCAGGTAGCCGCGCAACCCGGTTTCCTGGTTGAGCATGGCCGCGCGGAAGCTGTCGAGGGCGCGGACCAGCTGGTTTGACCGGCTTCGCGCGTCGGTCGCGTCCCGCAATTGATCGCCCGTAACCAGGACCGCACCGCTGCTGAGGACCGAGACCAGCGCGATGATCCCGATGGCACCGCCCAATATGCGGTTGAGACCCAGCGATTGGGGCATGGTCTGCTTCATCCTGCTCGGAGCTGCGGACGGCGCCGGATGGGCCGCGATCGAGGCATCGGGGCCTCTTAGCGCCGTCGCCCGGTCGATGCGAGGGAAGGCCCTCCGTCCCGCCTCCGGCAAATGGCGCAACGACGGTCGCCTGGCCCGGATACCGCCGCCTGGGCGCCGTGATCACCGGAGGGGCGGCTGCCGAACTCCAGACCGGAATTTACGAATTGTTCACCATCGAGCAAGTTGAACTTGTGCGGGCGAACCAATTCGTATGCATCTAAGCGCTGATATCCGGAGTTCTTGATCGTAACGGTTTTGCAACGAGCATTTGTGTCGCGGGAGATGCTGATTTCTTTCCTGATCGATACCGATCGCAAGGCTGATCCACTCGACGCGAACCTCAGGGCACGCGCGCGGATCGAGCAGCTCGACGTCGCCCTTCGTCTGGTGCCCTTCACGATTCTCGTGAGCCTGAGCGTCGTACAGGTCATCGTCTACCTGTTCTGGCAGCCCGGGAACCGCGCCTATCTCGCGGGCCTGGAAGCCCTCGTCCTGCCGCTGGCGGTCGTCTCACTCCGGCAGTGCTGGCGCTGGCGCTCGCAGCCCAAGCCGCTCGAGGTGCCATCCTCCTTCGTCAAGCGGCTCGTCCTCGCCGCGCAGATCTATGGCCTTCTCCTGGCCTCCATCCCGGTGATGCTGTTCGCCGGGGCCGATCCGAATGGGCGGCTCCTGATTGCCTCCAGCATGGCGGGCCTGATCGCGACGGGGATGAGCGCGGCGGTGCTGCCCCGAGTCGCCATCGGATATGCCGGCCTGATCATCGTCGGTTCGTTCATCGCCCTCGCGGCGACGGGCGAGGCCTTCTACATCTATGTCGGCGTTCTGCTGTTCTTCTATGCGAGCTTCATCTGCTTCACGATCCTGCACCTCAGCCGCCTGCTCACGATGCGCGTCATCGCGCAGATCGAGCTGGAGCGGCAGCAGGAATTCACCCATCTCCTGCTCAACGAGTTCGAGGAGAGTGCCAGCGATTGGCTCTGGGAGACGGATGCCGACCTGCGGCTGCAGCACGTCTCGCCGCGCCTGATCGAGGTCGCCGGTTCCTCCGAGCGACAGCTCATGGGCCTGCCGCTGGAACGCCTGCTGCTCCCGCCGCTGGCGCCGCCCAAGAGCCATTCGAGCACGGCTCTCTGGAGCTGCATCGCGGAGCGGCGCGTCTTCCGGAATCTCCACCTGCAACTCGACATTGCCGGTGAGCGGCGGACCTGGTGCCTCTCCGGAAAGCCGACCTTCAACCGGGCCGGCGTGTTCTCAGGCTATCGCGGCGTCGGCTCCGATGTGACCGAGAAGCGGCGCTCCGAGGAGCGCCTGTCCTATCTCGCCCTGCACGATTCCCTGACCGATCTCCCCAACCGGGTTCTGTTCCACCAGCTTCAGGAGACGGCCCGGGCACGACTCGCGCAGGGCGACCGGTTCGCCGTGCTCGCCCTCGACCTCGACGAGTTCAAGAGCGTCAACGACACGTTCGGCCACGCCGTCGGCGACAAGCTCCTTACAGCCGTGGCCGAGCGGCTGCGGGGCTTCGAGAGCGCCGACGTGCAACTCGCCCGCCTCGCGGGTGACGAGTTCGCGGTACTCGCGGCCGGGCGGAGCGCCCGGGACCTGCACGCCATCGAGTCCCTCGCGAGCGGCATCGTCGAGGCGCTCGCCTCGCCATTCACCGTCGACGGCATTCGGCTGACCGTCAGTGTCAGCATCGGGATCGCCATCGCGCCACAGGACGGATGCCAGGAGATCATGCGGCGGGCCGATCTCGCTCTTTACCGCATGAAGAGCGAGGGGCGGAACGGTTACCGGTTCTACGAAGCCGAGATGGACGAGCGGATCGAGGCGCGGCGCGCCCTGACGTCCGATCTGCGCGGCGCGCTCGATCGGAACGAGTTCGTCCTCTACTTCCAGCCGATCGTGTCGGCCAAGGAGTGCCGCGTGGGTGGTTTCGAAGCGCTCCTGCGGTGGAAGCATCCCGCACGGGGCTTCGTCTCGCCGGGCGACTTCATTCCACTCGCCGAGGAGACCGGCGTCATCATCCCCCTCGGGGAATGGATCCTCCGAGAGGCCTGCCGGATCGCCGCCGGCTGGCCGGAGGATGTCCGGATCGCCGTCAACCTCTCCCCCCGCCAGTTCCGGCATTCGGATCTGCCGCACCTCGTGCGCTCTGCCTTGCGGACGAGTGGACTGGCCGCCGCCCGCCTGGAACTGGAGGTCACCGAGTCGGTGTTCCTGGAGGCGACGCCGGCGATCAACGCCACCCTGTCCAGGCTGCGTGAGATGGGCGTGCGCCTGTCCCTGGACGATTTCGGGACCGGCTATTCGAGTCTCAGCTATCTGCGCCGGATCGCCTTCGACAAGATCAAGATCGACCAGAGCTTCGTCCGCGACCTGCCGCACGAGGGCAGCGCCGCCGCGATCGTGCGGGCCATCATCGACATGGCGACGCGCCTCGACATGACGATCACGGCGGAAGGGGTCGAGACGGACGCGCAGCGGATCTGCCTCCTCGACCAGGGATGCCACGAATTCCAGGGCTATCTCTTCAGCAAGCCGCTGCCGGCCGAGCAGGCGGCGGTTCTCGCGCGCAGCCGCAAGTTGCTTCCGACCGCCGTCCAGGCGGCGTGAGGTGCCGTCAGGCGCCGAGGGGCGCCACGCCGGCCGGGCTGGGCTCGCCCGTGACCGCGTGGGGCGACACCTTCGGCCAGTAGGGCAGGAAGCCCTCGACGATGGTGCGCGGGATATCGAGGGGCCGGTAGTGGACGGTATCCACGAACATCAGCGACTGCTCGCCGCGGCCGAGCAGGCCGTTGACCTCGCTGTGGATCTCGTGCGCCAAGGTCACGAATTTCCGGTTGTGGCTCGCGATGGAGATCCGGACGGTGACGGGCTCGAACTCCATGGCCTCCCGCCGGAAGTCGTGATGGAAGGACTTCGTCAGGATGTAGAAATCCGTCGATTTCAGGTCGAAATCCGGCATGCAGACGTTGAAGAACAATTCGCGCGCCTTGCCGACCCAGCGCACGTAATTGGCGAAATAGACGTTTCCGACCGAATTCGTATCGTCATAGGTCGGAATCAGGCGCAGGACGAACCAGTGGCCGTCGAAGCCGTGGGAGGCGACGGTGTCGGGCCGGTCGAGCGCGACGGGCACCGCCGCCGCCCGCGGCGCCCGCTCCGCCGCCGGGATCAACGTGTCGGCCGGCTGCGTTGCGCGCCATCCGAGGATCTGTGCGATCATCGGCAGGGCACCGATCAGCCCGATGAGCGGCGCGATGGCCAGGAGCGCCCAACTCGGCGCCAGATAGCCGGTGACGAAGATCAGGCACGCCGTCGCCCCGATCATGGCGTTGAGGACCGAGTCGTACCGCCGCGTCGCGCCCAGCGTCTCGCAGACGAGACAGGCCGCCGCGCCGACGAGGAGCGTGGCGAACGGCATCATCAGGTAGAGGAGCGAGAGATTCGCCCAGATCGCCGCCGCCGCCGTGGCGAGCGCCGCACCCAGGATCCAGACCGGTGAGGACACAAGTCCCGCCGGCACGAAGGCGAGAAGCGGCGAATTGCTGCGCGCCGTGACCGAGGTCCCGAGCCACCGCGTGGCGTTGTAGAAGCTGTCGATCGTGGTGGCGGCCGCGATCGCCGTCCAGACCACGAAGGCGGCTGTCGCACCCGCCACGGATTCCCGCCCGATCGCCTGCGCCACGGCCGCATAGGCCCCCGGCAGCCCGTCCGACGAGACGACCGGCACGCCGAGCCCCGCCCGCGCGGCGAGCAGGGCATTGAGCGTCAGCAGTCCGAGGAACAGCACGGCGCCGGTGACATAGGCCACCCGCACGGATCCCCCCGAACGCCGGATCTCGAGGGCGCGCTGCCAATGCTGGATGTCCATCCACGGGCCGAGCAGGAAGCCGACCAGGGAGGGCACGACGAGACCGTAGAAGCGCTCGTCGAAGGCGTGGACCGGGACCGTCCAGCCGTCCGGATGCCGGGGCAGGTCAACCAAGAGCAGCGCGCAGGCCGACAGTCCGAGGACCAGGGCGACGCCGTGGATCGTCCGGAGGCCGCGCAGCGGAACCGCATGCGCGATCGAGCAGGCGATGAGGATCAGGGCGACCAGGCCGACTACGGAGTCGCGGCCGAACAGCGGAAGCCACGCATAGGCGGCGAAGCCGAAGATCGTGATGGCGACGGCGAAGAATTGGGCCCCCAGGAACAGGAGGGCGTAGGGACCCTGCACGGACGCGACAATCGTGTCGATGCGCCGCCGGGGAGCGCCGAGCAGCCATCCGAACAGGCCAAGGCCCGTGGCATTCGGCAGAGCGAAGGCAAGAAACCCGAGCCATCCATACGTGAGGGTCACGTGGATCGCGTAGAAAAATCCGAGCCCCCAGAACCACGACAAAGCAATCGTCGGCGCCCAGGTCGCTGAGCGAATGAATTGGGAAGGCATTGTGGCCGCGAGCGCTCCGTACCGAGTGTTGCAATAGCGTATCAGACTCGTTTCGGGAATATGTCCGGCAAAAAAGAAGGCGAATATAAGATCTTTCCTGCACGAAAATGCATCGACCTGTCGACAAGCCGCGGCTGCGGCTCAGCGCGGGCACATTTCCGCTCGCCGCGTCCCGATGGACACGCGTTTGGGCCTTGGGTGCACGACCCGTCGCGGATTCCCGGGCGATTTGCCTATTCGGCGGGTTTCGGGCCGCTGCGAACCAGATCGACGAAATTGGCGATCAGCGGAGCCTTCGGGGCCATCCACAACGCGAAGACATCGGCGCGGATGGGCGGCCCTTCGAGGGGCCTGTAGACCACGTCCGCATGCGCCAGACGGGCGACGAATTCCGGGATGATGGCGATGCCGAGCCCCGATGCCACCAAGCTCGTCAACGAGGCCGCCTCGACGGCCTGATAGGTGATGGAGGGGACGAACCCGGCCTCTGCGCAGCAATCCCACAGGTAGTTGGCGAACAGGGAATCCGAGAGCCGCAGGAAGACGAATCGCTCGTCGCGAAGGTCGGAGAGGCGGAGCGCGCCTGTCGCCAAGCGGTGGCCCCTCGGCAGGACGACCCGTACGGTTTCGGTCCACGCGCAGACGCGGACCAGATCGGCATCCTCCGGGGGGCACCGCAGGAAGCTCAGGTCGGTCTGACCGGACTTCAGCATCGCGATCTGCCGATCCGGCGACATCTCGTGGATGCGGAGATCGACCGCCGGATAGGTGCGGGCGAAGTCCCGGAGCGCCGGGCCGAGCGGGCCGGCCAACATCGAGCCGGTCAGGCCGATGTTGATGATGCCGGCGGTGCCCGCGCCGATGGCACGCGCCCGTTCCACCGCTTCGCCGGCCCGCTCCAGAATGGCGAGCGCCTGGACGTGGAAATCGTGGCCGGCCCGGGTCAGCGTCACCCGCCGCGTGGTCCGCTCGAAGAGGGCAGTGCCGATCTCATCCTCCAGGTCGCGGATCTGCTGGCTGAGGGGTGGTTGCGCCACGCCGAGGCTCTCTGCGGCGGCCGTGAAGCTCAGATATTTGGCGACAGCCACGAAATAGCGGAGATGCCGGAGTTCCATCCCGCCATCTATATGCCCCGCCTATCAATGGGAATGAAAAAGATATTTGACGTCTAGATCGGCCGGAACGATTTTGCAGCTCGGCAAATCGAAACGATGCTGCGCGTCACGATCGCCCCGCGCGCCGCCATCGGGCTTCGGTCGCCAGTCCGAGGCTGCCCAGGGGAATTGCGATGCAGCGCGTGTTCGGGTCGCTTTTCGGGCAGGTGGTCGCGGCCCTGATCCTCGGCGTCCTCGTCGGGCGGCTGTGGCCGGACTTTGCGGTCAGCCTGAAGCCCCTCGGCGACGTCTTCATCAAGCTCATCAAGATGGTCGTCGCGCCGCTGGTGTTCGGTGTCGTCGTGCATGGCATCGTCGGCGCCGGTGATCTGCGGAAGGTCGGGCGCGTCGGCCTCAAATCCCTGATCTACTTCGAGGTGGTGACGACCATCGCGCTCGCGCTCGGGCTGGTCCTCGCCTACGTCTTCGCGCCCGGCCAGGGCATGAACGTCGACCTGGCGAAGCTGGATGCCAATTCGCTCTCCAGCTACACCGATCGGGTCGGACAGGTCACAGGAACCGTCGATTTCCTGATGAAGCTGGTGCCGACGACCTTCGTCGACGCCTTCGCGAAGGGCGACATCCTCCAGGTTTTGCTTCTCGCGATCCTGTTCGGGTCCGGCCTCTCGCTCCTCGGCGAGCGCGGCAAGCCCCTGGCCGACAGCCTGGAGCGCATCACCGAAGTCCTGTTCCGGATCATCGGCTTCATCGTGCGGCTCGCGCCGCTCGGCGTGCTCGGCGCCGTCGCGTTCACGGTCGGCAAGTACGGCGTCGGATCCCTGAAGCAGCTCAGCATGCTGGTCGTGCTGTTCTACGGGGGCGTCGCGGCCTTCGTGATCGTCGTGCTCGGCGGGATCATGCGGCTCGCGGGCTTCAGCATCTTCAAGCTGCTCGCCTATCTGCGCGAGGAACTGACCGTCGTGGCCGGCACCGCATCCTCCGACTGCGTGCTGCCGCAGGTCATGCGCAAGATGGAGCGGCTCGGCATCAAGGAATCGACCGTCGGCCTCGTGATCCCGACCGGCTACTCCTTCAACCTGGATGCCTTCTCGCTCTACCTGACCCTGGCCACGGTGTTCATCGCGCAAGCGACCAACACCGACCTGTCCTTCGGTCATCTGATGCTGATCCTCGGCATCGCCCTTCTGACGTCCAAGGGCGCCCACGGCGTGCCCGGCTCGGCGATCGTGGTCCTCGCCGCGACGCTGTCGGCGGTCCCGGAGATCCCGGTGATCGGTCTGGTCCTCGTCCTGTCGGTCGACTGGTTCGTCGGCATCGCCCGTGCCCTCGGAAACCTCATCGGCAATTGCGTGGCGACCGTCGTCATCGCAGCCTGGGAGGGCGATATCGATCGCGCCCAGGCTCACCGGGTTCTCAACGGCGAGGACACGGCCGACACCGCGGCGATCCTCGAGGCCCCCGTCGCGCAGCCGCACACCGCGTGACCGATCCGGGGCAGCCGATTACAGCTTGAAGCCGAATCCCGGAGACCGACCATGAGCGCTGGAGCCTACAACCCCCCGTGCGGCGGCCTGCCCGGTCAGACGGCGCTGATGACCGGCCGCGCCGTGTTCACCGAGGCCTACGCGGTCATCCCCCACGGGGTGATGAGCGACATCGTCACGAGCCTCCTACCGGGCTGGGGCGGGACCCGGGCCTGGATCCTGGCACGGCCGCTCTCGGGCTTCGCCGAAACCTTTGCCCAGTACCTCATGGAGGTCGCCCCGGGCGGCGGCAGCGAGACTCCCGAGCCGGAGGCTCAGGCGCAGGGCGTGCTGTTCGTGGTCGCGGGCACGGCGAGCCTCATCCTCGACGGCGCCCGGCACGCCCTGCGGCCGGGCAGCTACGCCTATCTCTCCCCCGGCGCGGCCTGGTCCCTGCGCAACGACGGCGACGGGCCCGTGCGCTTCCACTGGATCCGCAAGGCCTACCAGCCGGCGGCGGGGCTGGACGCGCCGCCCTCGTTCGTGACGCACGAATCGGCGGTCGAGCCGACCGGCATGGTCGGCACCGACGGCGCCTGGGCGACCACCCGCTTCGTGGGCTCCGACGATCTGCGCCACGACATGCACGTGAACATCGTCAGCCTGCGGCCGGGCGCCTCGATTCCGTTCGAGGAGACCCACGTGATGGAGCACGGGCTGTTCGTGCTGGAGGGCAAGGCGGTCTACCGACTCAACCGCGACTGGGTCGAGGTCGCGGCGGGCGACTTCATGTGGCTGCGCGCCTTCTGCCCGCAGGCCTGCTACGCGGGCGGGCCCGGCCCGTTCCGCTACCTCCTCTACAAGGACGTCAACCGCCATCCGGCGCTCGCGCCGCGCGGACTCGGCCGTTGAGCGCGGACGCGCGCAGGATCGTCGCCCAGCCTCTGACCGCGGCGGCCTTCGCCCCGTTCGGCACGGTCATCGACGCGGCTGCCGTGGCGCCGCGGCCGATGAATGCCGGGATGGCCCGCCGCTTCCACGATCTCGCCGAGATCGAGGTCGTGGGGGAGGGCGCGCGCGTGGTGATCGGCTTGGTGGAGGCGCAGCCCTATCCGCTGCCGCTGCGCCTCGGCCTGGTGGAGCGGCATCCGCTCGGCGCGCAGGCGTTCCTGCCGCTGAGCGCGGCGCCGTTCCTGGTCGTGGTCTGCCCGGACGAAGAGGGCCGGCCCGGGCGGCCGCAGGCCTTCGTCACCGCGCCCCGCCAGGGAATCTGCTACGCGCGCAACACGTGGCACGGGGTGCTCACGCCCTATGGTCAGCCACAGGATTTCGTCGTGGTCGACCGCGGCGGCCCGGGCGTGAACCTTGAGGAACACACCTTCGCCGAGCCCTGGACGGTCCATCTGCCCGGCCTGGACTGAAGGCGGACGCAGACCGCGCCCGTGGCGCGCCGAAACGACGGCGATTCCGTCGCGCAGGCGGTCTCGCGCGGTCGGGACCGCTTTTGGCGGCGCTCGGCGTGTCAGGGGCGCCCAGATGCAATCAATCCCGGGGGTGGGGCCGCGAAAGTCCGTTGACTGGCACCGGTCAGCGGCTATCGAGGCCGCAACGATGGAGTCCGCACCAACGCGGACCCGAGGAAACGCCGGGCCCGCGGGCCCGCACCGGAAAGGCCGCCATGTCCCTGTCCCGCACGCCCCTGTCCCGCCGGCGATTCCTCGCCACTGGCTCGACGGCGCTCATCGCCGGCACCGTGGCGGCGCCGCACGTGGCGCGGGCGCAGAAGGCGGAGTTCACCTACAAATACGCCAACAACCTGCCCGACACGCACCCGATGAACATCCGCGCCCGCGAGATGGCGGAGGCGCTCCGCACCGAGACCGGCGGCCGGTTCGACCTCAAGATCTTCCCGACGAGCCAGCTCGGCTCCGACACCGACACGTTGAGCCAGCTGCGCTCGGGCAGCGTCGAGTTCTTCACGATGTCGCCGCTGATCCTCTCGACCCTGGTCCCGAACGCGTCGATCAACGGCATCGGCTACGCCTTCCCGAGCTACGACGCCGTCTGGCCGGCCATGGACGGCGAGCTCGGCGCCTGGGTCCGCCAGCAGATCGCCAAGTCCGGCCTCGTCGCCATGGAGAAGATCTGGGACAACGGCTACCGCCAGACCACTTCGTCGACCCGGCCGATCGCCACGCCCGACGATTTCAAGAGCTTCCGGATCCGCGTCCCGGTCTCGCCGCTCTGGACCTCGATGTTCAAGGCCTTCGACGCCGCGCCCGCCTCGATCAACCTCAACGAGACCTATTCGGCCCTGCAGACCAAGATCGTCGAGGGCCAGGAGAACCCGCTCGCGGTCATCTCCACGACGAAGTTCTACGAGGTGCAGAAGTACTGCTCGCTCACCAACCACATGTGGGACGGGTACTGGTTCCTGGCGAACCGCCGCGCCTGGGAGCGCCTGCCGCCGGATCTGCGCGAGACGGTGGCCCGCCACATCAACGCCGCCGGGATGAAGGAGCGGGCCGACGTCGCCCAGCTCAACGCCAACCTGCAGGCGGAGCTCTCGAAGAACGGCATGGTCTTCAACAAGCCCGATCCGGAGCCCTTCCGCGACAAGCTGCGCAAGGCCGGCTTCTACGCCGAGTGGAAGGGGCGGTACGGCGACGAGGGCTGGTCGCTGCTGGAGAAGGCCTGCGGGAAGCTCACCTGATGAGCGCTGCGGGGGCGCCGCGCGGCGGGGTCGCGCCGTGCTCCCGGCGGGTGATGAACCTCGCGCACTTCCTGCGCCGGGCCGCGCGCCGCTTCCCGGATGCGGTGGGGCTCGCCTGGGGCGCGCGCAGTTGGACCTGGGCCGAGCTCGACGCCCGTGTCGACGCCATGGCGGCGGCGCTCGCCGCCCGCGGCGTGACCAAGGGCGACCGCGTCCTGGTCCAGGCGCGCAACAGCAACCAGCTGTTCGAGTCGATGTTCGTCTGCTTCCGGCTCGGCGCCGTTTGGGTGCCGACCAACTTCCGGCAGACGCCGTCGGAGGTCGCGTATCTCGCGAGCGCCAGCGGTGCCTCCGCGCTCATCTGCGGGGCCGGCTTTCCGGACCATGCCGCCGCCGTGCGCGCGGCCTGCCCGGACCTGAACTGCGTCGTCGAGATCGGCGGCACGGCCTTCGGGGCGGATTACGACGCGCTGGTCGCCGAACATCTGGGCCGCGCCGCGTCCGTTTCCGGCATCGAGCACGACGATCCGTGTTGGTTCTTCTTCACGTCCGGCACGACCGGCCGGCCGAAGGCGGCGGTGCTCACACACGGCCAGATGGCCTTCGTCGTCACCAATCACCTCTGCGACCTGATGCCGGGCACCACCGAGGCCGACGCGTCCCTGGTCGTGGCCCCCCTCTCGCACGGCGCCGGCATCCACCAGCTCGCGCAGGTCGCGGCCGGTACGAAGACGGTGCTCACCGCCGGCGAGCGGCTGGATCCCGAAGAGGTCTGGGGGCTCGTCGAGCGTTGGCGCATCGCGAACCTCTTCACCGTGCCGACCATCGTGAAGCTGCTGACCGAACATCCGGCCGTGGAGGCGCACGATCATTCCAGCCTGCGGCACGTGATCTACGCGGGCGCGCCGATGTACAGGGCGGATCAGCAGCACGCGCTGCGTGTGCTCGGCCCGGTGCTGGTGCAGTATTTCGGCCTCGGCGAGGTGACCGGCAACATCACCGTGCTGCCGCCCCGCCTGCACGCGGCCGAGGACGGCCCCGATGTGAAGGTCGGCACCTGCGGCGTCGAACGCACGGGCATGCAGGTCCAGATCCAGGACACGGAGGGGCGCGAATTGCCGCCCGGTGAGACCGGCGAGATCTGTGTCTGCGGCCCGGCCGTCTTCGCGGGCTACTACGACAACCCGGAGGCCAACGCGGCGGCGTTCCGCGACGGCTGGTTCCGGACCGGGGACCTCGGCCATTGCGACGCGGAAGGCTTCCTGTTCATCACCGGCCGCGCCTCGGACATGTACATCTCGGGCGGCTCGAACGTGTATCCGCGCGAGATCGAGGAGAAGCTCCTGACGCATCCGGCGATCTCCGAGGCCGCGATCCTGGGCGTGCCCGACCGCGCCTGGGGCGAAGTCGGTGTTGCGGTCTGCGTCGCGCGTCCCGGGGCGTCGGTGGAAGAGGGGGAATTGATCGCGTGGTTGTCCGCCGCGGTCGCCCGCTACAAGCTGCCCCGGCGTGTGTTCTTCTGGGAAGCCCTTCCGAAATCCGGCTACGGCAAGGTGACGAAGCGCGCGATCCGCGCGGAACTCGAGTCGCGCGGTGATCTGCCCCTCGAAAAGCCGGCCCAGGCGTCGGATCGGTAGACGTCTGGCGGACGGCTCTCACGGCATCGTCGCGCGCGCGGCGACGCAAGATCGGCGTCGCGGGAGATCGGCGGCCGTGGCACCGCTGGATCGCTTCGCTGCCCGCGGAGACGTCCAGACCCACCACAGTGCAGCTTGCGCATTGAGCGGGCTGCGCAGACCGCACTGCACACGTCGCCGAGATCGCCACACCGTCCTGATTCCGGCGTCTGTTAACGTCCCATCCCGAAAGCATGTTTTCGCTGCATGACAGCCCGAACGCGCAGCCTCTGACACGCGCTCGCAAACCGGCTCATATTGCATCGCAACACGCCGGGCGCCCCGCCCGGGCATGACCGGGATCGGGTACGATGACCACCCTCGCGAATCTCGTCGGCTTCCGCACCCAGAGCGGCGCGCCGCTCCTCGCGCAGATCGCCGGGCGCTTCGGCGTCGCGATGCGCCGCGCCGCGGCCGGGCGCTACGCCGAGCAGCGCGACCGCATCGTGCGCACCGGCGGCGCCGGCATGATCTGAGTCCTCAGGCGCGTCTCAGCGCAGGCGCGCCCGTGCAGTCTCCGCCACCGCCTCCGCGGTGATGCCGAAATGGCGGAACAGGTCTTCCGGCGCTCCCGAGGCGCCGAAGCCGGTCATGCCGACGAAGCCGCCATCCTCGCCGATCCAGCGGTCCCAGCCGAAGCGAAGAGCGGCTTCGACCGCCACCCGCACGGTATCGCGGGGAATGACGCTCGCGCGATACGCGGCATCCTGCGCGGCGAAGGCTTCCCAGGAGGGCATGGAGACGACGGCGGTCGGCACACCCTCGGCCTGCAGCATCGCGCGGGCCGTAAGCGCCAGCGCGACCTCCGAGCCGGTCCCGATCAGCGTCACCCGCCGGGGACCCGAGGCCTCCGCCAGAACGTAGGCGCCCCGCGCGCTCCGGTTCTCCTCGATGCCCGGCCCGCGGAGTGCCGGCAGAGCCTGGCGCGAGCAGACGAGCGATGTCGGGCCGGTCCGGTTGGCCAGGGCCATCTCCCAGCATTCGGCGGTCTCGACCGCGTCGGCCGGGCGCAGCACCAGCATGTTGGGGATGGCCCGCAGGGACGCGAGGTACTCGACCGGCTGATGGGTCGGTCCGTTGCGGCCGATGGCGATCGAATCGTGGCTGTAGACGGTGATGACCGGCAGGTTCATCAGCGCCGCCATGCGCAGGGACGGCCGCATATAGTCGGAGAAGACCAGATAGGTCGCGCCTACCGGCACCAGCCCGCGATGGGCCGCGATGCCGTTCATCATCGCGCCCATCGCGTGCTCGCGGATGCCGTAATGCAGGTAGCGGCCCGACCGGTCCTGGGCCGTGAAGGCGTGGAGCGCGCCCTTGTGCTTCGTCGGCCCCTCCAGATCCGGGGCACCCGAGAACAGTTCGGGCATGCCGTCGGACAGGGCGGCGACGATCTCGGCGGAGACCTCGATGCTGGGCCGCGCCGCCCCGGCCTCGGCGAAGCGGTCGCGCAACCCGCGGAGCGGCGCATGCCAGCCCTCAGGAAGGCGGGCGTCGGAAACACGGTCGAATTCCGCCCGCACTTCGGCCGGCAGGGCGTCCCGGCGCCTCGTCCAGGCGGTGTAGCCGTCGCGGTTGCGGCCGGAAACGCCGGCCTGCCACGCCGCGGCGACATCGTCGGGCACGGTGAAGGGCGGGTGATCCCACCCCCGGGCGGCCCGCGCTTCGGCGCAGTCGCTGGCGAGCACGCGCCCGCCATGGGCGCCGCGCTGGCCTTCGAGGCGCGGCAGGCCCCGCCCGATCACGGTGCGGCAGGCGATCAGGGTCGGGTGCGGGTCGCCCTGGGCGAGCCGGATCGCCGCCGAGACCGCCTCAACGTCGTGCCCGTCGGCGTCGATCACCTGCCAGTCGGCGGCGCGGAAGCGCGCGCGGACGTCCTCCGAGATGGACAGGTCGGTGGCGCCGTCGTCGGTGATGCGGTTGTCGTCCCACAGGAAGGTGAGCTTTCCCAGGCGCAGATGGCCGGCCAGCGAGATCACCTCGTGGGCGATGCCTTCCTGCAGGCAGCCGTCGCCGACCAGGGCGTAGGTGCGGTGATCCACCAGATCGGAGCCGAAGGTCGCCGCGAGCCTGGCCTCGGCCACCGCCATTCCGACGGCGTTGGCGATGCCCTGTCCGAGCGGGCCGGTGGTCGCCTCAATCCCGAGTTCCGGGGCGATTTCCGGATGGCCGTGGGTGTGGGCGCCGAGTTCGCGGAACCGCCGGATCTGCTGCATCGGCAGGCCTTCATAGCCGGCGAGATGGAGGGCCGCGTAGAGCAGCATGGAGCCGTGGCCGTTCGAGAGGACGAAGCGGTCGCGGTCGGGCCAGACCGGGTCGGCGGGGTTGCAGCGCAGATGGCGGGTGAACAGCGCCACGGCGATCTCGGCGCAGCCGAGGGGCGCGCCGGGATGCCCGTCCCCAGCCCGCTCGATGGCGTCGAGGGCGAGGAAGCGGATCGCGTCGGCCATCCGGGCCGTGAGCAGGGCATCGGGCGTGTCGGGCATGGGTCTGGCTCGGGCGGTGCGAATTTTCGGCGCGCGAAGGCCGCCCGGGCGGCACCGCGGCGGCCCGGGATGGATCTCGGTCTGTGTTCTGACCCGCCGTCCCGCGCCGATCCGGCATCCGCCGGGGCGCAGAGCCTTCAGGTTCGCGCAGGCGCCTTCAGAGGAAGCCGATCGAGAACCAGGGGACGAGGATGATGGCGAGGAGGCCGATCAGCAGGGCCACGATGTAGCCGACGATCGGGCGCATCCCGGCGTCGGGGTGGATCCGGCTGATCGCGCAGGCCGCGTAGTAGCCGACGCCGAAGGGCGGGGCGAACAGGCCGATGCCCATCGCGAGGATCACCACCATGGCGTAGTGGACCTCGTGGACGCCCACCGCCCGTGCGATCGGGAACAGCAGCGGCCCGAAGAGGACGATGGCCGGGATGCCCTCCAGCACCGAGCCCAGGATGATGAAGGCGACGGCCGAGACGAACAGGAAGCCGAGGGCTCCGCCGGGCAGACTCTTCATCACCTCGGCGAGCGTCTGCGAGAAGCCCGACTGTGTCAGCGCCCAGGCCATGCCGGTGGCCGCCCCGATGATCAGCAGGATCGCCCCCGACAGGGTCGCGGTGGTCACCAGCATCGGGTAGAGCCGCCGCCAGTCGAACTGGCGGTAGATCAGCAGGCCCGCCAGCGTCGCGTAGACGATCCCGATAGTCGAAACCTCCGTGGCGGTTGCGATGCCCTCGACCACGGCGAAGCGGATCACGAAGGGCAGCGCCAGGGCCGGGATCGCCACCAGGAAGGCGCGACCGATGATCCGTCCGGACGGCCGGGCGACGTGGCTCAGGTCCTCCCGGCGGTAGCGCCACCAGACCAGCGCGCACAAAGTCACGGCGAGGACGAGGCCCGGCAGGAGGCCGCCGGTGAACAGGGCGGTGATCGATACGCCGGTGACCGAGCCGATGGTGATCAGCACGATCGAGGGCGGGATCGTCTCGGTCTGTGCGCCCGTGGTGGCGAGAAGGGCCACGAGGTCACCCTCCTTGGCGCCGCGGGCCTTCATCTCCGGGAACAGCACGGGCGCCACCGCCGCCATGTCGGCGGCCTTCGAACCGGAGATGCCCGAGACGAGGTACATCGCCCCGACCAGCACGTAGTGCAGGCCGCCGCGGACGTGGCCGAGCAGCGAGGCCAGGAACCCCACCATGGCGCGGGCCATGCCGGTCATCTCGATCAGGAGGCCGAGGAAGACGAAGAGCGGCACCGCAAGCAGGATCAGGTGGCTCATGCCCTCGTCCATGCGGCCGACCACCACCATGGAGGGCGCGTCGGTGGTGAGCGTGATGTAGGCGAAGGTCGAGAGGCCGAACGCGAAGGCGATCGGCACCCCCGAGAAGACCAGGGCGCCGACGCCGAGGACGAAGAACAGCAGCAGGTTGAGATTGCCGAGGTCCCTCAGCCAGGGTTGAAGCGCCAAGAGGCCGGCGGCGACTCCGCCGCCCAGCACGAGCGCCCCCGCGGTCAGCCGCCAATCGGCGGATTCCAAGAGGCGGATCACCGCGACCACGAGCATGAGGCCGAGGCCGATCGGCAGGGCGGCGGCGCGCCACGCGTTGTTCAGCTCCAGCGCCGGCGTCTGGACGAAGGTCTCCTCGCTGGCGAACTCGAAGGCCGGTTCCAGCAGCAGGGCCACGAAGATCAGGCCGGCCACCAGCGCCACCGTCTCCAGGAAGGCGCGCAGGCGCGGGCCGCTCATCGCCACGAAGGCGGTCATGCGCATGTGCTCGGCGCGCCGGAAGGCGACCACGGCGCCCAGCATGGCGAGCCACAGGAACAGGATCGAGGCGAGTTCGTCCGACCAGACGAGGGGTTCGCGGAACACGTAGCGGCTCACCACGCCGCCGAGCAGCACCGCGATCTCGGCCAGGACGAGCAGCGCCGCGGGGATCTCCACGAGATAGCCGAGCCCGGCATCGAGCCGGCGCAGCCAGCTTCCGGCGCGCAGGGGCGGACCGGACAACTCTACCCCTGCCGTCGTCTCGACAGCCGCAATATCGATCTGCATGGCGCCCTCCCGTCGGAACCGCTCCCGATGCCGCTGCCGGCGGGAACGTCTCCGAGTGCGTCTTCGCGTGTTTCTTGTGGTGCGTCTCGGCGCGCCTTCGTTCTCCGATACCGTTACCCGATCCGGCGGAAAGCGCGTCAGGTCAGTTTGCCCGACACGTCCTCAAGATGCGACCACGCCACGTCGCCGTACTTGGTTTTCCAGTCCTTGTAGAAGCTCGTCCGCCCCAGGGCCGCGCGGAATTGCGCGCGGTCGACGTCGATGAAGGTGATGCCCTTCGCGGCCAGGCTCTCCCGGAGGGAGACGCTGAGCTTGGCGACGTCGGCCCGCTGGGCGTCGGCCGACCGGTCGAGTTCCCGCGAGACGATGGTGCGCAGATCCTCGGGCAGGCGCTGCCACGCCCGCTTGTTGCCGAGGATCCAGTAGCCGTCCCAGACATGGCCGGTCAGGCTGCAGGATTTCTGCACCTCGTACAGCCGGGTCGTGGCCGTGATGGCGAGCGGGTTCTCCTGGCCCTCGACCACCCTGGTCTGGAGCGAGGAGTACAGCTCGTTGAAGTTGATCGGCGCCGCGCCGGCGTCGAAGGCCTTGAACAGCGAGGTGAGCATCGGCGCGGGCGGGACGCGGATCTTGAAGCCCTTCAGATCCTCCGGCGTCCGGATCTCGCGGGTCGAGGAGGTGATCTGCCGGAATCCGTTATCCCAGACCTTCGACACGGTCAGGATCGGCGTCTTGGCGATCTCGGACCGGACATAGGTGCCGAGGCCTCCGTCCATCGCCGACCAGACGGCGTCGTAATCCTTGAACGCGAAGCCGGTGTTGGGCAGGCTCGCGGCGGGCACGAAGGTGGCGAGGATCGAGGTCGCGAGGTTGAAGAACTCGACGCTGCCGTTACGGACCTGCGCCAGCAGGTCGGTGTCCGAGCCGAGCTGGTTGGCGGGGAACAGCTTGATCTCCAGGCGGCCGTTGGTGGCCTCGCGGATCCGTTCGAGGGCCTCCTGGGCCCGGATGTTGACCGGATGGGTCGGGTCCTGGCCGCTGGCGAGCTTGTAGGTGAACTCGGCAGCCTGCCCGCGCCGGGTGAGGATGCCGAAGGCCGGTAGTGCGGCCGCGCCCACGAGCAGGCTGCGGCGACTGAGACGGGTGTCGCGCATGGTTTCACTCCCTGGGTGGTCCAGGCCGCCCGATCCCCGCCGTTGACCGTCGGTGGAGCGTGCGACCCGCATTGCTGTCCGGGGCGGCGGGTGCGGACCCGGCGCCGTCGTCGCGCGCCCTGCGCGGCGCGTCAGGCGCCGTCGCCGTTGAGCAGGCGGTAGGCGCGGATCACCTGGCTGTCGTCGGCGGCGCCGTCGCCGCGCCCGGAGGTCGAGACGAAGAGCTGATGGGCGAGCGCCGCGAGCGGCAGCGCCGCCCCGGCGCCGCGGCCGGCCTCCAGCACGATGCCGAGGTCCTTCACGAAGATGTCGACCGCGCTCGTGACCCGCGGTTCGTCCTCCAGCATCCGGGGGCCGCGGTCCCGCAGCATCCAGCTCGCGGCGGAGGAGCCCGTGAGGATCTCGAGGACCACGTCGCGGTCGACGCCGACGCGCCCGGCGAGGGCCAGCGCCTCGGCGGCGGCGGCGATGTGCACGCCGCACAGGAGCTGGTTGACGGCCTTGACGGTGGCGCCCTGTCCGGGCCGCTCGCCGACATGGAAGATCCGGTCGCCCAGGGCCTCCAGCACCGGCCTCAGCGCGGCCAGCGTCTCCGCGGGCGCCGCCGCCATGATCGTGAGCGTGCCGGCCTGCGCGCCGACGACGCCGCCCGAGACCGGCGCGTCGACGAAGCGGCGGCCGGTCGCCGCCACGCGCTCGGCGAGGTGCTCCACCGCTTTCGGCGGACAGGTGGCCATCAGGGCCACGATGCCGTCCGGTTCCATTGCGTCG
Source organism: Methylobacterium sp. 1973 (assembly GCF_040545035.1). Classification (NCBI taxonomy): domain Bacteria; kingdom Pseudomonadati; phylum Pseudomonadota; class Alphaproteobacteria; order Hyphomicrobiales; family Methylobacteriaceae; genus Methylobacterium; species Methylobacterium sp. 1973. The sequence continues at coordinate 18,901 of NZ_JBEPLA010000004.1, forward strand.
AGGGCGCCCTGGGCGAACAGCACGTCCTCGGCCTGCGCGGCGTTCACCACCATGAGAAGGAGCGCGTCGCTGCCCTGGGCGACAGCGGCCGGCCTTTCGGCCGCAACTCCGCCGGCTGCCGCGAAGGCCGCGCGGCTCTCGGGCCGCAGATCGTAGCCGCGGACCGCGAAACCTGCCGCGACCAGATTGGTCGCCATCGGCAGGCCCATGGCGCCGAGGCCGACGAGGGCGATGCGGGTCAGAGCCATGCGCGGATGCTCCGCGCCATCGCGGCGGCCGAGATGCCGTAGCGGTCGTGGAGCGTCGGCAAGGCGCCGGCATCGAGGAATTCGTCCGGCAGGCCGATCTGGCGGAAGCCGCGGCCCGGCATCACGCCGTTGCGCATCAGGAGACCGGCCACCGCCTCGCCGAGGCCGCCGATCACGCTGTGGTTCTCCGCCACCACCACGAGCCGGCCGCCGCGCCCGGCTTCGTGCAGGATCGTCGCCGTGTCGAGGGGCTTGATCGTCGGCACGTGGAGCACCGCAACGTCGACCCGGTCGTCGCGCAGGGCCTCGGCGACCTCCAGGGCGCGCATGGTCATCAGGCCCGATGCAATCACCAGGACGTCGCGGCCGTCGCGGATCGTCTTGGCCTTCCCCAACTCGAACCGGTAGCCGTACTCGTCGAGCACCAGGGGCACGTTCCCGCGCAGGAGCCGCAGGTAGACCGGCCCCTTATGGGCCGCCATGGCGGGGACGACCTGCTCGGTTTCGTGGGCGTCGCAGGGGTCGATGATCGTGAGGTTCGGCATCCCGCGGAAGATCGCGAGATCCTCCGTCGCCTGGTGGCTCGGGCCGTAGCCGGTGGTCAGGCCGGGCAGGGCGCAGGCGATCTTGACGTCGAGATTCTCCTCCGCGATCGCGAGGCAGATGAAGTCGTAGGCGCGCCGCGCCGCGAAGACCGCGTAGGTTGTGGCGAACGGCGTGAACCCCTCACGAGCCAAGCCCGCAGCGGCGCTCATGAGGAGCTGCTCGGCCATCCCCATCTGGTAGAACCGCTCGGGATGGGCCTTCGCGAAGATGTGCAGGTCCGTGTATTTCGACAGATCTGCCGAGAGGCCGACGATGTCGGGCCGGGTCTTGGCGAGCTCGACCAGGGCGTGGCCGAAGGGCGCGGCCTTCGTGCGCTGTCCGGGGGCGGCGAGCGAGGCGATCATCGCCGAGGTCTTGGCGCCGCCGCCGGTGCGGGGGGCGGGTTTCTCGTATTTGGAGCGTCTCACCGCACCCTCCCTTCATCCAGGATCGCCAGGGCCCGCTGCCACTCGTCCGGCTCGACCCGCAGGAAGTGGTTGCGCTCGCGCGCCTCGAGGAACGGCACGCCCTTCGCCATGCGGGTGTCGCAGATGATGATCCGGGGCTGCGGTCCCGGATGGTGGCGCGCAGCGTCGAAGGCCCGGACCAGCGCGTCGATGTCGTTGCCGTCGACCCGCTGCACGAACCAGTTGAAGGCCTCGAACTTCGGCGCCAGCGGCTCGAAATCGAGCACCCCGTGCGAGGCGCCGTCCGCCTGCATGCCGTTCACGTCGACGAGGCCGATCAGGTTGTCGAGCTTGAACGAGCCGGCCGACATCGCCGCCTCCCAGGTCGAGCCCTCGTCGAGTTCGCCGTCGGAGAACAGGTTGTAGATGAAGCTGTTCGAGTTCTTCCGCTTCAGCCCCAGCGCCATGCCGACCGCGATGCCGAGCCCGTGGCCCAGCGACCCGCCGGTGATCTCCATGCCGGGCGTGTAGGCGGCCATGCCGGACATCGGCAGGCGGCTGTCGTCGCCGCCGTAGCTCGTCAGCTCGTCCTCGGGGAGGATCTCCGCCTCGATCAGGGCGGCGTAGAGGGCGATGGCGTAGTGGCCGATCGACAGCAGGAAGCGGTCGCGGCCTTCCCATTCGGGATCCTCGGGCCGGTAGGTGAGCGCGTGGAAGTAGCTCACCGCCAGAACGTCGGCGATGCCGAGCGCCTGGGCGATGTAGCCCTGGCCCTGGACCTCGCCCATGCGCAGGGCGTGGCGGCGGATGCGGTAGGCGCGCTCGCTCAGCGGCACGTTGGAGCCGGCGCGCGGCCGCTCGGTCGGGACGTCGATCGCCATGGCGACCTCCTCAGTGGATCAGCATGCCGCCGTTCACGTCGATCACCGCGCCGGTGATGTACGTGGACAGGTCGGAGGCGAGGAACAGGCAGGCATTGGCGACGTCGTCCGCCACGCCGAGGCGCCCCAGCGGGATGCCCTTGGCGATCTCGACCTTGAGCTCGGGCGTGAGCTTGCCGCCGGTGATGTCGGTCTGGATCAGGCCGGGGGTTACCGAGTTCACCCGCACGCCGTCCGGACCCAGCTCCCGGGCCATGGCCTTGGCGAGGCCCAGCACACCGCCCTTGGCGGCGCTGTAATGCGGGCCGCCGAAGATGCCGCCGCCCCGCTGGGCCGAGACCGACGACATGCACACGATCGCGCCGGAGCCCTGGCCGCGCATCGCCGGGATCACGGCCTGGCTCATGTAGAGCGTGCCGCGCAGGTTCACGTCGGTGACCGCGTCGTAGTTCTCCGGCCCGATCTCCATGATCTTCAGGGGCTGGGTGATGCCGGCATTGTTGACCAGCACGTCGATGCGCCCGAGGCGGCCGATGATCTCTTCCGCCGCCGTCGAGCAGGCCGCCCGGTCGGTGACGTTGCAGGCGAGGCCGATATGGCCCGGGCCGATGTCGCGGGCGGCAGCCTCGGCCTGGCCCGCATCGAGGTCGAGAACGGCGACGCGGGCGCCGTGGCTTGCGAAGAGCCGCGCGGTGGCTTTGCCGATGCCGCGGGCGGAGGCCGCCCCAGTGATGACGCACACCCGGTCGTTCAACAGCATGGATCCCTCCCGGCGACCCGCGACAGCGCGGGATCGGACCTGTCGTCGCGACGGAAGGGGCGTCCGGCCGGCGGCTGCGATTCCAGGGACCGAGCCCTTGGATCGAGCGGCCTGCCGCGTCGTCTCCTCCCGCCTGTTCTGTTGGAACGAGAGTGCCGACGCGCTGCCTCCGCGACAAACGCGGAATTTGCACGCGCAGGTGAATCCCAGTCACCTGTCGCCGCGTCACGCGAGGTCGGGACTCAGCGTGATCCCGAGTTCCTCGGCCAGCCACCGCGCGAAGACCCGCAGCGGCGCGCGCCGGCGCACATCGGCGGGGCAGACGAAATGGTGACCGACGTAGCTGATGTCCTGAGACCGTCCGGCCAGCGGCGCGACGAGGCGGCCGGCCGCGACCTCGCGCTCGGCGAGGCGGGTGGATTCCAGGGCGACACCGAGCCCGTCGGCGGCGGCAGCCAGGGCCAGGAAGCTCCGATCGAAGCGGATGCCCGCGTTCGGCTGCGCGGCAAGCTGATTCCGCTCGAACCAGTGCGTCCAGCGCACCTGCTTGTTGTCGCTTTGGATCAGGGTATGCGCCAGGAGGTCGGCCGGCTCGCGGATCCGGGCGGCCCGCGCGGGATCGCAGAGCGGCGTCACCGTTTCCGGGCCCAGCGGCATGCGCAGCAGACCTTCCCCGCGGGGCGGTCCGTAGACGATGTCGGCGTCGAATTCGTCGGTGATGAAGCGGGCGTAATCCATGCCGGCGGCGAGGCGGACCTCGAAGCCCGGATGGGCGCTGAGGAACCGGGCGAGGCGCGGGGCGAGCCACTGCGCGGCGAAGCTCGGCGCGCAGTGCAGCCTGAGCAGCTGCGGCCCGCGATTCGCCACGAGGTCGAAGCCGCGGTTGAGCTCCGCGAAGGCGCGCCCGACATGATCGCACAACGCTTCACCGGCGGGCGTCGGCACGATGCCCTGCCCGACGCGCTCGAACAGAACGACGCCCAGGGCTTCTTCCATCTTGCGGAGGGCGTGACTGACCGCGCTCGGTGACAGGTTCAATTCGCCGGCTGCGGCTTTGAACGAGCGTCGCCGGGCAGCGGCCTCAAAGATCCGGATCGCGGAGAGGGGGACGGGTGGCCTCATCCCGAGCAGAATGGGCTTTGGTCCCCGATCCTGGCAATGGCGCCGATCTCGCGGGCAGGCTGCGGCCCGGCGCGCGACGCCGCAGCGGCGCGACGATCAAGTCGACCGTCAGCGATGGATACGCACCGGCGCGACCGCCACCCCATCGGACCGTGCCCGGCCGCCGTGACGATCGGTATCCTCGTGAGCGCCGCGCCACGCGATGGAGATGCCCGCGAAAATGGCCGCTGCACTGGCCGCGAGGGGCACGAGGATCAGCGCGGCCAGACCGCTGACCGGCGCGAGAATCGCCGCCGTCGCGAGTCCACCGGCGATCGCCGCCGCAATCAACACGATCATCGGAGCCTCGCCCGATCGACGTGGCCTGGATCATGTGCCGGGCCATGGCAGGATGATCCTGCCGTGAGAATTAAAAATTCGTTACCCGAAGAACTCCGCGATTCGCTGATCTTCCCGACGATCTTGCCCGTCGCGCGCCGATCGTTGCGTCTGAAGACGTCGTGCAGCATGGCCAGCGATGGGCGTCCGAGCCTCCCGGATGAACGGCCGCACGGAGATGTCCGATCGGTCAACGTCCGCACGCGATGCGCGCGTTTGAGGCCATCGACGACATCGCAGCCGAAAGGCCCGCATCAGGCGCCGATTTCGCTTGGAATAGATTTCGCCGATTGCAGAGGGCGCCCGGGCCGACAGAATCCGTTCAGAGGCGGGGACGGCGAAGGGCTATGGCTGCGTCCTCAATGACCCTGCGCGATCCAGCCGAGCACTGTGGCGCAGCGCTCGGCCTGCCAGCGAGTCAGACCAGAAGCCACGACGGCGCCATTCCGATAGACCACGAAGGTCCCGTCATCGGTTGCACGGATCTTGATGGACGCCATCAGTGAGCTCCCGACGTCAGCATCTGAAGCTGGACCAGTCCGGCCGGGGTGATCTGCCAGACGGCGACCGTACCCTCCGAGTCTTCGCAATGGTCGACCCGTCGGAGATGACCGGTGCTTTCGAGCGCGAGGAGCCGGCTGTGGTCGCCGGGCCAGGACGCGTTCGCCTGTCTGCAGACCGCAATCCGGTGTCCCACAGTCTCGGCTGCTCGGATGAGAAGGCGGCGCTCGTGATTCACCAGCATCGGCGCTCCGGCTCGGATCGATCCGTATGAACTGCGTAGAGGCTGGCGCATATGGTCAAGCTTGGCAAGCCTGCGGGCGTATCACGCTTTGGATCACGGCGATCGGTCCGTCGGCTTCGATGCTGTGCGAGCGCCGGGTTCAGGGTGCCGTGCACGGGCCGACGGAGACCTTCGCCACCTGGAGCGGATGGCGATGGCAGGTGCAACCGGGACCGTGCGGGATCGCGTGATCGCGATGTGGATTGCGGCCGAAGCCGCGGACATGCCGGGTCCGGGCTCGATGGGCGGTTGGCCGTTGCGAGAGCGGACGGAGCGGATCCGCATCTCGTCCGTCCGGTCAATCCACCCGATCGCGCCCAAACGAAAACGGCCGGCCAGGAACCCTGGCCGGCCGTCGTTTCGAACCGCGTGCCGCTTAGCGCAGGAGCTGGAGGACGCCCTGCTGCGCGGAGTTGGCCAGGGACAGGGCGGAGATGCCCATCGACTGCCGGGTCGACAGCGCCTGGGAGTTGGCCGCTTCCTGGTTGAGATCGGCGTTGGTCAGGTTGGCCGAGCCGGTCTGCAGCACGTTGATCAGCTGCTTGGAGAAGTCCTGGCGGTTCTGCACGACCGACAGGTTCGAGCCGAGCGCGCTCGCCGCGGAGCTCAGCGCGTTGCCGGCGCTCGTGAGGGTCGACAGGGTCTTGTTGACGTCCGAGTTCAACAGGAAGTTGCCGAGGCCGTTCTGGCTGGCCGTGCTGTTCGAGTTGGTGATCGACGACAGGCCCAGGCCGCTGGCCGTGGCATCCACCGAGGCGACGTTCAGGGTCGAGCTGCCGGTGTCGTTGAACTTGATGTTCATGTCATTGCCCTTGCCGGCAATGAGGTTGACGCCGTTGTAGCTGGCATCGCCGGCGAGCTGCGTGATCTGGTTGAGCAGGTTGTTGTACTGGCTCGCCAGAGAAGCGCGCTGCGACACGCCGGAGACCGAGAGGTCGCTGGAGACGACGGTGGTGGCGGCGGTGCCGTAGGTCGAGGCGGTGGTGCTCGATCCGGTGAAGCCGAGCGCCGTCTGGCTGCCGGAGTTCTGAAACTCCACGTCGGCCTGGGCGTTCAGGACGATCTTCGTGCCGGTGCTGTCGATCGAGAAGATCGCGCCTGCGCCGAACGAGCCGCTGGACGAGGTCGACGCCGAGCTGACCGCCGAGTTCAGGGCCGCGACGGTGGCGCTGATGCTCGACGAGGCGGCGACGTTGGCCGACACGGAGGTGCCGTTGATGGTCAGGAGCACCGTCTGAGAGGCGGTGCTGGCGCTGTAGGCGTTGGCGGCGGTTCCGGTGGTCGAGAGCTGGGTCGAGAGGGCCTGGTTGGCGATGGACTTGGCCTGATCGACCAGCTTCTGGATCGAGGTGATGCCCTGGTTGGCGGCCTGGATCGACTGGACGCCGTTGGAGATGCCGTCGAGCAGGGTGTTCAGGCTCGAGGACCGGGCGTCGAGGGACTGGGAGGTGAAGAAGTTGGTCGGGTTGTCGAGGGCGGAGTTGACCGTCTTGCCGGTGGCGAGGCGGTTCTGCGTGGTCGCCATCAGCTGGGCGGTATCCTGCAGGGAGAGCAGGTTCTGACGCGTGGCGGCCGACAGGGTGATGGAGGACATGGGTCGTATCTTTCTGATTTGATGCGCCCGTTTCTCGGGCACGCCAGTAATCGCGCTCCAGATGTTTCGTGGGGGTTAATCCGATTGTCGATACTCAAGTCGACCGAAGTGATCCTTAATGAATCGCCATCGAAATCCATTAAGTATTGATGGAAGACGGCGCCGTTCAAGATCCATTAACCATCCGCGGCCATAACCGACGGCGCTCGCCAATTCTGTGGTGCCTGCCCGGCCGGTCTCGATCCGGCGTGGCAGGCGAAGGGAAATGGGGCACACCCTAGTACGGAGCTCAACTGTGATCGCTCAAGCGTCCGGTGATGTTGGCGACCCGGCCCCCTCCGCGCCGACGAAATTTCCCCATGTCGCGATCGCGATCCCCTGCGGGACCATGGTCCACGCGGATTTCGCCGTCAGCCTCGGATCCATGATGCATTCCCTCGGCGAGATGCCGATGTCGATCGTGGTCGGGAAATCATCGATCGTCGCCGACGCGCGAAACCTGGGCCTGGAATACGCGCAGAAACACAATGCGGAATACGTCCTGTTCATCGACAGCGACATGACCTTCCCGAAGGACGCCCTGCTCAAACTGCTGGTGCGGCAGGTCGACATCATCGGCGCGACCTATTCCCGGCGCACGGCGCCCTTCCATTTCCTCGGCGAAATCCTGCCGGAGCAGCCGGCCGACGCCCCCAAGGGCCTGCTGGAGATGGCTCGGATCCCCACCGGCTTCCTGCTGATCAAATCGACCGTCTTCGAAAGCCTCAAGCGGCCGTATTTTCGGTTCCGCGTCGACGAGGAGGCCGGGGTGAACATCGGCGAGGACTTCGACTTCAGCGACCGGGTCCGTGCGGCCGGCTACCGGATCTGGTGCGATCCGTATCTGAGCAAGGAACTCGGACATATCGGCGAACAGTCCTTCAAGCTCTGAGTGACGGCCGGCAATTCGATCGGCCGCGACGCAACTGCGCGCCGCGTTTCCGCGAGCTGCGCTCCAAACGATGAGGCGTGGGAATGCGGATTGCGATCATCACGCCGTCCCGGATGAAACCTTCGACTCTGGCCGGAAAAACCGGCCAGTACTTCCTGGAACACGCGGTCGAGAGCGCGAACAGCCAGGAACTCGACAGGCCGGCGACGATCCATTTCTTCGTCGGGACCGACCCCGAGACCGAGATCCCGGCGCGGCTCGCCGCGAATCCGCAGATCACCTTCGTGCGCGGCGAGCGCAAGGGGCAGATTCCCGCCCTGAACGCGGCCATCCGGGCCGTCGATGAAAGCTGGGACTTCGTCGGCTTCCTGGAGGACGACGACCATTGGCTGCCGCCCTATCTCGGTTTCGCGCTTCGGACCCTGGACAGCTTCGATTTCGTCTCCTCGACCCAGGTCGAGACGGACGAGGCCGGCGAGGTCGTCCGGATCAACGACTTCCCGACGCCGTCGGGCTGGCTGATGCGTCGGTCCACCTTCGCGCAGGTCGGCGCGATCAACCCCGCCTCGAAATGGCATTACGACAACGAATGGCTCGGCCGCCTCGCCGAGACCGGCCTGCGCCGCGCCCACCTCGTCGAGGCGACGGCGCCCGGCACTCTCGAGAACGCCGTTCAGGTCCGCCCGTGGCTCGCCAACGTGCTTCGGTTCGGCGGCCCCAACACGCACCTCGTGCGCCACGGCTTCATCCTGCCGCTGGTGTGCCGCCTGGTGCATCCCGGCTCCGGAACCTCGGATGTCGGACAGGGCGGGACGTCGAAAGTCGAGAGCGACGCCGAGTATCAGCGGCTGATCGACCGCTTCGGCCGCATCCCCTGGTGACAGGGCGGCCCTGTCCGCCGTTCGAACTCCCGCAAGGCCTGGATCGGGGCCCGCCCCCTTCGGAAAGGGCGTGAATGCCCGACCGTGCGCGTCCTAGGCGGGTCGCGTCTGAGCGCGCCCGCGGACGGCCTGCTGGAATGCGGAGAACACCCTGCGCATCTGCTGCAGCTTGTAGGGAAACAGGTCCACGGGATCCATGTCGTGGACGACCATCCCGGTATCCGCCTCGAAGATCAGCAGCCGGCCATCCGAGCTCTCCGCGCAATCGAGGATCAGGTAATCGAGCCCGATCCTTCGGTGGATCTCGGCGAACGCGGCGCGATGGCGCTGCGCGAACGCGGCGTCGAACGTGGCCATGGCGGTGGCCTCCGCCGTCCGCTTCTCGGCATCCTCGAGCATTCCGGCGTTGAGGTAATGAATCATCCAGTGGTCGCGGATGGCCAGGTGACACAGGAACGGGACACCGTCGATCAGAACGACCCGAAGCTTTCGGAATAGTCCATCGGGGCCACGATAGTCGCAGAACTGCGTGACGTAGAACCGCTCCGCGGTCGCGTGGTCGAGGTAGCGCGTCAGATCCTCGGCCCGATCGACCTTCTGGAGGTCGTTGCCGGCATGGGTATCCAGGGGGCGCACCAGCACCGGATAGTCCAGGCCCTCGGGAAGGCGGGACGCCGAGGCGCTCAGCGCCGCCCGGTCCAGGAGGGCGACGGCAGGCGCCAGGATCCCCTCGGCGCCGCGGAGCGCATCCGCGATCCCGTGCCGGGACGTCTTCAGAACCGCGCGCGGGTGATTGACGATCGGCCGCGACCAGCCTTCGGCGGCTGCCGCGACGGCTTCCAAAAGCGGCTCGGCGCCACTCGAATACGCGATGCCCGTGATCAGCACATCGTGCTCCGGCAGGTCGCGCGGCATGTCTTCGCCGGGGCAGAGGAAGAGATAGGTGAGGCTGAAATCGTTGTCGTTCAGCAGGAAATCGATCGGCGTGTTGGCCATGAGATCACCGGCCGTGACGAGGATGAGCACGCGGACCCGCGCCTGATCCGGGTTCGAACGCAGCGAGAAGAGCCGTTGGCCCTGAAGGATGTCGGTCTGGAGCTGCAGCGCCTCGTCGGTGCGGTGCATCAGCAACAGGATCGTCGCCAGATCCATCGCCGCCCCGGCGTCGATGACGCCATCGGCCGATCGGGCGAGGATCTCCTGGGCCAGCGCCGCCATGTCCGAAGCTTCGAAGGCGGCTCTGATGAGGCGTGCCGGGCCGATCATCGGGCTCGGATTGTCGATCCCCGCAGCACGCGCTTGCATCACAGCCTCCGAGAAGGGGAGCCGCCGCTGCGATGCGGCCGCCGGTATCCGGCCACAGGGATCGCACAGGGCGGCACGATCCCCGATCTGTGACCGGAGGGAGGTTTACGAAGCGCTAACCATAACGGGGCGCATGCGGGACGTCAGCCGAGGCGCTTCCCGTTCCGCGCCGGCGGTTGCCGCGTGTCTCGCGATGGTCAATTGCGCCGCGCCGATGCGGCGGCGCGACGGAGCGCTTCCGCCAGCGGTCCGGTCGGCGCGGATTCCGCGGTGGCGTTCGGCCGCGTTCGCGGCGCGTCGATCTTCGATTCGCCCCCGCGTCGGGCGGGCTGAGCCGGATCGATCGGATCGTCGAGCCGCATCGACAACGCGATGCGCTTGCGCGGCACATCGACCCCGAGGACCAGCACCCGGACGACCTCGCCGATCCGGACGATCTCCGTCGGCGACGCGATCCGGCGCCGCGCCATCGCCGAGATGTGGACGAGCCCGTCCTGATGAACGCCGATATCGACGAAGGCACCGAACGCGGCCACGTTGGTCACGACGCCCTCCAGCTGCATGCCGGGCTTGAGATCCCCGATCGTCTCGACACCCTCCTGGAAGCGCGCCGTCTTGAAGGCCGGCCGCGGATCGCGCCCCGGCTTCTCGAGCTCGGCGATGATGTCGCGGACCGTCGGCAGGCCGAAACGCGCGTCGACGAACGGCTCCGGCGCCAAGCGGCCAAGGAGGGCGGCATTGCCGAGCAGGACGTGGATGTCGCTCTTCGTCGCCTGGAGGATGCGGCGGACCACCGGATAGGCTTCCGGGTGGACGCCCGACCCGTCGAGCGGGTCGTCGCCGCCCTGGATGCGGAGGAAGCCGGCGGCGAGCTCGAAGGTCTTCGGGCCGAGCCCCGGGACCTTCTTCAGCGCCGTGCGCGTCCGGAACGGGCCCTGGGCGTCGCGATGGGCGACGATCCGCGCCGCCATCGCGCCGCCGAGGCCGGAAACCTGCGCCAGCAGGGCCGGGGAGGCCGTGTTGACGTCCACCCCGACGGCGTTGACCGCGTCCTCCACCACCGCGGAGAGCGAGCGCGACAGCTTCGCCTCGCTCACGTCGTGCTGGTACTGCCCGACGCCGATGGACTTCGGATCGATCTTGACCAGTTCGGCCAGGGGATCCTGAAGGCGCCGGGCGATCGACGCGGCGCCGCGATGGGACACGTCGAGATCGGGCAATTCCCGCGCGGCGATCTCCGAGGCCGAATAGACCGAGGCGCCGGCCTCGGAGACCATGACTTTCGCGAGCGGAAGATCCGGGTTCGACGCGATGATCTCCGCGGCGAGGCGTTCGGTTTCGCGGGAGGCCGTGCCGTTGCCGATGGCCAGAAGCTCTACGCTGTGAAGGCGGCACAGGCGCCCCAACGCCGCCACCGCCTCGCGCCAGCGGCGCTGGGGCTCGTGCGGATAGGTGGTCTCCACCGCGACGACGCGGCCGGTGCGATCCGCCACCGCCACCTTCACGCCGTTCCGATAGCCGGGATCGAGCCCCATCGTGGTGCGGCCGCCCGCCGGAGCGGCCAGGAGCAGGTCCTTCAGGTTTCCCGCGAAGACCGTCACGGCCTCATCCTCGGCCCGCTCGAACAGGCGGTTGCGCAGATCCTGCTTGATGCCCACCCGAATCTTCGTCCGCCAAGCCGCGCGGACGGTTTCGACGAGCCAGGAATCGCCGGGGCGACCCCGCAGGGCGATGTCGAAGCGGCGGCAGATCGCGGTTTCGAACGGTCCGGGAATCCCGGGCGCGGAATCCTCACCCTCCGCGGTGAAGCCGACCTCGAGAATCTCCTCCCGTTCGCCGCGGAAGATCGCCAGGATGCGGTGTGAGGGCATCCGCTCCAGCCGCTCGCTCCAGGCGAAATAATCCGAGAATTTCGCGCCCTCGTTCGCCTTGCCCTTCCGGACCTGGGAGACGAGCTGGCCGCCCCGCCAGTAATCCGTGCGCAGGCGCCCGACGAGGTCGGCGTCCTCGGCGAAGCGCTCGATCAGGATCGCACGGGCACCGTCCAGTGCGGCGTCGACATCGGTGATGCCATGGGCGTCCGACAGGTAGCGCGCCGCCACCGTCTCGGGCGCGCTATCGGGCCGGCGCAGGAGAAGCTCGGCCAACGGTTCGAGGCCGGCCTCCCGGGCGGCGTGGGCCTTCGAGCGCCGCTTGGGTCGGAACGGCAGATACAGGTCTTCCAGGCGCGCCTTCGTATCGGCGGCCTCGAGGGCTGCGGCGAGAGGCGGAGACATCTTGCCCTGCGCGGTGATGCTCGCGACGATCGTGGCGCGCCGGTCGTTGAGATCGCGCAGATACGAGAGCCGTTCTTCGAGCCGGCGCAACTGCGTGTCGTCGAGGCCGCCCGTATTCTCTTTCCGATAGCGCGCGATAAACGGCACGGTCGCACCGCCATCGAGGAGCGCGACGGCGGCGGCAACCTGCGCCTCTCCGACACCGAGCTCATCGGCGATCAGCGCGTTGACGGCTTTCATGGAAACTCCGGCGGGGTGCGCAGCAGGGATGCGCCGTCTGCCTGAAACGCCAAGCCGTCGGAAACAAGGCGTCCGTCAGGCCCGTTCGCATGCCGCCGCTTCTGCAGCCGGATCCCGCACGCGCTTCGGCATGGTTTCCAGCCGGCGACGCACCGAACCCGGTGGAAGACTTCCCTGAACCGGACGGGCGGCTCGAAAGCCGTGACGATCATCCCGTGTCGTCATCGGGATGTCACCGGCTGATGAGAGCCTTTCCCTTCGCATGTCCCGGAAAGGCAGGCGCCCGTGCAATTCGAGATCCGTGAGCACAGCCGGTCGCTTTGGTCGTGGGTTCTCGTCAACGAGACCGACGAGCCGGTGCTCGAATCGCGGCGTAGCTTCCCGTCCCGCGCGCAGGCGACGGCGGCGGCGCTCGCCTTTTCCCAGCTGGTTGCGCGGGCCGGGCGGAGTTTGACCGGCGGTCCGCGACCGGTGGGCTTCCTGTAGGGAAGCGATTCCCGGCTTCGGGCCGGACGGCGATTCCTCTCAGGTCGGCCGCGCCCGGTGGCGGAGGAGGCTGGCCACGCTCAAGCAGGCGATCACGCAGCCCACCCCCATCGCGCCGAGGCAGCTGATGGTGCGGACCGGCTCGCCGCGGGCCAGAACGATGGCAAGCGCGAGCGGCAGGAGCAGGAACACGAACAGCAGGGTCATGACCGGATCCGAGTGACGATGGCCGAGTCTAGGATCCGAATGGTTAACCCCTTCTCTCGACACCCGGCCGCGCCCTTGAGCCGGTGCCGCGACGGCTGCGCGCAGCACGAGGACGTGATCGCCGAACACCCCGCCCGAGATTCCGGCGCGAACCGCAATCAGGCTTGGCTGGTCTCGAGGCGCACGAGACGGTCCACGAGGGCCCGGTCGTGAAGCAGGGCCATCCGCTCCTTCTGGGAGAGCCACAGCTGTGCCTCCGCCACCGTCTCGGCCTCGCAGATCTTGGCGGCCGCAAGCGTCTGGTCGGCGTCGATCGCGCCCCGGGGCCGCCGCTGTCCCTTCGGAAGCATCCGGCTATGGGCATGCGCAAGGGCGGGATCGGCGTGGATCGCCACGAGGGAATCGGTGTCGTCGTAGCCGCGAGCCGCATTGCGGGTCGCAAGCGCCGCTGCCCGCAGCGCGATCTCCGGCGGCGATGCCTCTTCGGGCGTGGCGAGTAGCATCCGGCGCTTGAGCGCCAGGCCCAGGGTCAATTGTCCGCTCGCCCAGGAAATCGGGATCGCGAGCACCAGACCCAGGATCGTCGGGCTCATCCAGAGGAACAGCGACGTCGCGATCGCGAAGGCCGCGATTCCCGCCACAAGCCCCAGAACGGTGTGCCAGCGGTGACGGCGGACGATGTCCCGCAGCGGGATCGAGCCGTCGTCGCGGCGCTGCGGATTCCAGCCCGTGTCCCGTCCCAGGAGAATGCCGATCACCGAGCCGGACTGGATGACCATCGCCACCGGCGCCACCAGCGCGGAGAGCAGGATCTCGACCAGGCTCGACAGGATGAGCCGCCCGGCGCCCCCGCAGGCGCGCCGCACCGGACCATCCAAGAGGGCCAGGATCAGGCCCAGGACCTTGGGCGCAAGCAGAACCGCCATGGTCAGGCCGAACAGCTGGAGCGCGCGGACCGGATCGAACCGCGGGAAAACCGGCGAGAAGCCCGCTCCCCCGAAATAGTCCGGCCGTTCCGTGGCGGTCTGCAGCACAAGCAGGATGCCGACCACCAGCTGCATCAGCCAGAGTGGCGAGGCGAGATAGCCGGCGATGCCGGTGGCGAAGTGCTGGCGGGTCGCGGGATGCAGCCCCGCGGCGCCGATCACTCGCGCATGTTGGAGGTTGCCCTGCGCCCAGCGCCGGTCGCGCACCGCGACGTCGATCAGCGACGGCGGGCTCTCCTCGTACGAGCCCGGCAGGCGGTGGAGCATGTACACCGCCCAGCCCGATCGGCGGATCAGGGCCGCCTCCACGAAGTCGTGCGACAGGATATGGCCGCCGAAGGGGGGCTTCCCGGGCAGATCCGGCAGGCCGCAGGATTCTGCGAAGGCGCGGGTGCGGATGATCGCGTTATGCCCCCAATAGTTGCCGTCCCGCCCCGACCACGCGGAAAGCCCGGCTGCGATCACGGGGCCGTAGATCCGGGCCGCGAATTGCTGAAGCCGGGCGAACAGGGTGTTGCGATTGATGATCAGCGGCAGGGTCTGGATGATACCGGCATCCGGATCCGCCTCCATGGCGGAGGCCAGCGCCACGATCGCCGATCCGCTCATCAGGCTGTCGGCATCCAGCACGAGCATGTGCTCGTAGTGGCCACCCCACCGCGTGACGAAGTCGCCGATATTGCCGGCCTTGCGATGGTGATTCTTCGCCCGGTGGCGGTAGTAGAGCCGGGCATCGTGACCCAGGCGGCCGCGCAATTCGAGGAAGGCGCGCTCCTCGGCGATCCAGGCATCGGGCTGGGTCGAATCCGACAGGACGTACCAGTCGAAATGGTCTCCCAGTCCGGTGGCCTCGACCGCCTCGCGCATGGCCTCGACACCCGCGAAGGTGCGGGCTGTCGCCTCGTTGTAGACGGGCATCAGGACCGCGGTCCGCGTGGTCAGGGCCGTCGGAGCCGACATCGGACGCGGCCGCCGCAGCAGCATCCCGAAGCCGAGCACGGCGCTGGTGAAGGCGAGCGCGATCCACGAGAACGTCAGGCAGAACAGGACGACCAGCACGAGCTGGAGCGCAGTCGGATTGCCCGAGACCGACACGGTCTCGACCATCTGCCAGCCGCCGAAGGCGGTCAGCGCCAGCGCGCCGCCGAAGACCAGAATCCGCGCCGGCCAGGGATCACGGCCGGGCCGTGCGGGCCGATGGCCCTGGCCCATGTCCCAATGCGACAGATCTTGGACGGGCATGGCCAGCGGCGCTTCGCGCGGCATGCCGCCTCCGTCATCGGGGCTCGCCTCGGCCACGCGCGCGGCGTCGATCGCGGGCGGCACGGTCATCGTCTCGTCCAATTGCACGGTGCAGGCCGGTCCTTGATGTTGAGGCGGATCGGGGATCACGGTGTCCAGCGGAACAACCACGACTCGCTGACCCGGGCTTGGCCGCGCCGGAGGGCGAGGCGCAGCTCGCTCGCGCGGGCGCTGCCGGGATCGAGTTCGAACAGGATCCGCAACGTCTTGCGCTCGGGATACCGAAACCGGTCCTGGCGTGTGATCGTCCCGGCCGACGCGCTGAGATCGACGTCGATATCGCCGGGCTGAAACAGCGTGTCGCCCTCGAAGTCGACGGCGAAGAGGCGGCGGCTGCCGGTGCTGCCATGGCCGCAGCGGCTGTCGCGCACCCGTGCGATCTCCGGAGGCAGTGGATCCGGCCAGCCCTTGGACCAATGCTGACGGCACTGGAAGCGCATCTCCACGCCCTTCGCCAGCTTCGCCTTGGGTCGCCAATAGGCGAAGACGTTCTCGTTCAGCTCGGAATCGCTCGGGATCTCAAGCAGGGTGACGGCACCCTCGTTCCAGTCATCCAGCGGCTCCAGCCACAGGGATGGGCGCTGTTCCCAATGACGCCGGTCATCCTCGAAGTCATCGTACGCGCGGGCGCGCTGCATGAGGCCGAACCCCTTCGGACCCCGATCTACGAAGGCAGAGACCTGGAGGGCCTCCGGATTGTGAACGGGCCGCCAGATCGGCTCGCCGTAGCCGTTGTGGATCGCCAAGCCCTCCACCGAGAAGGCCGCGGCGCGCAGATCGTCGACGCGGTTCCGGTCGAGGGGTCCGAACAGGTAGCTCCCCTGCATGCCGCCGAGCCCGATATGGTCGAGGTCGGCGCGGGCGAAGACCGTTCCCTCGATCGCCGCCGTGGAGACGTCACGGCCGGGCGTGAGCGTGATCTTGAACGCCGCCGTCGCCGACTCGGAATCGGCGAGGGCATGAACGACGACCGGCTGACCGGGCGCGGGCGTCTCCACGAACAGGGCCCGGAAGAGCGGGAACTCCTCCCCGCGGGAATCGGCCGGCCGCAGGGCCAGCGCGCGGGCGTTGATGCCGAAATCCTGGCCCTCCGCGACGAGCCGGAAAAACGAGGCGCCCTGGAACAGCGCGAAGCTCGACACGTCCTCCGCACCCTCGAACCGGGCCCGGAGGCGGAAGCCCGAGAAGGCGGCGTCGGGTTCGAGATCCGGCAGATCGAGGCCGGGGGCGACGAACGCCGTCTTGTCGTACGCGACGGGCTGAACCAGCCCGTTCTCGACGACGAACAGCGACACCGGCGTCTCGAAGATCGATCCGCGCAGGAGCGGCTCCAGAACGTAGCCCACGTTTCGGTCGGCCCAGAGCGCGCGGCCCTCCGCCGGGTGGATCGCGTCGTACGCCTCCCGGGACAGAGCCTTCAGGACCGCCGGGACGTCGCCGGTCTTCGGCCCCGCATAGGGTGCTGCGGCACGGGCGCGGGCCAGATCGGTCAGGGTGTTCGCCTCGAAGGCCTCGCCCTTGCCGGGCAGCGCGGGCGCTTTGTCCGGCTCGGCCGAACGGGCCACTGCCGGAAGCAGTCCCGCGGCAGCACCCAGCGTGCCGACCAGCAGGGCGCGGCGTGTCGGTGCGGCGGAAGGCACGGCGTCGATCGTCATGCAGGCAGTCGTCTCACGTCTCGGGAGCCTCCCTGTATACGGACAGGCCGGCTGAACCCAGGGTTAAGCAACCGCCTGAACCGCAAGTGGCTCCGTTGACTTAACCCGAGCCGGCTCTCTAAGTCGGCCGTCTGCATCGAAACGGGGGAGGCAGCATGGGATCGTTGCGAGTCACTGGCCACGGCGTGGATCTCGGAGAGAGCCTGCGCGGCCGCGTCGAGGAGCGGATGTCCGCGATCCAGGCCAAATATCTCGACTCGCACATGCACGATTCCTGCAACGGCCATGTCACGCTCCGGCGTGACGGCACCGCCTTCCGGACGGATTGCGTGCTGCACCTCGTGTCCGGCCTCACGATCGAGGCGAACGGCTTCGCCCACGATGCCCGGGCGAGTTTCGAGCAGACCGCCGAGCGCCTGGAGACGCGGCTGCGCCGCTACAAGCACAAGCTCAAGCAGCACGCCACCGGACCGGGGGACGACGCGGCGATCGAGGCCGCCTATGCGGTGTTCGCCGCCCCGCCGGAGGAGGACGACGAGGACGCCGTCGAGGGTGACGCCCATCCGCCGATCGTCGCCGAAAGCACCAAGACCCTCCAGCGCCGCACCATCGGCGAGGCCGTGACGGCCCTGGACATGACGGGATCCCCGGTGGTCGTGTTCGTCCACGCTGGCACCGGACGCGTCAACGTCGTATATCGGCGCAGCGACGGAGCGATCGGCTGGGTGGACCCACCGAGCGCCGCCGAGTGACGCGATAGGTCGGGAGAAGCGGAGCCGGAACCGGCTGGTTTCCCCACCTATTGATCCAGCAGGGGCGCGGCCGGAACGGTCGACGACGCCCCTGCGACGAGGCCCGCTTCCTCGCGAACGGGTGACGGGGCAACGGTCGTTCGATGCCAGTTCTGGAATTTCTCGACCCCGAGTCGGTCGTGCCGGCCCTGCGCGCCCGCGCCAAGAAGCAGGTGCTGCAGGATCTCGCCGCGCAGGCGGCGCGGCGCCTGCCGGCGCTCGGCGAGCGGCCCGTCTTCGACACCCTTCTCCAGCGCGAGCGGCTCGGATCGACCGGCATCGGCGATGGGGTGGCGATTCCCCACGGCAAGCTGCCCGGACTCGATCGGCTCTTCGGGCTGTTCGCCCGATTCGACCGCCCGGTGGACTTCGACGCCCTCGACGGCCAGCCGGTGGATATCGCCTTCCTGCTCCTCGCGCCCGAAGGGGCGGGGGCCGATCACCTGAAGGCGCTCGCGCAGGTTGCCCGCATTCTCCGCGAGCCGGGCATGCTCACGCATATCCGCGCCGCTCGGGATGCCGGTGCCCTCTACGCCCTTCTGACGCGCTCGACGGCACCGCAGGCGGCCTGATGATGCCGATCTTTCGGACCACCGCCGCTCTGGCCTTCGCGGCCATCGCCTCGACCGCCGCCGCGGCGCAGGGGGAGACGACCTGCGCCCGCGATGTCCTGGTGGCGCAGTCCATGCAGCGCCAAGCCCTCGACCAGCTCGAGCAGGCCGACGGTGACGACGCCAAGAACTGCCGCATCTGGCGCCGTCACGTGGAGACGATGCGCCGCGTGGCGAGCGTGTACGGGCGCTGCCTGTCGGGCACCGAGCGCAGCGAGCGCCTCGCCCAGGTTCAGGGATCGGACCGGGAATTCTCGGCGGCCATCAAGGCACGCTGCAAGGGTCCGTAGACCGCTGCCGAGCGCCCCTGATCCGGACGGTCACGCGCGGTGATCCACGATGACATGGGGCCGAACTGTCGGCTCCGACGGGACGGCGCACCCGGGGGCGAGGTCAGTCCACGCCGCGCATCATCAGCGGCTCGGCCACCATCTTCACCGGCTTGCCCCGCCCGATAAGGATCGCGGCGCGCGAGCGCTCGGGGTCCGCCTCGAAGCGCGTACGGACCCAGCTGACGAGGAATTTCATATATTCGGAGGCCAGAAGGCGCGCGGCAGGCGGGTCGTGCCACCAGCGATCGGCGTCGAATGCCTCCGTCACGACGGGATGCGGCAGGACGCGGTCGCTGTCCTGCAGAGCATGATCGAGTTCGATCAGCGTCCGCGGCATGTGATAATTCGAGGTGACGACCGCGACGGTGCTGAAGCGGTGCGCCCGCATCCAGCGACGGGTTTCGATCGCGTTCCCGATCGTGTTGCGCGCCCGGTAGTCGAGATCGACACAGCAGGCGATCAGCGCGCGCTGGGTCGGGTTCAGGCGGGCGATCTCGTCGCGGCTGGTCCGCTCGTTGACGCCGGTGATGAGAAGCCGCCGGCCGTAGCCTCCGGCCAGCAGGTCGATCGCATCGCCGATCCGCTGCGCACCGCCGGTCAGCGCCACGATTCCGTCGGCCCGATCAGACGGCGCACGCTCGTGTCGCGCCAGCGCGCCGACGAAGATCAGGAATCCGGCAAACAATGCCAGCGCGCCCAAACCCGCGCCGAGGCTGCAGGTCCACAGCGCGATCCGCCGCCGGCGGCGCGGGCGCACGACGGCGCGGGGCGGGTAATCCCACACGTGCCAAGCCCAGCCGACGGGGTCGGTCATGAGCGGATCCGATGCGCGCAGCATACGCGTGGTCATCCTCCGGAAGATCGGAGCCGATTGCGGCAACCCGGAGGCCGGCGCCGTCAGCCGTATCAACACCGCGATGATAAAGTTTCCAGATGGTAAACGTGCTATCGAGACTCCCTATTTCCACCTGAACGCGACGTCGCACGCCCTCACGCCAAGAACCGCCGGACGGTCACGCGCGAGACGATGCCGGTGACCAGAGACGCGATCACGCCGATCAGGAGCACGCTGGCATAGCCGCGCACGCCGATATGGAATGCGCCGAACAGAGCCTCGACCTCCTGGCCGGCCGGTCCAGACCGGGCGGCCCTGGCCAGGAGGCCGGCGATGACGAAGGCGACGAGAGCCAGTCCGGCCCCGATCGCGCCACCCCGCAGGCCCAGGCCGAAGAAGCGCCGCTGAAATGCCCGGGCGATGTAGTCGTCGTCGGCACCGACGAAGTGGAGAACCTCCACGACCTCGCGGTTGCTCGCCATGGCGCCGCGGGTCGCGAAGGTCACGGCGAGCCCGGTGGCGATCAGAACGAGCAGCACGAGTCCGATCCCGATCCCCACGAAGGCGTTGGCGGCGGTCGAGAGCCGCTGCAGCCAGAGGGCGTGGTCATCCAGGCTGGCCACACCCGGCAGAGCCTCGACGAGCCGAGTTCGCAGGCGCTTCAGATCCGCAACCTGGCCGCTCGCGAGCTTGAGGGCGATGAGCCGCGGGACCGGGAGGTCCGAGAGGTCGAGCCCGGTCCCGAGCCACGGCTCGAGGAGGCGCTCGGCCTCGGCCTTGCTGAAGACCCGCGTCTCCGCGATCCCCGGTTCGGCCTTGGCGATGCCGTCGGCGCGGGACACGTCGGCATCGACGTCGCGGCCGGGACCCGGCCGGACCTGGATGGTGACCTCCCGGGCCACATCGCCCTGCCATTGGGCGGCATTCGTCGCGACCATCTCGGCGGCCCCAGCGCAGAGCCCCGCCAGGAAGGTCAGGATCGCGATGACGGCCGCCAACGAGCGGCCGGCCGCCGTGTCGGTGGGGACCAGCGGCGCGTTGCGACGCAGGTTGGCCGGCATCGACGGGTCGGGCGGCACGGCCGATCCGCCGGGCTTCGTCCGCGGGATCGCCTGCGTGCTCATTCCTCGATCCGCAGCCGGCCTTCACCCAGGACCATCCGGCGGGCGTCGACGGCGTCCATGATGCCGAAATCGTGGGTGGCGATGATGACCGAGGTCCCGAGCTTGTTCAGTTCGAGGAAGAGTCGAAGCAGCCGTCGCCCGAGGCCCGGATCGACGTTGCCGGTGGGCTCGTCGGCGAGCAGCAGGTCGGGCCGCGCGATCAGCGCCCGGGCGATCGCGGCGCGCTGCTTCTCGCCGCCCGAGAGCAGCGGGGGAAGGGCGTGCATGCGCTCGCCGAGGCCGACCCAGCGCAGCAGCTCCACCACCTCGGCCCGATAACTGGCCTCGGCCCGGCCCTGGACGCGCAGGGGCAGGGCCACGTTCTCGTAGGTGGTGAGGTGGTCGAGGAGCCGGAAATCCTGGAACACCACGCCCATGCGCCGCCGGAGACCGGTCAACGCCTTGGCTGAGATCCCGCTGACCTCCTCGCCGAAGATCGAGACGAGGCCGCGGGTCGGCCGCACCGAAAGCAGGATGAGGCGCAGCAGCGTCGTCTTCCCGGCTCCGGAGGGACCGGTGAGAAACTGGAAGGAGCGCGGCGCGATGCGGAAGCTCACGTCGGACAGCACTTCCGGCCCAAGCCCGTAGCGCATGCCGACATTCTCGAACTGCACCACCGGCCGCTCAGCGCCGGGCAGCAGGCTTTTCATGCTCGCCTGTAGGTTCAAGGCCGTGCCGTGTCTCGTCTGTCCATCCCTCGGGAATCGCCGGACGGGCGGGCGTTTTCAAGGCCTCCTGAGTTTCACCGCCGCTTAACCCTGTTCAGCGACACTTCCTCAAGCACTTTTAATTTCCGCCCCGGCTGCGGCCGATCGATGCGAGTATGCGGCGTATGCTGATCGCCTGCCCGAGCTGCGCGAGCGAATATCGCATCGATGCCAGCAAGGTCGGCATGGAGGGCCGTTCGGTCCGCTGTGCCGCCTGTCGCGAGACGTGGTTCATCACGCCGGCCGATGTTCTCGCCGGCCATGAGGCGGAACTCGCCGCGCGTGCTGAGGCCGATCCGCTCGCCGACGCCGCGTGGGAGGAGGCGACGGCCTCGGTTCGAACGGCGGCCGACGTCCCAGCTCCCACCGTCCCGCGAAAGGCCCGGCGTTCGAAATCCGCCGGGACAGGCCGTCGCGCGATTCCAGGCCTGTCGCCGTCCCTGGCCTTCGGTCTGGTGCTCCTCGCTTCACTGCCGCTCGCCTGCCTTGCCCGGACGAGCGTGGTCAAAGCCGCGCCGCAGACCGCCTCCTTGTTCGCACGCGTCGGCCTGCCCGTGAACATCCGAGGCATCGAGATCCGCGACGTGGTGGCCTTCACCAACCCTGCCGAGGACGGCCATCCTGCGGAACTGGTGGTGGAAGGCGACCTCGTCGGCGTTGCCCGTAAGGACGCTGCGGTCGCGCCGCTGAGCGTTGAAATTCGCGACGCCGGTGGCCGGACGATCCGCACCTTCTCGGCTGCGCCGCCACGGGCGGTCCTCGCCGCAACTGAGACCGCCCGATTCCGTGCGAGCCTGTCGGCACCACCGTCCGATGGCCGCGCGATCCTGGTGCGTTTCGCCGATGCGTCGGGCGCCCGGCCGGACGCGCGGGTGGCAGCGTCCGAGCGTTGATCGCTCCCGGCGTCGCTCCGCGGCGAGACCATTCGGCTTATCGGCGTCATCTATTTAAGGTTGCGCCGCGACCTTAGATCTGCAATTTGCTTCGTTGAGGTTCCAACGCGCGAAGGCGCGCAGGCTGTTGTTGGCGCCCGGGGCAGACCCGCTTTGAGTGTCCGCGAGACGGTTCCCATCGTCATCCAGACGACCGACACGGTCGAGCAGAAGCGCGCCTTCGATTACTGGCGCAGCACAGCTTTGGCCCGGGTGGACGCGACGATGCTCGCGCCCGATGTGCCGTTCACGGCGGGCCGCAGGCTCGCGGTCTCCACGCACGGCGTGGTCCTGCACACCCTCAGCGGTCCGATCGGGGTCGAGCGCACGGCGCACCATGTGCGCCAGGACGGGCGCGACGACATCGCGATCGCGTTTCTCGTTCAGGGGGGCGGCTTCGTCGAGCAGGGTAACAGCGGCGCCCTGCTGAGCGCCGGCGACATCACGGTCCATGCCATGGATCAACCGTTCGCGATCGGCAGCCGCGACGCCTACGAGGAGATCCGCCTACAGGTGCCCCGTGCCGCCTTCCTGGCGCAAGTGGGCAACGTGCCGGCCTTTGTCGGGCGCAAGCTCCGGGCCACGCCGCTCAGCGGCCTGTTCGCGACCTATCTTCGGTCGTTCTCGGAGACGGTCGGCGGCATGACGGAGGCGGAGGCCGGCATCGCGCTGGAGGGCGTGTTGCATCTTCTGCGCGCGCTCGCCGACGGTCAGGGCGACCAGGGGGACAACGATCTCTCCGGCGAAGCCGTCCGGTCTCTGGCCCTCGCCCATATCGAGCGCCGGCTGCACGATCCCGCCTTCGGGCCCGAATCGCTTCCGGCCGCCCTGCGGGTCTCGCGCAGCCGGCTCTACGCGGCCTTCACGGGCGACGAGGGCGTGGCGGCGAAGATCCGCGACGCGCGTCTCGACCGCGCCTACCGGCGGCTGCGGTCGCGCACGAGCGGAACCCGGATCGGATCCGTGATGGCCAATTGCGGCTTCACCGATGCGGCCGCCTTCAGCCGCGCCTTCCGCCGCCGGTTCGGCATGGCCCCACGGGACGTCTTGGAAGGCCGTTTCTGAGGATATCAGATCCGGCTGCCCCGCGGATCCGCGACCGGCCGGCCGGAGGCCGCTGAACCCGCGATCCGCCGCGCGAAGCCCAGGAGGCCGAAACCGAGGCGGAGTGCGGCGACGCCGAGCCGCGCGATCCGGATCTGGCCGGGCAGCTGCCGCGGACCGATCGGACGATAGGCCAGATCCGGGCTGAGCCGCTCAGCCTCGGCGATGGCCTGGCCAAGGGGGAGGGCAGCGATCCGCCGCGCCTCCACCGGGGCGATCCCGATGGCCCGCGCCCAGGCCTCGTTCCGGGCGAGCAGCCCGCGATCGTGCATCCGACGGAACCGCCGGCGCCAGGCGTAGCGCCGCACGGCGCGCGGGAAGGTCTCCATCCGGGCGTCGCAGAGCGCGTCGGGCTCCTCGCAACGGGAGCGGATGGTGTCGGCGACACCGCCCGGAGCCCGCCCGGCGAGTCGCGCCGAGATGGTCACGCACACATCGGTGGCGTGACGGACCCGCAAGCCGTGTTCGAGCAGGCGCGCGATGAAGGCACCGTCCTCCCCGAGGGGGATCTCGGGCATGCCGCCGACCGCAAGGTAGGCGCTTCGGGTCACCGCCAGGGTCGCCCCGATCGCTGTCCGATGACACGGCCAGGGATCGTGCGGGTCGGGGTCGATCCGCGCCTCGGCTTCGGTGATGAGGGCGTCGTAGAGATCCTCCAGGCGGCCCCGGGCAGGGAGCGAGGGCGGCAGCAGCGCCGCCTCCGCGGCATCGAGCTCGACCCGACCGGCCACCGCGTCGGCCCCCGCCCGGATCGCCGCGCGATTGCGGGCGACCCAATTGGGCGGGACCCGGCTGTCGGCGTCGGTGGACAGGATGATCCCCGTATTCCCCGCATCACCCAGCCAGGCGGCGGCGGCATCCATCGCCCTGCGCCGGGCCCAGCCGGCATGGGCGCCGGAAAAGTCCTCGCTCAGCACCCGGACCGGGATCGACAGCGTCGGCACCAGGGCCGACACGAGGGCCTCCGTACCGTCCGTGCAGTTGTTCAGGAACAGCACCAGCCCGAGGCGGCCGGGTTCCAGACCCTCCTGGGCGTCGATCGCCTTCAGACAGGCGGCGATCCGCTCCTCCTCGTTTCGCACGGGTACGGCCACGATCGCATCGGGACACGGATCGTCTGACAGGAGGGCGCTCGACACCGGTGAAGTTCTCCGCCGGACCCGTCGCGCGGGCCCGCATCGGGCTTATGTCGGAGCTTCCCTGAACGGGACCGGACAGGCCGGCCTCGCAGGAGCGGCCGATCAGAGAGTCTTCTCCACGAGGCCCTCGATCCATTCCGGCTGAGTCTCGCCGACCGAGCGTCCGACCTCGGTCGTTCCCTTGTAGGCGATCAGCGTGCTCTGCATCCGGACGTTCAGGCGCCTCAGCAGATCCTTCTGGCTGTCGAAGTCGATGTCGAAGATCTGGAGGTCCTTGAAGCGCGGCTCGGCCGCGAGCTTCGCGAGGATCGGCTTCTGCGTGCGGCAGATCGGGCACCAGGGGGCGCTGACCGCGACCAGCACCGGCTTTCCGGCTTTCTGCGCAGCCTCGAAGGCCGCATCCGAGAACGGGAGCGTCTCGGCCGCCCTGGCCGGGGCCGGCATTCCGAGGAGGATGGGGCAGGTGAGGGCGAGGCCGGCCAGCGCGAGGACGTGACGGCGGTTCTTCATGGCGTGCTTTCCTCCCGGCCTGCTGATGGACCGGATTGCGGTATTTGAGGAATGCTACGCCGTGCGCCCGTGCGCGTCGCGAGATCCCGGGCGGCCCGAAGATCGAAAGCGCCCGCGCACGATCACATTGTCGAGACGCCGGTCGACGGCGCTCCGGACGACCGGTCTTCCTCGGCCAGCGCCGCGATGTCGTCGGCATCCACCGCGTCGATGGGGCGCCGGATCCGCAACGCCCGCGTGGGCGCGCCGGCGCGCATCACCAGCACGATGGTCTCCATGTCGGGACAGCCTGGATCGGTGCAGGCGATCTCGTTCACCGCCAGGGTATCGTCCTCCCCGAGGCGCAGGGCCAACCGCAGGTCCTGCTTCAGGCGCGACGCGATCTCGGCACGCTCCGCCGAGCGGGCGCGCCACGCCTTGAGGCTCACAAAGGCCATGCGCGATGCTCGTCGTCCTGCACTGGAAGCCCCGGCATTCGCCGCCGTCCGGGGGGATCGTCGATCCCTCTGGATTTTCCGATGTAATAGTGTTGCATGCTTGGGAGGTGGTCAAGCGTGGTGCGGGGCGGCCCGAAACAACCGTCGCGTTCGGCCGTCATACCGAAGGGCGGGCCTGGAGACACAGTCTCTGGCGGCCTTGGACTCGACAGCGGCGCTGGGGTCCTGTGAGGTGCAACAGGCGCGCGAAGGATGATGAGATCTTGCGACCCTGGCGGGACGGGCCGGACGACCGGCGCAGCTACCATCACGGCAATCTGAAGGAGGCCCTCCTGGAGGCCGCGCGCCGGTTCATCGCCGAGCGCGGAATCGGCGGCTTCACCCTGGTGGAAGCCGCGCGCCTCGTCGGCGTCACCCCGGCCGCGCTGTACCGCCATTTCCGGGGCCGGGAGGCGCTTCTGGAGGAGCTGGCCGGGCGCGGTTTCGCGGAACTCGCCGCCCGTCTGGCGCGGGCCCTGACGTCGCGCGGGACGCCGTTGGAGCGGTTCACGCGGATGGGTGAGACCTACCTCGCCTTCGCCGAAGAAGAGCCGGCCTACTATGCGGCGATCTTCGAGACGCGCGGCTTCCCCACCGGCGGCGCCGACCTCGACACGGCGGCCAGCGATGCGGTGGCGTCGCGGCCGAGCCCGTTCGATCTCTTGGTCGAGGCGCTGCAGGCGACGTTCTCGGACGGATTCGGGGGCGTGGCACCCCGCTTCATCGCCCTGGAGGTGTGGGCCTTGGCCCACGGCCTCGCGACCCTGTCGGCCGCCGGACATCTGCCGCGCGGACCGGGTTTTCCGGACAAGTACGAGTTGCTGCGGGCCGGGGTCCTGGCGCTCGTCCACGGAGCCTCCCGACAGACCGAGCGCGAGGGCGGTCTCGGACGACCTTGAAAGGCACCTTCGGGACCCGCATGTTAACCGCGTTCACATGAACAGCGGAGCACAGCCGTGACCTCTCAAACCTCTTCACCCTGGGCGACCGGTAAGCTCTGCCGGACTGGCCCGTTCCCGCGCCGGTCGTTGGAGATTGGCGCAATCGTCGTCGGTTTCATCTACTGGTGGCCGGTCGGCCTCGCGTTGGTGGCCTGGAAGCTTGCAGGTTATCCGGCCTTCGCGGAAATGCGCGACGCGGCGCGGCGCGCGGCTTCCGAGTTCGAGGGGGGACGTCCCGCCTCGCGCTTCGCCCGGGCGTTCGAAGCCGCCAACCGACGCGACAGCAGCGGCAATGCTGCCTTCGACGCGTACCGTCGCACCGAGCTCGACCGTCTTGAGGCGCAGCGGCGTGCGCTCGAGGAAGAGAGCCGCGCCTTCTCCGAGTTCGTGGAGGAGCTGAAGCGCGCCCGGGATCGCGAGCAGTTCGATGCCTTCATGGCCAAGCGCCGGGCCGAGGGCGGGGATCGCTCCGTCTGATCCTGCATCTGTGGGCGTCCGGGCTCAGGGGCCCGGACGCGCCGTCCCGGTGGTTCAAGCGCCGGCGTGACGCCTATCCGACGGTTCAGGCCGCGCGGACGGTTTCCAGGAATCGTGCCACTTCGGCGTTCAGGTGCTCGGATCGCTCCGAGAGCCGCGACGCTTCGACCAGAACCTGACCGGCCGCCGCGCCGGTCTTTTCGGCTGCGTCGGCGACGCTGACGATGTTGCTGGTCACTTCGCTCGTGCCGGCCGCGGCTTGGCCGACGTTGCGAACGATCTCGTGGGTGGCGGCGCCCTGCTGCTCCACGGCGGCGGCGATCGAGGTCGCGACCCCGTTGATCTCGCGGATCCGCGCCGTGATGGCGCCGATGGCCGATACGGCCTCCCCCGTCGAAGCCTGCACCCGCGTGATCTGACTCGAAATCTCCTCCGTGGCGCGGGCGGTCTGCTCGGCCAGCGCCTTGACCTCCGTGGCGACGACAGCAAAGCCGCGTCCGGCGACACCCGCTCGGGCCGCCTCGATCGTGGCGTTCAACGCCAGAAGGTTGGTCTGGCCGGCGATGGTGGAGATCAAACCGACGATGTCGCCGATCCGCGACACGGCCTCGCTCAACTTCTGGACAAGCGCACCGGTCTGATCCGCCTCGTCCACGGCACCCCGCGCCAAGTTGGCCGAGCCATCGACCTGCCGGCCGATCTCCTGCACGGAGGTGCCGAGTTCCTCGGCGGCCGCCGCGACGGTGCTGACGTTGCTCGCCGCCTGCTCGGCCGCCGCAGCGACCGTCGTGGATTGCTCGGCGGTCACCGCCGCAGTGGCCGTCATCGACCGGGCCGTGGTCTGCAGCCCGATGGCCGAGGCCGAGACCTCCGCGATGATTCCACCGACGGTCTCCGCGAAGCGATCGGCAAGCTGGCGCATCCCGAGCCTGCGCTGGGCCTCCGCATGCTGTCGCGCTGTCTCCGCTTCGGCCTCGAGCTGATGGGTGCGGAGCAGATTGTCCTTGAACACCTGGACCGCCGCCGCCATGGCGCCGATCTCGTCGCGCCGGTGCTTGAACGGGATGTCCGCGCGAGCGTCGCCCTCGGCCAATTTGGTCATCGCACCCGTCATCGCGGCGATCGGGCGCGAAACATGACGCAGGCCGAAGATCGCCGCGCCCAGAGCCGACACAAGGGCAAGGGCGATTCCTACATATGCGGCCACCGACGCAGTGTTGACCCTGGCTATCGCGGTATCGGCGTTCCGGGCCGCGGCCTCCTCGTCATGGGCCACCAGACGCGCGAGGGCCGCACGGGCGGTATCGTACATTCCGACGACGTCGGGGTTCACCAGGAGGGCGCGGGCCTCCCGTTCCTGGCCCGATTCGAGCAAGCGAAGCGCCTCGTCATCCGCTTGCTCGAATCGGCTCCATGAGGCCGTGAAGGCATCGTAGAGCTTCCGTTCCTCAGCCGTGCTGATCAGGGGCTCGTAGGCGCGACGGGCTCGCAACAACTGGGCGTGCGTCTCCGCGAGGTTGGCCGCGTTGGTCATCCGATGCTGAGGCGTGTCCGACAGCAGGATGAGGCGGTATTGCTTGATGCGCACCTCGGATGCCGCCATCTCGATGGCGCCCACTTTCTCAAGCGAGGGGATCCAGTTTTTAGCAAGGGTCGTCGCCGCTTCACCGATGTCGCTGAGCTGATGCAGGGACAGGCCACCCTGAGCCGCCGATATTAATGCGAGCCCTCCGAAGAGGATTCCAAGCATTGCTGTGATTGACGTGGTCAGACGCATAAACGGGGCCGATCGGATCGGAGGATCGAAGGGTCGCATCGGAAGCAAGGATGCTCGTGATCCGATTTAGAGCTTTAATGAATCTGAGCAAGTCACGGCGATGGCGTTCAATTTAAAGCAAAACCCTGCAATATGGCACAAGCTCTTATTTCATTATCGTCGCATATATTGCAAATGTAGCGATTTTATTTTTATTTAGTGGATCACAATCCGCTGGCGTATTAATATAAAAATGAATGGCCATGATGAAAGATCTGTTATGAGGGTCGGCGGCCGCGATTTTTAAGGCGCATGATCCGCGGCTTTCAACCCGACACTCGTTGGATAGGCATTCCGCGGCTCGCCTGAGTGTTCCGATCGCCGCGGTGACCGGTCGCCCGCGCCGAACTTGTCTTTGCGCCGCGCGCTCCGCAGTGCCTCCGAGCGCCCTCGACACATGGGCCGTCGCCGGGCCGCAGCGTCGAGTTGCGCCTCGGCGCGGGCTCCGGCATTGATCCTCCCTTACTGATGGAGGGGGGGCGAATGCCGACGGGTCGGGTCACCGTGGTCGATCACCCGCTTGTGCAACACAAGCTGACGCATCTTCGTGACAAGAACCGCTCGACCAAGGGTTTCCGTCAGATCCTGAACGAAATCGGCATGCTCCTCGCCTACGAGGTGACGCGCGACCTGCCGCTGGAACCGGTGACGATCGAGACGCCGCTCCAGCCGATGGAGGGACGCCAGATCCAGGGCAAGAAGCTGGTCCTGGCGCCGATCCTGCGGGCCGGGGTCGGCTTCCTCGATGGTATGCTGTCGCTGGTTCCGTCGGCCCGCGTCGCCCATATCGGGCTGTACCGGGATCCCGAGACGCTGGAGGCGGTCGAATACTATTTCAAGGCGCCGTCCGATCTCGCCGACAGGACCGTTCTGGTCCTCGATCCGATGTTGGCGACGGCCAATTCGGCCATCGCGGCCCTCGACCGGCTCAAGGCGCGTGGTGCCTCCGATCTGCGCTTCGTCTGCCTGCTGGCGGCTCCGGAGGGCCTCGCCAAGTTCCAGGCCGCCCATCCCGACGTGCCGGTCTGGACCGCGGCGATCGACAGCCATCTGAACGACCATGGCTATATCGTCCCCGGCCTCGGCGATGCCGGCGACCGGATGTACGGCACCCGGTAGGATCCAAACTCAGCCGTCGTCGCGGTCGGATCGCGATTTCAGATGTGCGCGCGGCAGACGGATCATCTGTCACCGCTTTCCGTATCTGCACATTGTATTCACGCGCCTGAATAGAGCACAATCCTGCCTCGGATCCGATGCGGCGCCAAAAGCCGCACGGGCCGCAGGAGGAAGCCCATGCCGATGGAACGCAGCGTTTCGAGTCGTGTCCTGGCCCTGCTCGCAGTGGCCGGAGTGCTGGGGTCGACGCAGGCACGCGCCGCCGACCCGATCCGGATCGGGGTCATCGCCGAGGCGCAGTCGGTCGTCGGCGCCTCGATCCCGCAGGCGGTCCAGCTCGCCGCCGACGAGATCAACGCCAAGGGCGGGATCGACGGGCGCCAGATCCAGATCGTCAGTTACGACGACAAGTCGTCCGCCTCCGACGCGGTCCGGGCCTTCCAGCGGGCGGTCTCCGAGGACAAGGTCAACCTCGTCATCGCCAGCTACATCTCCGAGGTGGTGCTGGCACTGATGCCCTGGGCGGCGCGGCTCAAGACGCCGATGATCACGCCCGGTGCCGCCTCCAACGAAATCAGCCTCGCGGTCCACAAGGACTACGCCCGGAACAAGTACACCTTCCACGGCTACCTGACCTCGGCGGCCCTGGCGCAGTCGATCTGCGATTCCACGAAGGACATGCTGATCGATCTGATGAAGGTGAAGACGGCCGCGATCATGAGCGAGGATGCGGCTTGGACCCGTCCCCTCGATGTCGGTTACGAGAAGTGCCTGCCCGAGATCGGTGTGAAGGTCGTCGACCATATCCGCTTCTCGCCGGACACGGGGGACTTCACGCCGATTTACAACAAGATCGAGGCTGCCAAGCCCGACCTGATCGTCACCGGCATCTCGCATGTCGGCGTGCAGCCGACCGTGCAGTGGCAGAACCAGCAGGTTCCCCTCGCCATGACGGGGATGAACTCGCAGGCGACCTCCTCGACCTTCTGGGCGAACACCAACGGCGCCACGCAGGGCGTGATCTTCCAGAGCATCGCGGTGCCGGGCGCGGCGATCACCGACAAGTCGCTCGCCTTCAGCGACGCGTTCAAGAAGCGCTTCGGCAGCGATCCGTCCTACGCAGGCTACATGGCCTACGATCAGGTCTACTACGCGGCGGATGCGGTGAAGCGCGCCGGCTCGACCGAGGCCGACAAGCTCGTCGAGGCCCTGGAGAAGACCGACTGGGTCGGCACCGTGGGGCGGACGCAGTTCTACGGCAAGGACGACCCGTTCACGCACTCGATCAAATACGGTCCCGGCTTCGTCACCGGATTGATGGCGCAGTGGCAGGACGGCAAGCAGGTCGCGGTCTGGCCGAAGAGCCTAGCGCAGGGCGCGATCGTCTTGCCGGCGGCCGTCAAGGCGGCCGCCCGCTAGCTTGCCGTTCGGATCGGCAATGGACGCGTGCGGCGCCTTCGGCTTGCCAAGCGCGCCCGTTGCCGCAAGTAGAGCCGTACCGCGTCAGCGTGAACGCGGCTGAGATCACGTGCGCGCAAAGGATTATCGTTGATGGCCAGCACCGACCTGCCCGGGACCATGCGTCAGATCCGCTTCGCGGGTTCCGGGGGCCCGGAGGTGATCAGCGTCGAGACCGCCCCTGTGCCGCATGCGGGACCCGGACAGGTCCTGATCGAAGTGGTGGCGGCCGGCGTGAACCGCCCCGATGTCGCGCAGCGCGCGGGGGTCTATCCGCCGCCGCCCGGCGCCACCGAGATTCCCGGCCTCGAAGTCGCCGGTCGTGTGGTCGCGATCGGGAGCGAGGTCACGGGCCTGTCGCTCGGCGATGAGGTCTGCGCCCTGGTGATCAGCGGCGGCTATGCGGAGTATGCGGTGGCCGAGGCGGCCCATTGTCTGCCGCGTCCGAAGGCGGTCTCGCTCGTCGATGCCGGCGGCCTGCCGGAGACGTTCTTCACGGTCTATTCGAACGTCGTCCAGCGCGGACGGCTCGCGCCCGGCGAGAGCTTCCTCGTGCATGGCGGATCGAGCGGCATCGGTGCCACGGCGAT
The DNA here is from genome assembly GCF_040545035.1 of Methylobacterium sp. 1973. Taxonomy (NCBI): domain Bacteria; kingdom Pseudomonadati; phylum Pseudomonadota; class Alphaproteobacteria; order Hyphomicrobiales; family Methylobacteriaceae; genus Methylobacterium; species Methylobacterium sp. 1973. The sequence continues at coordinate 50,930 of NZ_JBEPLA010000004.1, forward strand.
CCAGATCGCCAAGCATGTCGGCGCGCGGGTCTTCGCCACGGCGGGCTCGGCCGAGAAGTGCCGGTTTTGCGAAGATCTGGGGGCGGATGCCGCGATCAACTACAAGGAGGCGGACTTCGCCGAGGAGGTGAAGCGCCTCACCGACGGACGTGGCGTCGACGTGATCCTCGATATGATCGGTGCGAGCTATCTCGCCCGGAACCTGAAGTCGCTGGCTCCGGACGGCCGGCTCGTGATGATCGCCCTGATGGGCGGCTACAAGGTCGATGGCCTGAACATCACGCCGATCATGCGCAACCGCCTGACCTTTACCGGCTCGACGCTCCGGCCGCGCGGGAAGACCGACAAGGCAGCGATCGCCGAGGGGCTGCGCCGGGATATCTGGCCCGAGCTCGATGCCGGGCGCATCCGGTCCGTCACCCATGCCACGTTCCCGCTGGAGCAGGCTCGGGAGGCGCACGAACTCATGGAGTCGAGCGCGCATCTCGGCAAGATCCTTCTGACGACCGGGCGGTGACACCGCGATCCGGCAGGAACCTGCCTCGGCGGCCCCGCGTTGGCGGCCGGTAACGAGATCGTGTCGCACAGCGCCCGTTTCGGCGTGTGGCGTCCCGCCGAGGAAGGTCCTGCAGATGGTCGAGAGATTGAATCCCAACGAGAGCCGTCAGGGCGAGCGCGGCAAACCGATGCTCTGGGTCCTGGTGGGGAGCCTCGTTCTGCTGGCGATCGCCACCGTGGGTCTCCTCACGTGGAACGGCGCCAATTCGCCGAAGGATTACGCCAGCCAGAGCCAGGACGCGTCCCGCAAGGAAGTGACGGGTTCGGTGAACGGGCAGTCGGGCACCGCGTCGCCGACCAACAGCACGGGCGTGCCGGGCGGTAACCCGTCCTATCCGCAGCCCGCGCAGCCGGGGGCTAACGGCAACGCGCCGAAATAACACCGACCCGGGACGGCTTCTCCAGCCGTCCCGCGGCCTGACGGCTCAGCGGGTCGGGATCGGCGTCGGCCCGCGGTAATCGTAGAACCCGCGTTTGGCCTTACGGCCGAGCCAGCCGGCCTCGACATACTTCACGAGCAGAGGGCACGGGCGGTATTTCGAATCCGCCAAGCCTTCGTAGAGCACCTGCATGACCGACAGGCAGGTGTCGAGACCGATGAAGTCCGCGAGCTGAAGCGGGCCCATCGGATGGTTCGCGCCCAGCCTCATGGCCGTGTCGATCGATTCGACCGATCCGACACCCTCGTAGAGCGTGTAGATCGCCTCGTTGATCATCGGCAGCAGGATGCGGTTGACGATGAAGGCCGGAAAATCCTCCGACATCGTCGAAGTCTTGCCGAGCTTGGCGATGAACGCCTTGGCGGATTCGTAGGTCGTATCCTCGGTGGCGATGCCCCGGATCAGCTCGACGAGCTGCATCACCGGCACCGGATTCATGAAGTGGATGCCGATGAACTTCTCCGGCCGGTCCGTCGCCGCCGCCAGCCGGGTTATGGAGATCGACGACGTGTTCGTCGCTACGAACGTCTCCGGACGCAGCGATCCGCACAGGCTGCTGAAGATCTCGCGCTTCGTGGCCTCGTTCTCGGTCGCAGCTTCGATCACGAGGTCGCACGGCTCGAGGGCGGCGAAGTCCCGGGCGGATACGATCCGCGACCGAACCTGAGCGCTGTCCTCCTCCGACAGCGTGCCTTTCGAAACGAGGCGGCCCAGGCTGCCCTCGATGACCGTCAGACCATTCTCGAGCCGGGCAGGATCGCGATCGTTCAGCAGGACGTCGAGGCCGGCGGTGGCGCAGACCTGCGCGATGCCGCTTCCCATCTGGCCTGCGCCGATGATGCCGACCCGCTTGATCTCCATATGCATGTGCCGACCTGTGCCCCCAATGCGGATGCCGATACACGGCCGCCCGGTTCGACCGAGGGCACGAGCGCGACGGCACCGCGCGAAGTCTCGCCGTCGCAGCGTTCTAGACCAATCTTCGATCCGGAAGGAACCCGCGAATCCGCCTTCGGCGACAATACTCGCGGGTTGCCAGATTCCGCTCCGTTATTGACCCTTGGCTTTGCCGATCTCGGATTGCAGCTCCGGCACGACCTGAAAGAGATCGCCCACGAGCCCGTAATCGGCCACCTGGAAGATCGGTGCGTCCTCATCCTTGTTGATGGCGACGATGACCTTCGAGTCCTTCATGCCGGCGAGGTGTTGGATCGCCCCCGAGATGCCCACCGCGACGTAGAGGTCCGGCGCTACGACCTTGCCGGTCTGCCCCACCTGCCAGTCGTTCGGCGCGTAGCCCGCATCGACGGCGGCCCGAGAGGCGCCGACGGCGGCTCCGAGCGAGTCGGCCAGCGGCTCGATCAGCTCGTGGAACTTCTCGGACGAGCCGAGCGAGCGGCCGCCGGACACGATGATCCGCGCCGAGGCCAGCTCCGGGCGATCCGACTTGGCGATCTCCTCGCCCTTGAAGGTCGAGCCGCCGGCCTCGGGCGCTCCCGCCGACACGGCCTCGATGGGGGCGGCCGCGCCACCCTCGGCCGCAGCCTTGAAGGCGGCCGTCCGCACGGTGATCACCTTCTTGCCCGCCGGCGCCTGAACGGTCTGGATCGCGTTGCCGGCATAGATCGGCCGATCGAACGTGTCGGGCGCAACCACCTTGATGATGTCGGAGACCTGCGCGACGTCGAGCAGGGCTGCCACCCGGGGCAGCACGTTCTTGCCGGTCGTCGAAGCCGAGGCGATGATCGTGTCGTAGGGCTCGGCAATCGACGCGATCAGCGCCGCGACCGGCTCGGCGAGATCGTGGTCGTAGACGCCGTCCTCGGCATTCAGGACCTTCTCGACGCCGTCGAGCTTGGCCGCCGCCGCGGCCACGGCCTGCGATCCCGAACCCAGGACCAGAGCGTGGATCGGGGCGCCGATCTCCTTGGCGGCCGAGAGCGCCTTCAGCGTCCCGTCCTTGATCTGACCGTTGCCGTGCTCGACGAAAAGGAGTGTCGTCATGGTCTGCTGGTGCCCTTGAGGGTTGTGGCGCGAGGCTCGACCGTGGCTCGGGAGCCCCGCCTGCGGATCAGATGACGCCGGCTTCGACCTTGAGCTTCTGCACGAGCTCGGCCGCGGAGCCGACCTTGACGCCGGCCGAGCGGCCCGGCGGCTCGGCGGTCTTCAGCACCGTGAGCCGCGGCGTCACGTCGACGCCGAGCGCGTCGGGCGTCAGCTCCTCCAGCGGCTTCTTTTTCGCCTTCATGATGTTCGGCAGCGATGCATAGCGCGGCTCGTTGAGGCGCAGATCCGTCGTCACGATGGCCGGCAGCCTGAGGCTGACGGTCTGCAGGCCGCCGTCGACCTCGCGGGTCACGTCGAGGCTGCCCTCGCCCGGCTCGATCTTGTACGCGAAGGTGCCCTGCGGCCAGCCGAGCAGCGCACCGAGCATCTGCCCGGTCTGGTTCGAGTCGTCGTCGATCGCCTGCTTGCCGAGGATGACGAGCTGCGGGCTCTCCTTCTCGACGACGGCCTTCAGAAGCTTCGCCACCGCCAGCGGCTCGCAGGTCACGTCCGTCTTGACCAGGATGGCACGGTCGGCGCCCATGGCCAGCGCGGTGCGCAGCGTCTCCTGCGCCTGCTGCGGGCCGATCGACACCGCCACGATCTCGGTGACCGTGCCCTTCTCCTTGAGCCGGATCGCCTCCTCGACGGCGATCTCGTCGAAGGGATTCATCGACATCTTCACATTGGCGAGCTCGACCCCGGAGCCGTCGGCCTTCACGCGTATCTTGACGTTGTAGTCAACAACCCGCTTGACGGGCACCAGCACCTTCATGGCGGTCACGATCCTTCCCCGGAGGATTCTTGTCGTCGTGCAGGCCACTTCCACGGCGCGCAAGGCGCAGCGTGGCGGGGGCACGCAAGGCGCGCGGACCGTAACGGCCACATTTCCGCCTTGTCAACGCGGCGCCGTGGCGGCCCGGCGAAAACTCCTCGGCCCGGGCTCAACGATTGGCGCCGGGCACCCAGAGCACGTCGTCGGCGCCGTCGGAATTGGCGGCCCGGCTCGCCACGAACAGGAAATCGGAGAGGCGGTTGAGGTAGCGCAGCGCCTCCGGCGACACCGTCTCGTCCTCCCGGGCGGCGAGGCTGACCGCCAGGCGCTCGGCGCGGCGGCAGACGGTTCGGGCGAGGTGCAGGGCCGCCGCGGCCGGCGATCCACCGGGGAGCACGAAGGATTTCAGTGGTGGGATCGCCTCGTTCAGGCCGTCGATGTCGCGCTCCAGCCGCTCGACCTGGCTCGCGACGATCCGCAGCGGCTCGTAGGGGAGGGGCTCCGGGCTCGGCGGCGTCGCGAGGTCGGCCCCGAGGTCGAACAGGTCGTTCTGGATCGCCCCGAGCATCTGGTCGAGCGGCCCCTGCGTGTGCAGGCGCGCCAGTCCGATGCAGGCATTGGTCTCGTCGACGGTCCCGTAGGTCTCGACCCGCAGATCCGCCTTCGAGCGACGCTGTCCGTCCGCCAGGGCGGTCGTGCCCTTGTCGCCGGTCCTCGTGTAGATGCGGTTGAGCTTGACCAAAGGGTTTGATGCCTCAGAACGTGTAGCCGATCTTGCCGCCGTAATTCGTCAGGCCGCGATTATTCGCGCAGAGCCCGGCATTCGACATGTGCTCGATCGTCGCCATGATGCTCCAATGTTCCGTGATACGGAAGCCGAGAGCCGCCGCCTCGCGGAACATGGGTGAGCACCCCAGCGTGTTGAAGCCGTAGGGCGTCTCCGCCTTCGGGCCGGTCCAGCCGTTATGGGCCACGCCGCCGAAGAACCCGTCGAGGAAGACGCGGCGGTTGAAGGTCTCGGGAAAGACTTCGAGGGTCCAGGTCGCGCCGAGATAGGCGTAGCTGGTCCGGCCGCCGGTGTTGTAGCTGCCGCCGACGGTCGGCCGCGGCACGAAAGCCTGCCAGAACGGATCGGCGCTGAGGATCGGCTTGGCGAAGAGGATCTCGCCGTTGACGTTCGCCTTGCTGAACCCGGGGAGCTTGCCCTCTGCGCTGCCCGGGTCCTGCACCGCGCCGCCGATCCGGATCTCGGACACGATGCTGAGCGGCTGGACGGGGGCCAAGTAGGCGGCAGGCGGCGGCGGTGGCGCGTCCGCGGCCGAAGCCGGCATGATCGCCGCCCCGGTCAGGATGCCGAACAGACAGAGGCGGGAAGGGGCAGTCATGCGGGCTCGGCCGATTAGGCGCAGCGATTTGCTTCTACCGAGCGTAGCAGAGGCCCGCGATATGCGGCGGCCAATTCATCCGTTACCGGGCCGAAAGGTGTTCGGTGCGGCGGCGCGGTCACACCCGTCCCGGTGGAATTCAGGCCGAGCGCCACCAGACGACGCCCATGATGATCACGATCGCCACGAATTGCAGGAGCACGCGCAGGCGCATCAGCCTCTGCGAGAGACTGGCGCTGCCGCCGCGCATCATGTTGGCCAAGCCCAGGAGCAGGACGGCGGCGACGGCAAGGCAGGCGATCAGGACGAGGGTATTCGACGACATGCGGGTGGGGATCCGGGTGGGGCCGGAGCCGTGATCCGGCTCGGCGCGTCGTGAGGGTGCGGACGCTCAATTGCGGCGGAGCAGGCGCTCGAAATAATCGAGTTCCTCGCGGGGGCGGGTCGGGTCGCCGAGTTTGCGCCGCAGCTCTTCCATGATGCGCCGGGCGCGCTGGACCGCTGATTCATCGGCTGTCGGCACCCGGACACGTCCGTCGCTCATATCGCGGCCGCGCGTCGGACGTCCGAGGGGATCGTCGTCCCGTGCCCCGGCCTGGCCCTGCTGCCCCGGCTGCTGACCGCCGTCCTGCTGGCCTTCGCCCTGGCCCTCGGCCATGTCCTGCATCTGCTGCGCCATGCCGTCGGCGCCGCGCTTCAGGCCGTCGAGGGCGCGCCCCTGCGCGTCGACCGCCCCGCTCGAATCGCCGTCCTTCAGGGCGTTCTCGGCCTCGCGCATGGCTTCCTCGGCATCGGCGAGGCCTTGCTCGCCGCGCATGCCGTTCTCCTTCATGCGCTGCTGGAGATCCTCCAGCCGCTGCCGAAGCGCCTGCTGCCGCTCTCCGACATCGCCCTTCTGGCCCTGCTGCCCTTGGCCCTGCTGCCCCTGGCCCTGCTGTCCTTGGCCCTGTTGTCCTTGGCCTTGCTGACCCGGCTGTCTCTGGCCCTGCTGTCCGCGCTGGCCTTGCTGCGGCTGCCCGCGATTCTGCTGGCGCTGGCCGCCGCGCGGCTCTTCGCCGTCCTTGAAGGTCTCGTCGCGCAGGCCCTGCTGCTCGCGGGACATGGCGTCGAGATCGCGCATCTGCTTCTGCATCTCGCGGGACGCCTGATCCGACCGGTTTCCGCGTTCGGCCGTCTGCAGGTTCTCCAGGATGTTGCGCAGCTGTTCCATCAGGCGCTGTGCCTCGGCGGTGTCGCCGCGCTTCATCGCCTCCGCCATGTCCTGGATTATCTTATCGAGATCCTCGGGCGTGACGGTCTTCGACTGAGCATTGTTCTGCCCGCGATCGCTCTGCTCGCGAGGCTCGCGGCCCTGCTTCTGCGCCATCTCCGACAGGAACTTGTCGAGCGCCTGCTTCAGATCCTGGGTCAGGCGCTTGATTTCGTCGTCGGGCGCGTTGCGCTCCATCGCCTCCTTCAAGCGATCCTGGGCCTGGCGGAGCTGCTTCTCGGCATCCGAAAGGTCACCGTCCTCGATCTTCAGGGCCATCTCCCACAGGAGATCGGCCACCGCGATGAGATCGGCGTCCGTCCGGGCGCGGCGCAGCCGCTCGGTGGCCGTCCGCAGGCCCAGGAAGATGGCAGGCTGCGGCGTGTACGTGTCGGGCGCGACCAGGAGGGCGTCCAGGGCCCCCTGAACCCACCGGCGATCCGTATCGGGTGCCGTCACGAGGCGGCGACGTTCCTCGGCGAGCGCCCGCGCCAGCGGCTCGCGGAACGGGCGCGCCGGCAGGACGATCTCGGCATCCGGCGTCCGGCCTTCCTGACCGGCCTCGTCCTTGACGACGATGCGATAGCGGACTCGCGCCCCGGACCATGGGCTGTCGGTCAGGTCGACCAGGGTCTTGGTGTCGGACTCGCCGTTGGCGTCCCCGGGCAATGCCAGATTGATGTGGGGAACCGGGACCAGAGCACGGGCCGATTTCAGCGGCTCGATCACGGCCTCCGCCGAACTGAGCCCGTAATCGTCCTTCGCGCGGTAGGTCAGGTTGAAGGTACCGCGGCCGTTCACTTCGGGGCCGCCGACGGCCGTCACCTCCGGCGGCCGGTCGGGGATCGCGTCCACGGTGAGGCGTTGCCGGCCTGCGGGGGTCACGATCGTCAGTTCGGCGTCGCCAACGATGCGATAGCGCTCCTCGCGCAGGTCGGGCCGCGCCTCCTGGCCCGGGACGGGGACTAGGCCGGCATTGGGTGTCAGCGTCGTCTCGGACGCGGCCTTACCCTGACCGGCGATCCGCACGATCAGCTGCGCGTTGACGGGGGCGCGCAGGCGCTGATCGCTTCCGTCCATGGCGATCAGGAGGGGCGGAAGCCGCGTGTAGAGCGGCGGGTCGATCCAGCCGTCCACGCGGAAATTGGGGCTTTGCGCCGCGGGCTCCTGCCAGTCGAACGCCGCGCCAAGGCGCTGACGCCACTCGGGCCCGGCGACGAACAGGCTGGCGATGGCGGCGACCACGAGGCCGGCGCGAAGGGCAAACGGATCGTGCCGGACCATGCCGGGCCTCGGCAAACCGACCCGCAGGGCCGAGACCGCCTGCGCGGCCCGCCGTTGATGGAGGTCCCAGAGCGTCCGGCTTCCCGGATCGGCGGCACCCACGGCAAGGCTGTCCTGCGCCGCGGAGGCCGGTCCGTGACACAGGGCCGGATCGCGGGCCGCCGCCTCGCGATCGAGCCGTGCCAGGGCGACGCGCCGATCGGGCCGGGCGATATGGATCAGCGGCACGAGCGCGGCGACGAGGAGAAGTCCCAGGATGCCCAGACCGATCTGGCGCCAGATCGGCGTGAGATCGAGCCACAGCCCCGACCAGGACAGCATGAGGAAGATCAGTCCGACCCCGATCCCCCGCCAGAGGACAGGCCAGGCTTGCTCCCAGAGGGCTGCCGCCCGGGCGCGAGCCACCAGCCGGTCGAGCCGTGCGGAGACCGTTGTCGGGCCGTTCGCGCTGGTCTTGTTCTCGGTGCCGATCACGCCGACCGTTCCGCCTCACGCCGCAGGAGTGGCCCCAGGAACCACGCGAACCGGGCTCCCATCAGAAGACGGTAGCATGGTGGGCCGCGCGGGTCGGCGGGTCAAATCGGCGCGACGCTTCCCCGGTCTCGCGGTCAGTTGTGCGCCTGGATGAAGTTGCGCACCTGCGGGTAGATCTGCGACTCCCAGCGCCGCCCGGCGAAGACCCCGTAATGGCCGACGCCCGCCTGGAGGTGATGGGTCCGCATGTAGGGTGCGAGGTCCGAGCACAGATCATGGGCCGCCATGGTCTGGCCGACCGCGCAGATGTCGTCGCGCTCGCCCTCGACGGTCATCAGGGCGGTGCGGCGGATTGCCCGCAGGTCGATCGGTTCCCCCCGATAGCTCACCGCATTCCGAGCCAGGGCGTGATCCTGGAACACGGTCTTGACCGTTTCCAGGTAGAATTCGGCCGCGAGATCGAGCACGGCGAAATACTCGTCGTAGAAGGTCTCGATCGCCTCGGCTTTCTCGCGCTCGCCGTTGGCCATGTGCCAGAAGAGATCGGCGTGACCCTGGATATGGCGCTTGGCGTTCATCGCCATGAAGGCCGAGACCTGCATGAAGCCCGGATACACCTTGCGGCCGGCGCCCTTGTGGCGCGTCGGGACCGTCGCGATCAGGTTCTTCTCGAACCAGTCGATGGGCTTGGAGGTCGCGAGTGCGTTCACGCCCGTCGGGTTGATGCGGCAATCCACCGGGCCGGCCATCAGGGTCATGCTGCGCGGGGCGGCGGGATCCTTCGCCTGCGCCATCGCGGCTGCCGCCACGAGGGCCTGAACGGCGGGCTGGCAGACCGCCACCATGTGGGCGCCTTCACCCATCGTCTGCAGGAAGTGGATCAGGTGGCCCACGTAGTCGTCGAAACCGAACTGGCCTTCCGACAGCGGCACGTCGCGGGCATTGTGCCAGTCGGTGATGTAGACGTCGTGGTCGGGCAGCATGGTGCGCACGGTGGCGCGGAGCAGCGTGGCGAAATGGCCCGACATCGGCGCGACCATCAGCACCTTGGGCTGCTCGGTGTGAATGTCCTTCTTGAAGTGCAGCAGCGTCCCGAACGGCGTGACCTCGACCGGCTCCTCTGAGACCGGGACGCTCCGGTTCCCGACGTTGACCGTCTCGATGCCGTAGGGCGGCCGCGCGAAGGTCAGACCGGCGCGCATCATCATCCGGGCGCCGGCGGACATCCAGGTGACCGGCTCGCCCAACCCGATCCAGGGCGACCAGATGTCGTTCAGCAGCCGGCCCCATGCCCGGGTCTGGGCAGCGATGTCGGTCTGCAGGTCGAACGCGTCGTACAGCATCGGGCAGGCACTCGCTGGAGCCCTGCCCGGCACGCGGGCCATCGGGGCGGCAAAGGTGGCGGATGCCGGGGTTTGAATTGCATCAGCGTGGCCGTGCAGGATGGGTCCCGTTCCCGGAGGCGGCAACTGTCCGAACGGCGGATGCGAACAAGAAAAATCGTGACGTGGCTTTGATGCACCAGACCAAATCGCGGCCGGGCGCGACGGTACGGACACCGCCGACGCGCCCGGCCGCGTCAGGACGCGCGCCGGACGACCGTGCGGGGTTCGCCTTCGGTCCGGCGATGCTCGCAGGCGATCTTGAGATACCGGTCGCTGCCCCCCGGCAACCCGGCCTGGGCTGCCATCGTCTGGGCGTGCATCAGGCACTCCATCGGCGTGTGCGCCGGGGCGATGATGACGTCCAGCGCGGTGTCGCGGGAGCAATCCTGAGCCAGGAGCGTACCGGCACAGACCAAGGCAACAGAGAGCAGTTCCGACATGACGGACCTCAGCTTCGAGCGATCGAAAGGTCCGCGGGGTGCTCTGGCGTGCGAGCCGCCGCGTTGTCGTTGCCTGAGTGCTTCCTCCCGGTTGCCGGACCCTTCAAGCACGTCGTGTGCCAGTTGGGCGGACGGCCGAAGACTTGATCTGCGCGCCCTCAGTCGCGGGACGACAGCCAGTGCGTTTCCGGTTCGTCGGCGGGCAGGAGGGCCGCGACGGCGTCGAGATCGACGACGTACCGCTCGGTGAGACGCTGCCACATCTCGACCGGCGACGTGACCTGCGGCCGGAGCCCGTCGAGGGCACGGGCGAGCAGGGTCGTGGTCACCAGCGTCGGGCGCTGCAGGAGCGGATCAGCGTTCAACATCGATGTCGATCCTCTTCGGAGGACAACACTCTCAGCCGCACGTAGTTAACGGTCGGTTACGATCGCGGACGACGTCTTGCTCTAAGCTTGCCAGATCGCCGGGCCGCACCTCTAGTCTGGCTTGCCGCGCCGCGATCACAGTGCCGGCCGCGGCGCCCGGTCGGCCTACTCTTGCCGGCGGGCGGGCGGGGGTATCCCGGATCATGACCCGGGCCGGCCAGGGTCTGGGAGATCTGCCGAAGCCCCTCCGAGTTCACAAGCCCGACCCCATCCCTTATCAGGCGGGTGGATCGAGCCTGTCCCGGCCGACGAAGGGCCGCCGCGCAGGGCGCGCACGGCTCCGGTCGATTGTGCGAACGGAACATCATGGACGCCAAACCTGAAGCGATCGGCGCGACGCAGGGGCCGACGGCGCGACTTGTGCTCGCCTCCGCTTCGCCGCGCCGCCTCGCGCTGCTGCAGCAGATCGGCATCGAACCGGCGGCTCTCCTGCCGGCCGAGATCGACGAGACGCCCCGCAAGGCCGAGCCGCCCCGCGAACTGGCACGCCGCCTCGCCCGGACGAAGCTCGCGACGGCCGAGGCGGCGCTGCACCTCCAGGACACCACCACGCCCACTTGGCTTCTGTCGGCCGATACGGTTGTGGCGGTCGGGCGTCGGGTCCTGCCGAAGGCCGAGATCCCTGACGAGGCCGCGGATTGCCTGCGCCTGCTCTCCGGACGTCAGCATCGCGTCTACACGGCGGTGTGCGTCCTCTCGCCCCGCGGGCGCAGGGAGCGGATCGTGGAGACCCGCGTCCGATTCAAGCGGCTCTCGGGCCGCGATATCCAGGGCTACGTGGCGTCGGGCGAATGGCGCGGGAAAGCCGGCGGCTACGCGATCCAGGGCCTGGCGGGGGCGTTCGTCGTCAAACTGGTCGGCTCCTACAGCGCCGTGGTCGGGCTGCCCCTCTACGAGACCCTGAGCCTCCTCGACGGGGAGGGGTATCCCGTGCGGGCTGGCTGGGGCGCCCTGGCATGAGAAGCGAGCGCCGGCCGCCCTGTCCGATCTGTCGGCAACCGTCCACACCGGAATTCCAGCCGTTCTGTTCTCAGCGGTGTGCCGACGTCGATCTCGGACGGTGGCTCAACGAGCGCTACGCGATCCCCGAGGACCTCGATTCCGACGAGGTTCCGCCCGAGCCCGATCCGGAGCGATGAATTTTTCCGGCATTTCCGTCGTGTCGACGTCACGGCAAGGCTGGACAGGCCGCGAAGCACTGACTATACCCCGCGGCGTCCGAGGCCGACACCGGCGCGGACGACGCCCAGGTAGCTCAGTTGGTAGAGCATGCGACTGAAAATCGCAGTGTCGGTGGTTCGATTCCGCCCCTGGGCACCATCTTCCCGCTGAGCGCCCGTTCCGGCAACGGTTAGCGAAAACGGCGCCGCGTTACATTCTTGCCGATAGATCCAGACTGCAGTCCCGCGACGGCTTGGCTTTGGCTTTCGACGGCCGGCGATACATCGGGCAGGGCGACAGCGCGCCCTCGTCGGCTCGAACGCCGGCGGTCTGCCGACTGGCTCAGCGAGTCTCCGCATCCCGCAAATGCAGATAGGCCGGATCGAATCCGGCCGCGGCCTGCAGTCCCGGCCAGTCGTGGACGGTCAGGCGGCGGTCGCGCAGCGTGATCAGCCCGGCCGATTTGAGATCCCGGATCGTGCGATTGACGTGAACGGACGTGATGCCGAGGGCGTCTGCGAGTTCGGGCTGCGTCATGGGCAGCTCGCAGGTCCGATCCGGTGCAAGCCCGACCGCGCCAAGGCGGGTCACGAGTTCGCAGAACAGGTGGGCCATCCGCGCGTAGGCGTCGCGGCGACCGGTGTTGAGCATCCACTCTCGGACCAGAGCGGCATCGATGAGCGTGGCGCGCCAGAAGACCTCGGTAAGGCGCGGATGCGCACGCATCAGTCCGCGGACCGCCTCATGCGAAACGAAGCCGAGCCTGCAGGCGCTGACCGTGGCGATGTTGATGTCGAGCACCTCCAGATACAGGCTCTGGAAATCGGGCACATCGCCCGGGACGTGGTAGGTCATCACCTGCCGCTTGCCGGCCAGCGTCGACTTGTAAGTGCAAGCGATCCCGCTGAGCAGCGTGAAGCTTCGGGTCGGGCGGTCGCCCTCCCGAACGATGTCCTGATTGGGCTCGAACTGCGCCACCTGCATCGGCAGCGCGACGAGGGCGGCCCGCTCCGCATCGCTGAGCGTGAACAGGGCGACGGTCTCGATCCGGCGCAGGAAAGGTTGTCGGCTTGCTTGGTGCGGTGTCTCGAACATTGCGCCTCGGCCGTCCGGCGGCACCGGCCGGCATTTCGCAGTCGGCAATTCACCGTCTGCCATCCGCGGCAAGGATAGGGCCGACAGCCGGGCCCGGCCAGAGCGGCAGGGCCGCTCGCCCCCAGCCGCGGGGGTCGGGGTGGCGGCTGGGGCTGCGCGCCGGGCCTCGGTGAAACCCGGGACTGGAATTCTCCGCCCCATCCGCGCACAGAGATCAGGCGGCGCGGTCGCCGCACAGCCTGACGGAAAGCCCGATGAAGACGGCAGATCTCGCCCCGCACGCGCACCAGGTCCTGCGCGACGCGACCCTGCCCGAGCTGCCGAACCATTATCGCGGCAAGGTCCGGGACAATTACGACCTGCCCGACGGCCGGCGCATCCTCATCACCTCGGACCGGATCAGCGCCTTCGACCGGGCGCTCGCGGCGATCCCCTTCAAGGGCCAGGTCCTGACCCAGACCGCGCGCTACTGGTTCGAGCGGACGGCCGACATCTGCCCGAACCACGTCATCGCCTATCCTGACCCGAACGTGGTCGTGGGCCGGCGTCTGGAGATCCTGCCGGTGGAGGTGGTGGTTCGGGGCTACCTCGCCGGCACCACCTCCACGTCGGTCCTGACGCGCTACCGCGCCGGGGAGCGGGATATGTACGGTCACCGTTTCCCGGATGGCATGCGGCCGAACGAGCGTCTGCCGGAGGCGATCATCACGCCGACCACCAAGGCGTTCGACGGTGGCCACGATGAACCGCTGACCGAGACCGAGATTCTGGAACGCGGGCTGCTCACGTCCGAGCAGTGGCGCACCGTGTCCGACGCGGCGCTGGCGCTGTTCGCCCGCGGCACGGCGCTGGCGGCCGAGCGCGGTCTCATCCTGGCCGACACGAAATACGAGTTCGGCACCGATCCCGAAGGCCGGATCGTCCTCGCCGACGAGATCCATACGCCCGACAGCAGTCGATACTGGTTCGCGCAGAGCTATCCGGAGCGCTTCGCCGCGGGTTCAGCGCCGGAGAGCTTCGACAAGGATTTCGTGCGCAATTGGGTCGTCGCCCGCTGCGATCCGTACAAGGACCCGATTCCGGAGATTCCCGCGGAGGTCGTCCTGGAGACGGCCGCGGTCTACATCCGCGCCTACGAGACGATCACGGGGGCGCGCTTCATCCTGCCGGATCCGAGCGAGGAGCCCTTGGAGCGCATCCGGCGCAACATCGCCGCCTATCTCGCGGGCTCCCCGCAGTCCTGAGGGGAGGGCGGCGCGCGCGGCGCCGCACTCCGTCGAGAGGATCAGGCCGCGGCCGCGATCGGGGCCGGCGAGGGCGCATCCATGGCGCGCAGGTAGACGTCGAGGAGCGTCTCCTGCTCGTCGCGCTCATCCTTGTCCTGCTTGCGGATCTTCAGGATCTCCTTGAGCACCTTGACGTCGAGACCCTCGCCCTTGGCCTCGGCGAAGACCTCCTTCTTGGCCTCCATCAGGTCCTTGATCTCCTCCTCCAGCCGTTCCACGCGCTCGATGATCGAGCGGATGCGGTCGCCCGCGACGCCCACGGTGTCGGTCATGTCGGTCATGCATTCCCTCGTCGGATGACGGCGGCACCCTCGCCGGGACAGGGTAAGCGACCGGTTAAGGACGGCCCGGCGCGTGGACCCGGTCCTCGATCCAGCCGACGATCGCATCCGCCACCGCATCGCTGTTCGATTCCAGCATCATCATGTGGCCGTTGCCGTGGATGCCGTGCTCGGCGAGCGCTAGCCGGTCCGGTTTCGCGCCCGCCTGGGCCAGGAATGCAGCCGTGCAATCATCCATGGTGGCGCGGAACGAGGCTTCGGCGGTGACGAGCACGGCGGGCACGCGGGCGAGGTTCGGCAGCGTTCGAGCGGGCTCGGCCTGAAGCCAGCAACGGATCTTGTCGGGTGCGGCGGCGCGGTCGTCCTGAACGACCGTCAAATCGGCCGGGCTGCTCACGGGGGGCTCGAAATGCAGCGGCACCCGGGTGATGCCGTAGGGCCGGGCCCGCGCCTCCCCGACGCGCTCGTACCAATCGGCGCCGCCCTTGAAGCGGATGTCGAAGAAGGTCGGCCCGTTGGGCTCGACGGCGACATGCGCCTTCACGAGGTCGGGGCGCTGATCGGAAACCGCCCAGCCGAAGACGCCGGCCTGCGAATGCGTCAGCAGGATCGCGGGGCCGATCTTCTCCAGAAGGGCGATCAGGGCCGGATCGACCAGTTCCTCGCTCTTCAGCGCGCTGGCGATGTAGGGCACCTGGGACAGGTAGAACTGGTCGAAGGCGGCGTTGCCGCGCACCCCCGGGCCCCCCGGCCACTGGCTGTGCAGCTTCGCCTGCGGGTAGAGCGGGACGCGTTCCTGCCCGGTGAACACCGTCTCCAGATCCTCGACGGGCAGCCGGGCATAGGGTCCGTAGGTCTCCGGATCGCCGCCCGAGCGGCCACGCCCGACCTGATCCACAACGTAGACCGTGAAACCCTTGGCGGCGAAGCGGTCAGCCCAGCCAGGCCGTCCGTCCGGCGTGCCGAGGAAGTTGGTCCCGGTCTGGGCGGTGCCGTGCACCAGGACGATCGGATAGGGCTGCGTCACCCGCGCCGGTGCGCGATACTCCACGAACATCTGCCCGGAGGCCGTGGTCTTGCCTGCCGCCGTCGCGGAGCGGCCGCCGACGAAGAAATAGCCCGCGGGCTGTTTCGGCTTGAACGGCGTGTCGCCGGAGCCCCCCTCGGTGGCCTCGGATGCCGAAGCGGTTGCGAGGCAGAGCAGAGTCAGTGCCCCGGCGGCGGCCTTCCTGAGCATGGCGTCCTCCCGCGGACGTCTGGCGCGTCCGGCGGGAGGCATATCAGCGTGAAAGTCGGGCCCGGTCCAGCCGGACGGCCCACCGATCAGGCGTGTGCGAGGCCGCGCTTCTTCCCCAGCGCCTCCTCGACGGTGCCGGCGCCGTCGAGATAGCCGTGGACCTTGGGGTTCGGCATGATCAGCGAGGCCACGAAAGCGATCGCCATCAGGACGGTGACGTACCAGAAGAACGTGCTCTCCATCCCGTTGTCCTTGAACCACAGGGCGACGAACTCGGCGGTGCCGCCGAAGGTGGCGTTGGCCACCGCGTAGGAGAGGCCGACCCCGAGGGCGCGGATGTTGGTCGGGAACAGCTCCGCTTTCACGATGCCGCTGATGCCCGTGTAGAACGACACGACCGCGAGCCCGAGGGTGATCAGCGCGAAAGCCAGATAGGGATCCTTGTTGGTGCCGAGCGCCGTCATCAGCGGCACCACCATGAGAGTGCCGAGGCCGCTGTAGAGCAGCATGTTCGCCTTGCGGCCGATCTTGTCGGACAGCGCGCCGAAGATCGGCTGGATGATCATGTAGACGAAAAGCACCACCGTCATCGTCTGCGACGCCGAGGTCTTCGGCATGCCGGCGGTGTTGACGAGATACTTCTGCATATACGTCGTGAAGGTATAGAAGCTCAGGGAGCCGCCCGCCGTGTAGGCCACGACGACCAGGAACGCCCGCCAGTGCTTCGACAGCTCGGCGAAGGTGCCGGCGGTCTCCTTGTCACTGCTGTCCTTCGTCTCGGCCAGGGAGCGTCGCAGATAGAGTGCGACGACCGCCAGCCCGGCGCCGATGAAGAACGGGATGCGCCAGCCCCAGGCGGTCAGTTCCGGGCCGGTCATCACCGCCTGGAGCAGGACCAGGACCAGCGAGGCCAGGAGCTGGCCACCGATCAGCGTGACGTACTGGAAGGAGGCGAAGAAGCCGCGTCGGCCCTTGATCGCGACTTCGCTCATGTAGGTTGCAGAGGTGCCGTATTCGCCGCCGACGGACAGGCCTTGGAGCATGCGGGCGAGGAGCAGCAGCACCGGGGCCAGGGTACCGACATGCTCGTAGGTCGGCAGGATGCCGATCAGCAGCGAGCCGAAGCACATCAGCAGCACCGAGACGACCATCGAGGTCCGGCGTCCGACACGATCGGCGATGCGCCCGAACAGCCAGCCGCCGACCGGTCGCATGAAGAATCCGACCGCGAAGATGCCCGCGGTCTGGAGGAGCTGGCTGGTGGAATCGCCCTTCGGAAAGAAGGCCGGCGCGAAGTAGAGGGCGAAGAACGCGTAACAGTAGAAATCGTACCATTCGACGAGATTGCCCGAGGACGATCCGACGATGGCCCAGATGCGGCGCTTGCGGTCTGCGGCGTCATCGTGGGCGCTCGGTGCGATACCGATCGTATCGTCGCGCGAGGCGGACATGGCGTCTCCGTCGATCAATCTCGATGCCGGCCTGGGCCGGTCTCTACTTGGTGCGGCGCGACGTTACAGGTGACGGGCCTGATCGCAAGACCGTGAGCGGACTTAGCCGAGGACAGCGCGCGCGGGTGTCACCAGCCGCATGGCCACGACGCCGCGGGACGGAACGGTTCGCCCCGAGGCCCGTTGCGGGCCGGCATGGGCGTCGGGGATGGTCCGACGGCCGCAGGAGGAGAGGCCATGAAGCGCATTCTGAGAGACACGGTTGCGGCGGCCATCGTCGTGGCCGGAGCGGCAACGGCATTCGCGCAGGGCGGCCCAGGCGGCGGGGGCGGCCCAGGCGGCGGCGGACCCGGCGGTCCCGGTGGAGCTGCCGGCGCGGGCGCCGGTCCGGCCGGTGGCGGCGGCGCTGGCGGCGGCGCTGGCGGCGGAATGCGGGGCGGTGCCGGCGGCGCGGACGGCGGCGCGATGCGCGGGCCTGGCGGTGCCGAGGGCGGTCCGCGCGGCGCCGAGCCGGGTGGACCGGCGGGTCGCGGTGCCGAGGGACCGGGCCGCCCGGGTGGCGCCACCGAGCGCAACGGATCGTCCGATCGGGCTGGCCCGGCCGCGAAGCCCGATGCCGGTGATCGCGGTGATCGCGGTGACCGGGGCGAGCGTGGTGCCCGTGAACCCGGTGCCGGCGGCGAGCGCGGCAATCGCGACGCAACCGGCCCCGATCGGGGCGGCCGCGGTCCGGCTGGCGAGCGGGGCGGACGTGCCGGCGCCCGCGAGGGCGGCGCCGTTCGCGGTGCGGTCGGCCGCCTCGATACCCGGCAGCGGACCGAGTTCCGCAGCTCGATCACCCGCCTGGGCGTGTCGCCGCTCCGGGACGTGGCCTTCGGTCTCGCGGTCGGAACCGCGATCCCGCGGTCGGTGACCCTGCACCGGCTGCCGCCGGCGATCATCTCGATCGTGCCGGAATACGAGGGCTACGAGTTCATCCTCGTGCGCGACGACATCGTGATCATCGACCCCGACACCTACGAGATCGTGGACGTGATCCCGGCCTAACGCCTGGCCGCGCGTCGGTCGAAACGGCTCTTCCGGCCGCCGACACACCGGCGCAAGCAAAGCACACGATCATCACCGTCGATCCGGTCCGCGCCCGACAAGGCGCGGACCGGCTTTGCGCGGGAAATGGTGTCGCGCCCGATCGACGTCCTGATCCATGCCATCCACGATCTGATAAAAAGAACACAGACGCCACAGGTCGCGGTTTAGGTTTGAATTTGGCCTCGTCAGGCGCGACTCCTGAAGATCGGGGTGTGCATGTCGATTGAAATCGGTGGCTTTTCTGGAGCGGCACGCCAGGTACGCGTCGGGATATCGGGTCGCGCGACACTCCTGATTCTCGCGATCGTATCGGCGGCCCTCGTCGCCTGTTCGTCCTATCTGTACCTGTCCCAGTCCAGCACCCTGCAGGGCGACGTCGACGCCAACATGTCGAGCCTGAGCGGATCTGCCGCCCGTAGTGTCGGCAACTGGCTGCGCGGCAAGCTCGATCTGACGCAGATGATGGCTCAGCAGATCACCGCTGGCGGCCGTGAGTCGGACACGGATCGTGTGCTCGACGCGCCCATCATCCGCGACTCGTTCTACGTCAGCTTCTTCGGGCGTCCGGACGGGTTCTACACCAAGATGCCCAAGGCCGAGATTCCGCCGGGTTACGATCCGCGTCAGCGTCCGTGGTACAAGCAGGCCGCCGCGACGGACGGCCCGATCCTGACCGAGCCGTACATCTCCGCCAGTCGCGGTACCATCATCATCACGGCGGCGGCGCCGGTGAAGGATGCGGCGCACGGTCTCGGCGGCGTGGTCGGAAGCGATTTCGACGTCTCGGCTCTTGCCCGGATGATCACCGAGGTCGCGCCGGGTGACGGCGGTTGTGCCTATCTGGTGTCGGGCGCTGGCACGATCCTGATCCACCCGCGGGCCGCGTTCATCGGCAAGCCCCTGTCGGAGCTGATCGACGGTCCGGTTCCCGGCATCGGCGCCGGTCGGGCGGCGGACACGCGCGAGGCGGGACGGTCCGTCCGCACGGTCTTCGCGCGCGTCCCAAACCTGCCGCCGGCGCTCGACTGGTACATCGCGCTTTCGGTCGACCACGCCACCGCGTTCGCACCCATCACGCACCTCGCGCAGAACTTGGCCATCGCAACCGCGATCACGCTGCTTCTGCTGGCCGTCACTGTCAGCCGGATGATGGCCGCGACTGTCGCACATCCCCTAGACCGACTTGTGGAAGTCCTTCAGCGCATGAGCCTCGGCGACCTCGATACCGAGATCGCCGAGGCCAGGCGCCGGGACGAGATCGGGATGGTCGGGCGGGCGGTCGAGGGTATCAAGGCCGTTGTGGCGCAGAAGGCACGTGAGCAGGAAGAGACTCGGCGCTCGGCCGAGGCGGCGGCCGCAGCGGAGCGCAAGCGGGCCATGACGGCGCTCGCCGATGGTTTCGAAGAGGCCGTGGGCACGATCGTCGGTTCGGTGTCGTCCGCGGCGTCCGAGCTTCACGCCACCGCCCAAGCCCTGACAAACACCGCCACGCAGGCCGCGGCACGATCCAGCAGCGTCGCTGCGGCCGCCGACCAAGCCTCGACCAGCGTCCGCACCGTCGCGGTTGCGGCCGAGGAGCTCGGCGCGAGCGTGCGCGAGATCGCCGGGCAGGTCGCAGGCTCGTCACGCCTCGCCCGGACGGCCGTGGACGAGGCCGACGAGACGGGACACCGCGTGCAGGCGCTGTCGGAGGCGGTATCCCGGATCAGCGACGCCGCCGGGTTGATCGCCTCGATCGCCGCGCAGACCAACCTGCTGGCCCTCAACGCCACCATCGAGGCCGCGCGGGCCGGCGAGGCCGGGCTCGGCTTCGCCGTGGTGGCGGCCGAAGTGAAGGATCTGGCTGCGCAGACCGCCCGCGCCACCGAGGAGATCAACGATCATATCGCGCGCGTCCAGGGCTCCACCGGCGAAGCCACCCGGGCACTCGACGGTATCGTCACGCGGATCCGGGACATCAACGCGGTCGCCGCGGCCGTCGCCGCCTCGATCGAGGAGCAGGGGGCGGCCACGCAGGAGATCGTCCGCAACGTGACCCAGGCGTCAGACGGGACCGCGGACGTGACGGTGAATATCGCCGGGGTGGCCGGAGCCGCCGCGCAAACGGGCGAGGCCGCGCGACAGGTCCTGGGCTCCGCATCGGATCTGTCGCAGCACTCCGCGCGCCTCGGTGTCGAGGTCGCACGATTCCTGGATTCGGTTCGGGCGGCCTGAGGGCCGACAGGACCTACCGGCCACCGTCCAGAAGCTTCGACACCACCCGCGCCGTATAATCCACCATCGGCACGATGCGCGCGTAGTTGAGGCGGGTCGGACCGATGACCCCGACCACGCCGACGATCTTCTGCGATCCGTCGCGGAACGGCGCCGCGATCAGCGATGACCCCGAGAGGGAGAACAGCTTGTTCTCGGAGCCGATGAAGATACGCACGCCCTCGCCGCCCTCGGCACGGGCCAGCAGGTCGATGACGTCCTTCTGGGTCTCCAGGTCGTTGAACAGCAGGCGGATCCGCTCCAGATCCTCGACCGCGCGCAGGTCGTCGAGCAGGTTGGCCTGGCCGCGAACGATCAATTGGCGCGCTTCCGTCGGCCCCACCGGCGTGGCGAGCCCCGCATCGACGAGGCGTTCGGTGATCGCGTCGAGCTCGCGCTTCATGGCCTTGCGGCCGGCCTCGATCTCGGCGCGCAGCGACCCCAGGGTGCGGCCCTGCAGGCGCGCGTTGAGGAAGTTCGTGGCCTCCTGAAGCGCACCCGCCGGAAGTCCGGGCGGCAGATCGACGATGCGGTTCTCGACGGAGCCGTCATCCGAGACGAGGATGACGAGGGCGCGGGCCGGATCGAGCCGTACAAACTCGATGTGCTTCAGATTGACGTTGGCCTTCGTGGTCAGCACCACGCCGGCCCCCCGCGAGACGCCCGACAGCATGGTCGAGGCCTCGGCCAAGGCGGAATCGAACGTGTGGCCCGAGGCTGCGGCCCGCATCTGTGCCTCGATGCGCGCCTGCTCGTCCTGGCTGACGTCGCCGAGTTCCAGCATCGCGTCGACGAAGAACCGCAGCCCGAGTTCGGTCGGGAGGCGTCCGGCCGAGGTATGCGGCGCGAAGATCAGGCCGGAATGCTCCAGATCCGCCATCACGTTCCGGATCGAGGCCGGCGACAGCGCCATCGGGAGGATCCGAGCGAGATTCCGGGAGCCCACCGGCTCGCCGGTCGTGAGATAGCTCTCGACGATCTGCCGGAAGATCTCGCGGGCGCGCTCATTGAGGGCGGCGAGGGCCTGCATGGATTGGCCGTTGGCAAAGTTGGGACTGGGGTGTGTCACGCGGTCATCCTGTAGTCCGATCATGCGCAACCGACCCGCGCGGATCAATCCGTACGGCGATGCTTGCCCGTGATGTCGCGGCGGCCTAAGAGCCCGGCCCTCGACACTCTCGACAGAAGGGGCCCGCGATGCGGCCTTCCAAGCGTGCCGCCGACGAGTTGCGGCCCGTGAGCCTGGAGCGCGCGGTTTCGCGCTACGCAGAAGGCTCGTGCCTCGTCAGCTTCGGAAATACCCGGGTGCTCTGCACCGCGTCGCTCGAAGAGCGTTCGCCCCCGTGGCTGCGCGGCTCGGGCAAGGGCTGGGTCACGGCGGAGTACGCTATGCTCCCGCGTGCGACGCACGAACGCACCCGCCGCGAGGTTGGTTCCGGGAAGCCGTCGGGTCGAACGCAGGAAATCCAGCGGCTGATCGGCCGGTCCCTCCGGGCCGTCACGAACCTGCCGGCCATGGGCGAGCGTCAGGTGACGATCGATTGCGACGTCATCCAGGCCGATGGCGGCACCCGGACGGCGGCCATCACCGGCGCCTGGGTGGCGCTGCACGATTGCTTCGCCTGGATGCGGACGCGCTCGATCATCTCGGTCGATCCCCTGCGCGACCATGTCGCTGCCGTCTCGTGCGGCCTGTATAAGGGCATGCCGGTCCTCGATCTCGATTACGCCGAGGATTCCGCCGCCGAGACCGACGCCAATTTCGTGCTCACCGGGCGGGGCGGCATCGTGGAGGTGCAGGGCACCGCCGAGATGGAGCCCTTCACCCAGGAGCAGCTTCTCGAACTTCTCGGCCTCGCCCGCGCCGGCACCGAGCGGCTGGTCGCCCTGCAGAAGGAGGCCATCGCGTGAGCCGCCGCCTGACCGGGAAGGTGGTCATCGCCACGCACAATGCCGGCAAGCTCACCGAGATGCGCGAGCTGCTCGCGCCGTTCGGGGTCGAGGCGGTGTCGGCCGGCGAACTCGGACTGCCCGAGCCCGAGGAGACCGGCACGATGTTCGCCGAGAATGCCGCCATCAAGGCGAAGGCGGCGGCCGACGCCACCGGACTGCCCGCCTTCGCGGACGATTCCGGCCTGTGCGTCGACGCCCTCGACGGAGCGCCGGGCATCTTCTCGGCCCGCTGGGCCGGCCCGAACAAGGATTTCGCCGCCGCGATGGCGCGGATCTTCGCCGAGCTCGACGACCGTGGCGCGGCCGACCGCCGGGCCCGTTTCGTCTCGGCCCTGGTCCTGGCTTGGCCGGACGGCCACACCGAGCTGTTCGAAGGGCGGGTGTTCGGCGACCTCGTGGCGGCGCGGGGCACCGCCGGCTTCGGTTACGACCCGATCTTCCGGCCGGACGGGCACGCGCGCACCTTCGGCGAGATGAGCGCCGAGGAGAAGCACGGCGTCGACTGGCAGAAGGGTCAGGGGCTCTCGCACCGGGCCCGGGCCTTCGTGGCGTTGAGCCGGGCCTGTCTGGCCTCCGGTTCCTGATTGCCAAACGGCGCGGCCGCGCTCACATCCCGGTCATCATGGTATCGACCGGCCCGGACCATCCGACCCGCGACGTGGGTTTCGGAATCTACCTGCACTGGCCCTTCTGCGCGGCGAAGTGCCCGTATTGCGACTTCAACAGCCACGTCCGCCACGCGGGCGTGGACGAGCCGCGCTTCCTCGCGGCCTTCCGGGCCGAGATCGCCCACACGGCCGCCCGCACGCCGGGGCGGACCGTCACCAGCATCTTCCTCGGCGGCGGGACACCCTCGCTGATGCAGCCTGCCACCGTGGCGGGCCTGCTCGACGCCGTCGCGGAACACTGGCCGGTGGCTCAAGGCGCCGAGGTCACCCTCGAGGCCAATCCGTCGAGCGTCGAGGCCGGGCGCTTCCGGGGCTACCGCGCCGCCGGGGTCAACCGGGTTTCCCTCGGCATCCAGGCCCTCGACGACGCGTCGCTTCGGACCCTCGGGCGCCTGCACGACGCCGCACAAGCCCTGGAGGCGATCACGCTGGCGCAGTCGGCCTTCGAGCGGACCTCCTTCGACCTGATCTATGCCCGGCCCGGACAGACTCCGGCGCTGTGGCGGGCGGAGCTGAAAGCGGCGCTGGCGCGGACCGCAGAGCATCTCTCGCTCTACCAGCTCACCATCGAGCCGGGGACGCCGTTCTACGGCCTCGCCGCCGCCGGCAAACTGGTGACGCCGGACGACGAGGTCGGACGCGCCCTCTACGACGTCACCCAGGAACTCTGCGCAGAGGCCGGCCTGCCGGCTTATGAAATCTCGAACCACGCCCGGCCCGGGGCGGAGTCGCGGCACAACCTGCTCTATTGGCGCTACGGCGAGTATGCCGGCATCGGTCCTGGCGCGCACGGGCGGCTCGTGACGGCGGGGGGACGGGTCGGGACCGTCACCGAGCGGTCGCCGGAAGCCTGGCTGGCCCGGGTCGAGCGCGACGGACACGCCGTCGTCGAGACTGAAACGCTCACGGCCGCCGACCAGGCCGACGAGTTCCTGGTGATGGGGCTTCGCCTTCGCGAGGGCATCGATCCGGATCGCTACGCCGCCCTCAAGGGCCGGCCGCTGAACGGCAACCGCATCGGCATGCTGATCGGCGATGGCGTGCTGGAGCGGCTTCCCGGCGGCCGCATCGCCGCGACCGCGAAGGGGGCGCCGGTGCTCAATGCCCTGGTTGCCGAACTTGCGGCCTGATCAGATCCCGGGCTTTGCCAGCACCCGCGGCGCGGGGCTGACGGGTATCGCGGCATTGTTGCGGATCTCATAGACCGCCAGGGACCGCTCGCTCTGCCCGTCCGGCCGGAAGCGGAAGGTCCCGTCGATGCCGGCGAAGCCGGAGCCGTTCGTGAGGGTGGTCTCCGCGAAGCGCTGCGAGCCGTAGCGTCGGGACAGGGCGGCCGCGAGCATCACCGCATCATAGGCCAAGGATGCGACGCGCGGCGGAACGGTGCCGAACCGGGCTTGGTAGCGGCCGCTGAAATTCGAGAACCCGGTGCGGTCCGGCGAGGCGAAGCGGCCGCCCTGCAGGGCGGGAAGGGCGAAGAGCGACGGCTCGTTCCAGAGGGCGGTGCCGATGGGGCGTATCCGGGCGGGCGAGAAGCCCGCCTTGGTCAGCGCCGCGGCCACGCCCGGCAGCGCGTCGGCGGTTTCGGGGATGAACAGCGCGTCGGCGGTGGCACCCGGCCCTGCGATGACCCGGGTCAGCCGTTCCACCGCCGGACCCGGCGCGCCGGCCGGGTAGCGTTCGACGGCGGCGACCCGCGCGCCCTTCCGGGCAACGGCCTCCCGGAACTCCGCCTCCACGGCATTGCCGTAGGCCGTCTCGGGGATCAGAGCCGCGAAAGAGCGTCTTCCGCCGGCGACGGAATCCTCGACCACGCGGTCCACCTCCGGTTGCGGCAGGAAGCTCAGGAGGTAGACGCCCCGGCTGGCCACGGTCACGTCGGTCGAGAAGCCGACCACCGGCTTGCCCGCCGCTCTGGCCGCGGCCGCCGCCGTCTGAACATTGCCGGCGAAGAGCGGACCGAGCACGATCTCGGCCCCCTGGCGCAGCGCCTCCTGCGTCGCGTCCCGGGCGCCGTCCGGGCTGCCTCGGTCATCTTCCACCAGGAGCGTCAGGTCGGGTTGCTGTGCCTCGTCGTAGGCGAGTTGAGCCGCGTTGCGCATGGCGGCGCCCACCGTTGCCCCCTGGCCGGTCAGCGGCAGCACCAGGGCAACCTTGACGGCTCCGGAGCCGATGCGCCCGATGCCACCCGCCGCCGGCATCGGCGGCGCTGCGGGTGCGGGCGGCGGTGCCCCGGGAACGGCCGCCGGCGGCGTCAGCTCGGCCTGTGGCGCCGTCGCGCGCCGAGCGATGTCGGTGCCGAGGCAGCCGCCCAATGACAGCAGGACGGCGCACAGCGCAGCGGTCGGGGCGGTGACGCGCACGAGACGGTCCCGCATGCTCGTCGGGCGCGCCATCGCGCGGACTCCTCTCGGCAGGCACCGCAGCCTGACGATCGGAATCCGAATTGTAAACGCGGAGCGGCAGAGTTGCCCCCGGTCGGACGCCTTCACCGCGACGGGAGACGGCCGGTGTGGCAAGATCACCGATGATGACACGCCGATTCGATGCCCCGGGGCCCGCCGCCCCGACCCGAGCTCCGTCCCCGAAGCTCGCCCCCGATCGGCCGCGCAAAACCACCTTCACGGCCTTCGGTCTGGCGAGCGAGACCGAGCCCCTGTCGCCGGGCCTGCACATTGTGGCGACGCCCATCGGGAACCTGCGCGACATCACCATCCGGGCCCTGTCCACCCTGGCGGCCGCGGATGCGGTCCTGGCCGAGGACACCCGCGTCACCCGGAACCTGCTGGCGCATTACGGGATCACGACACCGCTGCTCGCCTATCACGAGCATTCCAACGATGCCGTGCGGGAGCGGATGATCGCGCGGCTGCGCGCCGGCGAAGCCCTGGCTCTCGTCTCGGATGCCGGGACGCCGCTGGTCTCGGATCCCGGCTACAAATTGGTCCAGGCCGCGATCGAGGCGGGGATCGCCATCACGCCGGTTCCGGGCCCGTCGGCGGTGATGACGGCCTTGGTCGCGGCAGGTCTGCCGACCGATCGTTTCTTCTTTGAGGGCTTCCTGCCGCAGAAGGCCGGCGCCCGGCGCAACCGCCTGGAGGCACTGGTCCAAGTTCCCGGCACGCTGGTCCTGTTCGAATCGCCGCATCGCCTGCCCGACATGCTGGCCGATGCCGCCGCGGTGCTCGGCCCGGAGCGCCCGGCCGCCGTGACACGGGAATTGACCAAGCTCTACGAAACCATCCGGCGCGATACCTTGGGCAGCCTGAGCGAGCGCTTCGCCCAGGAAGGACCGCCCAAGGGTGAGATCGTGGTGATCATCGGTGCGGCGACGACGCCGGAGCGAACGATTGATGCGGATGCCGCCCTCGACGCGCTGATCCTGTCGGCGCTGGAGCGGCACTCGATCAAGGATGCCGCCAGCCTCGTCGCTGACGAGACCGGACAGCCGCGGCGTCAGGTCTATTCGCGGGCGCTGGCTTTGGCGCGGGGCCAGGGATGAACGGGGCTGTGCCGGACCGGACCGGCCGGCGCCGCGCCGCCTATCGGCGCGGCCACCACGCCGAATGGCTGGCGCTGGCCGCACTGATGCTCAAGGGCTACTGGCCGATCGGCCGGCGCGTGAGCATGGCCGGGGGCGAGATCGACCTCGTCGTCCAGCGCTGGAACACCATCGTGTTCGTGGAGGTGAAGGCGCGTGCCAAGCGTGACGACGCGCGGGAAGCGATCGATGCCGCCAAGCGGCGGCGCTTCTCCCGCGCGGTCAGGGCGTGGATCGGGCGCAACGCGTGGTGTGCCGGTGCGACGTTCCGTGCCGACGCCGTTTTCGTCGGGGCCCGCGGGTGGCCGGCCCATGTCGAGCAGGTCTTCACGATCGAAGGGCTCTGAAGCCGCGGTCAGGAACCGCGGCGTCTCGCCTCACCCGACAGCCGCCGTGCTGGGGACGTGCCGGTTACCCGGCGTGCGTCAGGCGCGGGCGGCCCGGATCGCGCCGATCAGCGTGCGCTTGAGATCGGCTTGGCTGAAGGGCTTCTGGACGACGGGCCGGTCGCGGAACGGCTCGCGGATCCCCGCGCCGCCGTACCCGGTGGAGAAGACCAGCGGCAGGTCGCGCTTGGCGATGGCCTCGGCCACGGGATAGATCGGCTCGCCCGCCACGTTCACGTCGAGGATGGCGACCTCGAACGCTTCCTGCGACGCCATTTCCAGCGCGGAGGAGAGCCGTGCGGCCGGTCCGACTACGGCACAGCCGAAATCGAGGAGCATGTCCTCCAGAAGCATGGAGATCGCGGCCTCGTCCTCGACGACGAGAACGCGGACACCGTTGAGAACGTCGTCGTTGGAGTCAGCAATCACGCCGGGCCGTCTTCCCTTCGAACGCCCCGTTTCCGGGGATTATGCCGTGCGGTCGGTCGAGCCCCGCGCACCGCGACAGCAGCGCTCGTATGAACGAGCACGGCCCGAAGGATGGCCCGCGAGACAACCTGTGGCGTCGCCCGTATTCCGCAACGTGTCAAGCGTTCCCGGCCCGTTCCGATGGCACGACCGCGCGCTATGTTAACGCCTGATACATTTTTGTCCGCCCGGCAGCCGGGCGGATCGAAGCCGGGTGATCAGTCTTCCTTGAAGACGACCTCAGCACCGCGCGTGACATGCGCGGCAAGGTCGCGGGCATTCCAATTGGTCAGCCGGATGCACCCATGGGATTCGGTCTTGCCGACCTTCTCGGGCTCCGGCGTTCCGTGGATGCCGTAGCTCGGGATCGCCAGATCGATCCAGACCAGACCGACCGGGTTGTTGGGACCGGATTGGATGGTGAACTTGTGCTGCGCTTTCACGCCCTTGAATGCGTATTTCGGATTGTACGTGTAGTCGGGATTGAACGCGACGCCCTTCACCTTGGTGTCGCCGCTAGGCGCTGGCTTCTCGGAGCTGCCGATCGAGGCGGGGTAGTAGGCCAGCAGCTTTCCGTCGGCGCCGAAGGCCCGGACGTCGCGGCTCGCCTTGCCGACCTCGATGCGCTCGACCTTCGGACTTTCGGGGAGGTCCTTGGCCTTCGGCTTGTCGGTCCCCATCGGCTCCACGGCCGCGACGGCGATGACCGTGCCGGCCTTGTCCAGGGACTTGCCGGGATTGAGCTCGCTGACGAGGTCACGGCCCATGTGGAAGCGTTCTGCGAGCATCTCGCGGGCATTGGTGTACCCCAACGTCTTGAGCTCGGCCTGCTGCTCCATCTTGGGCGGGATCCGCTCGACATAGGGCCCCGAGGCGTCGGACTCGGTGATCGTATAGTCCGTGACGACGGGTTTATCGCTCGTCGCCTGGAGCTTGTCCCAAACCTCAGGATTCAGGCTCTGCGTCGCCGGAAGCCCCTGCGCCACAGCGTAGGCGGAGAGCGCGCGTTTATAGTTTTCGCCGGTCCGGCCGTCGATCGCGCCGGGATAGAAATGCGCCCGGTCGAGCAGCACCTGCGCCTTGACGATCAGCGGGTCGGGCTTCTCCGCGGACGCAGCGGCCCGGCGCGCCTTCGTGTTCGGCTTGGCATCCCGATCCTTGCCCGCTTCCGGGGGCGCCAGGGCGGCGGCGTTCACGGTGTCGGCGGTGAGCGCCGGCGACTGCGCCGCTTCGGTCTTCCGGTCTTTCTCGGGCTTGGCCGCCGCGCCTTGCACGACGAGACAGCTCGCCACGAGAGCCGCGCCAACGGGCCGCCAGGATTTTGGGATCATCGACGTCGCAATTCCGGAGAGCGGAGGCGCTCCCGTGCCAAAAAGCGCCGAGCCGGCCGGAACGTTCCACGCGAGGCTACTCGCACAGCCGGTGGCCCGCATTGCGCTCCCGCTGGTCCACATGAAGATGATTGGCGTGGGCGGCGTTCGAACCCGGCCCCAGGACCGTGCGGAAGAAGCCGCAGGCCTTGGTGCGCACCGCGCCCAGGAACTGCGCCTCCTCGGAGCCGTCCGGCATCGCCTTCACGGGGATGCTTGCGCGTCCGGCGAAGGCGAAGCCCATGATGTCGGCGGCATTGGCGAAGGCATGCTCGCTCAGCTTGGCATCGATGTCGTGATTCTGGCCTCGGCAGACATAGGAGCCGCCCAGTTCAAGGGCGGTCAGGGGATGCTTTAACGTCCGCTCGGCCTCGACCTGCACCTCGGTGACCCAGCGCGCCAGGGCTTCGGCGGCCCGGCAGGTCAATGTCGCGCCCTGCGGCAGCGCCACGCCGTCGGCGAATTTCGTCACCTTAAGCGGCAGCGGAGCGGTGCATTGCCCTTCCGCGATGGGCGCCAGCGGCTCGAAATCGACGCCGAGTCGCTTCAGGCGCGTCCGGCAGGCCGTATCGTCCGGCGGCGAGACCTTAAGGGCCAGGGCCGCCCCGCCGGACAGTTCCGGCGGGCGCTCGGGCGGCGCGGGTGGCGGCGTCGGGATCTCGGGTTTGGACGCCTCCTTCGCGGATTCCTTCGAGCCTTCCTTCGGGCTTTCCTTCGCGGATTCGGAGGCCTTTTCCCGGCCGGGATCCTTGACCGGCTCCTTCGCCGGCTCCGCGACGGCAGGCTTCAGTTCCGGAGGCCGGGCCGGCGGGGTCGGCGGCGCCGGCTCCGCAATGGGTGGCTTCAGCGTCTCAGGGCGTTCGGGCGGCAGGGGCGGGGGCGTCGGCACCGTGGCGGCGGGCGTTTCGGCGGCCCCGACCGGATCGGCGGCGAGCAGGCCGAGCGCCAATGCAAGGGCCACCCCGGCGCGCATGACGGACGGAGGGCGGATCGACAGAGTGCATCCCGGCATGGGGCCTCGAAGCGTGGGCGTTGGCCTCTACAACGGACGAGACGCCATTCGGATCGCGCCCATGTGGTTGACGGACCCGTCGAACGGGCCACTGTCTTTCCGATCGCGCCGGCAGACCCCATGTCGGCGCACCGGCGGCGCGGACAGACGCGGCGTCGCGTGGACGTATCGTTGAGGACCGCATGTCGGACGCAGCTGATGCCGGGCTCCCGAGCCTGCCGCAGGACAATCCCTTCCGCGAGGCGCATTGGAGCACCCCGCACGGCCTTCCGCCGTTCGAGCGGATCCAACCGCAGCACTACGGGCCGGCCTTCGCAGCGGCGCTAGAGGCCCACGCTTCCCAGATTCGCGTGATCGCGAGCCAGGACGCTCCGGCCACCTTCAGCAACACCGTGGAGGCCATGGAGCGGGCCGGCCTCGCCCTCGAGCGCGTCGCCGGCGTCTTCTACAATCTGACCGGCAGCCATACGAATCCGGAGCTTCAGGCCATCGAGCGCGAGATCGGCCCCAAGCTCGCCCGGCATGGAAGCGCCATCTACCTGAATCCCGAGCTCTGGTCCCGGATCTCGGCGATCGCGCCCGAGGGCCTGGAGCCGGAGGAGCGCCGGGTCCTCGACCGATACCGGATCCGCTTCCGGCGGTCGGGGGCCGATCTCGCGCCCGAGGACAAGGCCCGTATGGCGGAGATCGCGGCACGCCTGTCGGAACTCGGCACCCGGTTCAGCCAGAACCTCCTGGCCGACGAGAGCAGCTTCATCCTGCCGCTTCGAGGCGAGGAGGATCTGGCCGGCCTGCCGCCGTTCCTGCGGGCCGCCGCCGAGAGCGCCGCCAAGGAGCGCGGCCTCGACGGGCACGTCATCACTCTGTCGCGCTCGCTGATCGAGCCTTTCCTGGTCTTCTCGACCCGGCGCGACCTGCGCGAGCGCGCCTATGCGGCCTGGACCCGGCGCGGCGAGAACGGCGGCGAGACCGACAACCGTGCGATCCTCGCCGAGATCATCCGGTTGCGCGCGGAGCGGGCGCGGCTTCTCGGGTTCGCGAGCTTCGCCCATTTCGCCCTCGACGACACGATGGCGGCGAGTCCCGAAGCGGCGACCGGGCTCTTGCGCGACGTCTGGACGCCCGCCCGGGCGCGGGCGGCCGAAGAGCGGGACCGCCTCCAGGCGACGATCCAGGCCGAAGGCCACAACTTCGCGCTCCAGGCGCACGATTGGCGGCACTACGCCGAGAAGGTGCGTCGCGCCGAGCACGACCTCGACGAGAGTGAGATCAAGGCCTACCTGCCGTTGGAGCGGATGATCGAGGCGGCGTTCGACACGGCCTCGCGGCTGTTCGGCCTGACCTTCACGGAACTCTCCGACGTCCCCCGGTATCATCCCGATGTCCGGGTCTGGCGGGTCGGCAATCCCGACGGGTCCGAGGTGGGCCTCTTCCTCGGCGATTATTTCGCCCGGGCCTCGAAGCGGTCCGGCGCCTGGATGAGCGCCTTCCGCTCGCAGGAGCGCCTGAACGGCCCGATCACGCCGATCATCGTCAACGTGATGAACTTCGCCAAGGCGCCGGACGGCGAGAGCACGCTGCTGTCCTTCGACGACGCACGCACCCTGTTCCACGAATTCGGCCACGCCCTGCACGGTCTGCTATCGGACGTGACCTACCCGCTCCTGTCCGGGACGGCCGTGTCGCGGGACTTCGTCGAACTGCCCTCGCAGCTCTACGAACATTGGCTGGAGCAGCCGGAGGTCCTACGCGCCCACGCGCGGCATCATCGGACCGGCGAGCCGATGCCCGACGCCCTGCTGCAGAAGCTGCTGGCGGCACGGACCTTCAACCAGGGTTTCGCCACGGTGGAGTACACCGCCTCGGCCATCGTCGACATGACGCTGCATCTCTCGGCGGAGGGCGAGGCCGGGCTCGACGTCCCCGTCTTCGAGTCCGAAGCGTTGCGGCGGATCAGCATGCCCGCCGAGATCAGCATGCGGCACCGGACACCGCACTTCGCCCACATCTTCTCGGGGGACGGCTACGCGGCCGGGTACTACAGCTATCTCTGGTCGGAGGTGCTCGATGCGGACGCGTTCGACGCGTTCCGCGAAGCGGGCGACATCTTCGATCCGGAGACGGCCAAGCGGCTGCGGACCTTCGTGTACGGTGCCGGCAACCTGCGCGATCCGCGCGAGGCCTACACGGCCTTCCGAGGGCGGATGCCCAGTATCGAACCGCTGTTGAAGAAGCGTGGTCTGGCGGCCTGAGCCACGCGCCCACGGTAAGGGTTTCGTAAACAAACGTCCTTAACGAACGCTTGCAGCGCGAGGCCGCGTGCGGAGTTCGGGGCGATGACGAAGATCCAAGCCAAGCAGGCCGTTTCCGAGGGCATCTCGCCGGCGGATCTGCTCAAAGCTGTGGTGACCGGAAAGGCGGAAGTTGCCCCGGCGGCGACCGCGTCCGTGGAGCCTCCCGCGGGCAAGGGCTTCGCTCGTCCGTTCCTGTCGCGCCTCGATCATAAGCGGCTCGCGCTCCCAGGCGCGGCTTTGGCCGTCGGCGCAATTCTGGGCGGGAGCGTGATGGTGCTCTCCCGCCCGGCAGCCGTGCGGCCCGATGCGATTGCGGCTCTCGAAACCACGCTCGATGCCGGCCGGACCGAAACCGTTCGGCTGGCCGGCGACATCGCGCAGCTCCACACCGTCCTCGCCGACCTTCGCGCCTCAACCGACGCCGCGCGGAAAGAGGCCGCGACCCGCAGCAGCGCCCTCGGCGAGCGTCTGGCGCAGGTGGACAAGACTCTCAATGCCAAGGTCGCGGCGCTCGGCGAGCGCCTTGAGCAGGTCGAGCGCGAGCACACCGCCCGGCTCACCGGCCTTGCCGCGCAGCTTGAGCGCCGGACAGCCGCGACACCGGTCGCCGCGAAGGCAGAGCCGACCCAGACGGGAAGCATCGGCGAGCCCGCCCGCGCCAGCGAGGGGAAGCCCGAGGTCAAGGCGGCGGACGCCAAGGTGGGCGAGGCCAAGGCAGGCGAGGCTAAGACAGGCGAGGCCAAGATTGGCGAGACCAAGCCGAAACCGGCGGCCTTCGACAGGCCGCCGGTGATCGAAGGCTGGGCTCTGCGGGACGTCTACGAGGGCACGGCGGTTTTGGAGAACCGGCGCCGCCGCTTGGTCGAGGTCTCGCCCGGCGACATCCTTCCGGGCGTCGGTCGCGTGGAAGGCGTCGAGCGACACGGACGGGAATGGGTGGTCGTGACGCGCCAGGGTCTCGTCACGTCGCAGCCCTGGTAGGCTGACCGAATCCGAACAGCCTCAGCGGCTGGGACAGCCGGTCGGGGCCAGTTCGCCGGGCGCAATCGGGAAACGCGGCTCGATCGTCATCGGATCGGCCAAGGCCGCCGCGCGCTCCGCCCGTTGGCGCCCGTGCCTCAGAGCGCGGGTCTGCGCCGCGCGGGTCGGATGCAGGATGGCAGCGAGCAGGGTCTGCCCTTCAAACTCGCTGTCCAGGTTTTTGGCTTCGAAGACGGGCATGGCCGGCCTGCTTGAGAGCGGAACTGGACACTGCCAAAGGCGTCGATCCAGCCCGCATCCCTAATAACGGGGATCGCGTGGACAGGTTCCGTCAAGCTTTCGCCTCGAAACCTCTTTTTTACCTTCGTCCAGGCGGCACCCGAATGCAGTGCGACCGCGCACATCGATGGGCGTCAGACGAATTGGTTCAAGCCGGGGATCGAGCCGATGATCGGGCCCATCGCGTCCTCGCCCACCTTCTCGCGACCGAAAGCGAACAGCTCCTGGCCGAGGGGCTGCATCTGACCCATCGGGACACCGGCGGCCATCAGCTTCTGACCCAAAGCCATGACGCCGCCGCCGCCCATCATGCCGCCGAGCATGCCCATCAGACCGCCGCCGCCGCTCTCGCCGGCATTCGACTCGGCGATCAGGGACTCGGAGCCCGGCAGGGCAGCCAGGAGTTGACCGACCTCGGTCGCCGGCCCTTCCTTCTGCAGGAAGGCCAGGATGTGCCCGATGGCGGTCTGAGCGGTCGCGGCGTCGAGCCCGGTGCGGGTGGTGACGCGGGCGAGCAGTTCTTCCATGGTGATGATCTCTTCGGAACGCTTCCAGACGTCATTCGACTCTGAGGCGTCGGAAATCAAGCGCGCGGCCCAGCATCCTCGGGAAACTCTCCGGCTGCGCACGGAGGAGCGTCACCCCTCGACCGGATCGACGACGCCGACCGCCAAGCCCCGGGAACGACGTCCCCTGACCGCGGATCCACGGCCTGGAAGACGGAGGGGCTGCGGACCCCGCATCAACGGCGCGCTGCGTTACAGCGGGCCCGGTGACGCAGTGTCCGATCTCGCCAAGATCAGCGACATCCGGTAGACCCACCACCAATCTTGAACCGTTCCAGATCGCCGCGCGGCCGATCTTCAGGGAGTTGTCGCACCATGCGGGTCGGCCTGTTCGTGCCGTGCTACGTCGACGCCTTCGAGCCCGAGGTGGGGATCGCCACCCTCGAGCTGCTGGAGCGGCTCGGCTGCACTGTGGAATACCCTTACGATCAGACGTGCTGTGGTCAGCCGATGGCCAATACCGGTTGCCACGCCGAAGCCGCCGCCACCGAAGCGCTGTTCGTGAAGAACTTTTCCGGCTTCGACTATGTCGTCGCGCCATCGGGGTCCTGCGTCCACCAAGTCCGCGAGCATCTCACCGCGATCCCCCAGACCGACGCGGTGCGCCACGTCCGCGCCAGCACCTACGAGCTGGTGGAATTTCTGCACGACGTGCTGAAGGTCGAGGACCTGCCCTGGACGAACTTCCCTCATAAGGTCGCCTATCACACCAACTGCAACGCCTTGCGTGGCATCCATCACGCGCGGCCATCCGAGTTGGTGAAGCCCTACTATTCGAAGCCCCTCGACCTGCTGCGCCTCGTCAAGGGTGTCGAGCTCGTCGATCTCGCCCGGCCGGACGAGTGCTGCGGCTTCGGCGGGACCTTCTCGGTGTTCGAGCCCGCCGTCTCGGCCAAGATGGGCTACGACAAGGTGGCCGACCAGAATCGCGCCGGCGCCCAATATGTCGTCTCGGCGGATTCCTCCTGTCTCATGCACCAGAAGGGCTGCGCCGAGCGCCTGGGCCTGCCCCTCAAGTACATCCACATCGCCCAGGTGCTGAATGGAGCCACCGCATGAGCGCCGAGGATCTGAATCCCCGCGAGCGCGACGGCGTCATCCACCCGGAGGTGCGCGCCAGCCACGACGAGAGTGAACGCGCGCAGGACGGACGGCGCCTCCAGCACGCCGAGGCGGCCTCGAAGCCGATCCGCGCGCCCCAGGTCCGTGAGCCGCAGCCCCGCGGCGCGAAGATCCGGGGTGACCGTCCGATCAATCAGTCCGAGGCCGCCGAGCGCTTCCTCGCCGCGCCGCTGCACCAGGCTGCCCACGACGAGCGGCTGTGGGACCTGCGCAAGAAGCGCGACGTCTCGGCCCACGGCATTCCCGAATGGGAGGAGCTCCGCGAGCTCGCCTCGCAGATCAAGACGCACACGCTGAGCCATCTCGACCGCTATCTCGAGCAGTTCGAGGCAGCCGCGAAAGCCAACGGCGTCCATGTCCACTGGGCCAAGGACGGGGCCGACCACAACCGGATCGTCCTGGAGATCCTGCGGAGCCACGGCGCCAAGACGCTGGTGAAGTCGAAGTCGATGCTCACCGAGGAGTGCGGCTTCCGCCACCACATGGCGGCGAACGGGATCGAGGTGATCGAGACCGACCTCGGCGAGCGGATCCAGCAGCTCGACAACGAGGAGCCGAGCCACGTCGTCGCGCCGGCGGTCCACAAGACCCGGATGGACGTGGCCGAGGTCTTCGCCAAGACGCTCGGGACGGACCCGGACAACGACGACGCCCACTATCTCGCCGAGAGCCAGCGGGAGACGACCCGCCCCTATATCCTGAAGGCCGATGCAGGCATGACCGGCTGCAACTTCGCGATCGCGGAGACCGGCTCGGTCGTCACCTGCACCAACGAGGGCAATGCCGACCTCTCCGGCAACGTGCCGCCGCTGCAGATCCACTCAATCGGCATCGAGAAGATCATCCCGAAGGTCGAGCATCTCGGCGTCTTCATCCGCCTGCTGTCGCGCTCGGCGCTCGGCTCGCCGATCACCCAGTACACCTCGCATTTCCGCGCGCCGCGGGCGGGCACCGAGATGCATATGGTGCTGGTCGACAACGGCCGCTCCGAGCGCCTCGGCATGGAGGAGTTCTGGACATCCCTGAAATGCATCCGCTGCGGCGCCTGCATGAACACCTGCCCGGTCTACCGGCGCTCGGGCGGCCTCTCCTACGGGGCGACCTATTCGGGACCGATCGGGCTGATCATCGATCCGACCTTCAACAAGCGCAAATACTCGACGCTGCCGTTCTCCTCGACGATGAACGGCTCGTGCACCAACGTCTGCCCGGTGAAGATCAACATCCACGAGCAGATCTTCGCGTGGCGCAAGGTGCTGGTCGAGGAGCACCAGATCCCGGCGCTCAAGCAGGGCATGATGAAAGCCGCCGGCGCGGTCCTGTCGCGCCCGGCCGCCTACCGGGCCGCGATCGGCGCGGCGGACTCCGCCCTGAAGGTCCTGCCGCGTTTCGCCGTCTACAATCCGCTCAACACCTGGGGGAAGAAGCGCGAGATGCCCGACGCACCGCGCCAGACCTTCCACGCCTGGTACAAGCAGAACCGCATGAAGGACACGCGTCGATGAGCGCCCGCGACGCGATCCTGGACGGCATCCGCAGGAACCGGCCAGCCGGCGATTTCCCGCTGCCGGAGGTGCCGCTGTTCATGCCCCTCGTCGGCGACGACCATGTGGCCGAGTTCGGCGAGCGGCTGAAGCGGATGGGCGGCCGGGTGGCGGAGCCCGGCGCCGGTGATGTCTTCGCGGGGGTCCGCGAGCGACTCGATGCAGCCCAGGTGATTGCCTCCGCGGTACCGGAACTGACCGGCAACCGGGACCTTCGGAGCGTCCGCGCCCCGCAGGAGGTCGAGGACGTGGACGTGGCGGTGGTGCGCGCCGTGTTCGGCATCGCCGAGACGGGATCGGTGCTGTTCACGGAGGATCAGCTGATCGTCAACGCGGTCGCCTATCTCGCGCAGCACCTCGTCGTTCTGCTCGATCCCGCCGATATCGTGCCCAACGTGCAGGCCGCCTATCGCCGGCCGGAATTCGGCCGCTCGGCCTACGCGGTGCTGCACACCGGACCGTCGGCGACCGCCGACATCGAGGGCGTGCTGATCCACGGCGCGCAGGGCGTGCGCTCGCTCACGGTGCTGATGCTGCCGCGGCGCGCCTGATCCGGAACCCACGATCGGGCGCGCCCCTTGCTTGGGCGGCGGATAGGCCGTCATCCGGCAAGGAGATCCGATGCGCTACATCCTCGGTTGCAGCCTGTCCTACAATATCCTGTCGGACACCACCTTCATCTTCAATCTGGAGGTGGCGAAGCTGAAGAGCGTCGAGATCCTGACCGAGAGCCTGGTCCTGACGCCGAACCTCAAGCGCGACCTCTACACCACGCCCGACCACCAGAACCGCTATCTCGCGGTCAACGTGCCGACCGGCCAGTTCGCGCTGGAGTACAATGCCGAGGTCGATCTCACGGTGCATCGGGCCGATCCCGCGACGATCAACGAGACGCCGATCGGGCAATTGCCCCTCGACATCCTGCCCTTCCTGCTGCCGAGCCGGTTCGTGTCCTCGGACCGGCTGACGCCGTTCGCTCTGGCCGAATTCGGCGCGCTGCCCAAGGGCTATGCCCGCGTGAACCAGATCTGCAACTGGATCCACGACCACATCGCCTATCAGCCGGGCTCCAGCGACGGCGAGACCACCGCGCATGAGTCGCTGCTCAAGCGCGCCGGCGTATGCCGCGATTTCGCGCATCTCGGCGCCGCCTTCTGCCGGGCTCTCGGCATCCCGGCCCGGTTCGTGAGCTGCTACGCCCACGGGCTCGTTCCGAGCGACTTCCACGCCGTGTTCGAAGCCTATCTCGACGGCCGCTGGTGGCTGTTCGACGCCACACGGCAAGCCGACCTCGACGGGCTGGTGCGGATCGGCGTCGGACGCGATGCCGCCGAGATCGCCTTCTCGACGCCCTTCGGCAACATGCAGCCGGTCAACCAGCAGGTGCGGATTCAGCGCGCGGACGGGCAGGGCAGCCCGATGCCGCGCACGGTCGACGCCATCTCCACCGAGATCCCGGCGCCGCAGAGCGGAGCGGCCTGAGCCGCGACCCGCCTGGGATCAGGCCATCCCGTGATCCTGTGATCCCGTCCGGCCGTTCGCCGGCGGACGCCGTCACGGGATCGTCTTCCCGCATCCGAAAGCGTGCCCACCGGTGGGGTCGCCTGGACATACGCCCTGTCCCGGGCGGGCTATGGTGCGGTCCTGCAGGGCCCGCGTTCGAGCGAGCCGCGGATCCGGTCCCACGGGTTATTTCCCGATCCGCCCAGGTCTTTCCGGCGCAGACCGCGCACGGCGATAATGCTGCGCCGACGATCTCCGGCCGGTTTTGCCGCGGCGCGGCCGGATTCCTCTGCGGAGATCCGCGCTGATCCTGAAGACTAGACGGATCGAGGCGGATCACCGGGCGGTGCCGTCGCGATTGTCCTTCTTTTGGTCCTGGCGAGCGAAATGGCTGCAAGCGTGGCTGTGGCGGGGTCGCAACACCGTAAAACGATCCCGGCTCCGCCCCGAGACCTGCCTGTAAACGCCGCGATCCCGCCATAGTCCGGGCCCACCTCAAGATCCGCGGTAAACGGCAATCTCGACAACGATTTACCGATCGGAAACGAGGACTTCCCGAGCACGCGGATGAATATCCCGGCGCTTCGCGAACGGCGACGCGCCGCGGTTCAGCGCACCCTCGGGATCGGCTGTGCGAAGGCTTGGTCTGAAGTCATGGTGACGCGTTTGAACGACAAGTCGAAGCTGCCGAGCCGCCACGTCACAGAGGGGCCCGACCGCGCCCCGCACCGCTCCTATCTCTATGCCATGGGTCTGACGCGCGAGCAGATCCACCAGCCGCTGGTCGGCGTCGCCTCCTGCTGGAACGAGGCCGCGCCCTGCAACATCTCGCTGATGCGCCAAGCGCAGGCGGTGAAGAAGGGCGTCGCCGCCGCCAACGGCACGCCGCGCGAATTCTGCACCATCACGGTGACCGACGGGATCGCCATGGGCCATGGCGGCATGCGCGCGTCGCTGCCGTCCCGCGAGGTCATCGCCGATTCGGTCGAGCTGACCATGCGGGGCCATGCCTACGATGCCCTGGTGGGACTTGCCGGCTGCGACAAGTCCCTGCCGGGGATGATGATGGCCATGGTGCGCCTCAACGTCCCCTCGATCTTCATCTACGGGGGCTCGATCCTGCCGGGCTCGTTCCGCGGCAAGCCCGTGACCGTCCAGGATCTGTTCGAGGCCGTCGGCAAGGTCGCCGTCGGCGACATGAGCCTGGAGGATCTGGACGAGCTGGAGCAGGTCGCCTGTCCGTCGGCCGGCGCCTGCGGCGCGCAGTTCACCGCCAACACGATGGCAACCGTCTCCGAGGCGATCGGCCTCGCGCTGCCTTACTCGGCCGGCGCCCCGGCCCCGTACGAGATCCGCGACAAGTTCTGCGCCACCGCCGGCGAGAAGGTGATGGAGCTTCTCGCGAATCGGATCCGCCCGCGGGACATCGTCACCCGCAAGGCGCTGGAGAACGCCGCCACCGTGGTGGCCGCCTCCGGCGGCTCCACGAACGCCGCCCTGCACCTGCCGGCCATCGCGCATGAATGCGGCATCGAATTCACGCTGTTCGACGTGGCGGAGATCTTCCGCCGCACGCCCTACATCGCCGACCTGAAGCCCGGCGGGCGCTACGTCGCCAAGGACATGTTCGAGGTCGGCGGCATCCCGCTGCTGATGAAGACGCTCCTGGACCACGGCTTCATGCACGGCGACTGTCTGACGGTCACCGGCCGCACCATCGCCGAGAACATGGACCGGGTGACCTGGAACCCGGACCAGGACGTCGTCTACCCGGCCAACCGGCCGATCACCCCGACCGGGGGCGTCGTGGGCCTGAAGGGCAACCTCGCCCCCGAGGGCGCCATCGTGAAGGTCGCGGGCATCCCGGCCGAGAAGCAGGTCTTCACCGGCCCGGCCCGGGTGTTCGACGGCGAGGAGGCCTGCTTCGCGGCCGTGCAGTCGCGTAGCTACAAGGAAGGTGAGGTTCTCGTCATCCGCTACGAGGGGCCGCGGGGCGGTCCCGGCATGCGCGAGATGCTGTCGACCACCGCGGCGCTCTACGGGCAGGGCATGGGCGACAAGGTGGCGCTGATCACCGACGGGCGTTTCTCGGGCGCGACACGCGGCTTCTGCGTCGGCCATGTGGGACCCGAAGCCGCCGTGGGCGGTCCGATCGGCCTGATCCGCGACGGCGACGTCATCACCCTCAATGCCATCCAGGGCACGCTCAGCGTCGCTCTCTCGGACGAAGAACTCGCCGAGCGGCGGAAGGCCTGGACGCCGCGTCCGAACTCCGCGGCCTCCGGCTACCTCTGGAAATACGCGCAAGGCGTCGGCCCGGCGCTTTACGGCGCCGTGACCCATCCGGGAGGTGCCAAGGAGACGCAGAGCTATGCGGACGTCTAGGACTGACCTCAGCCGGCGCAGGGCGCCGGTCGGGGCCGATCCCGGTCGGTTCCGGTTCGCCCGCGGCCTCGCCGTCGCGACCTGGGCGCTCGCTTTGCTTGCGCTTCCGGTCGAGACCTCGCGTGCGCTGGACGCCAATGTCCGCACGCCCGTTCAGGTGCCGGTCGCCGACAAGAGCTATCGCTCGGCCAAGGACGCGCTCCGGGCCGGCATGCGGGAGTACAATGCCGGCGACAAGCAGGGCGCGGCCCGCGCCCTCGAATACGCGGCCGGCCAGGGCCACGCCCTGGCTCTGTGGAAGCTCGGCCGGATGTATGCCGACGGCGACGGCGTACCCCATGACGACTTGAAGGCGTTCGAGTTCTTCTCCCGGATCGCCGATGCCAGCACCGATGACGGACCCGACCCGCAGAACTCGGCGGTTCTGGGGAGCGCCTTCACGGCTCTGGGCACCTACTTCCTGGAAGGGATCAAGGGCACCTACGTGCGCCCGAATCCCGAACGTGCT
Source organism: Methylobacterium sp. 1973 (assembly GCF_040545035.1). Taxonomy (NCBI): domain Bacteria; kingdom Pseudomonadati; phylum Pseudomonadota; class Alphaproteobacteria; order Hyphomicrobiales; family Methylobacteriaceae; genus Methylobacterium; species Methylobacterium sp. 1973. Next base: position 91,827 of record NZ_JBEPLA010000004.1, read on the forward strand.
TACGACATGTTCAACTACGCCGCGTCGTACTACGGAGATCCCAACGCGCAGTACAATCTCGCCCGGCTCTACCTCGACGGCACGGGCGTCGAGGCCGATCCGAAGCAGGCGGCGCGCTGGTTCAACCTCGCGGCCGAGAAGGGCCACCATCCGGCGCAGGCACTGCTCGGGGACATGCTGGTCAACGGTCTCGGCGGGATCCCGATCCAGCGGGTGAGGGGCCTGATGTGGCTCTCCCTCGCGCGGGAAGGGGCAGAAGCGCGGAAGGACGACTGGATCGTCGCGCTCTACGACAAGAACTGGGCGGCCGCGAGCGAGGACGACCGCGCCGAGGCGCAAACGCAACTGCAAACCGTGGGCTCGATCCGGCGGCGGCGCTGAGCGCCGCCGCCGGACCGCCCGGCCGGTTCAGCCCTTCTTGGCCTCGAGTGCGGCCTTGAACGACGGCCGCGCCAGCGTGGCGTCGACATAGGCCGCAAGCTTGGGCCAGCGGTCGGCATCGACCTTCGCCTGCGCCAAGTGCAGATTGTAGAAGCTGGTCGCGATGGAGATGTCGGCGATGCTGAACGCGTCACCGACCAGATACGGGCCCGAGATCTCGCGCTCCAGATAGTCGAACAGCGGCGGCAGGTCCGTGTCGAGCGCCTGGGCGACCGCACCTTCGTCGGTCGGCTGCTTCATCATGTTGGGTTTCAGCACCCGCTGGACGAAAGGCACGATCAGCTTCGCGAACAGTTCGGTGTCGCCGAACTTGTCGAACCAGACGGCGCGGCCGAGCGCCTTCGGTTCGGTCGGAACGAGGGCCGGCGTCGGGTGCTTCCGCTCCAGATACCAGAGGATCGCCGATGAATCGGCAAGGCGGAAACCGTCGTCCTCGATGGCTGGGATCTTCCCGAGCGGGCTCGCCGCCTGGAAGTCGGCATCCGGCGCGTGGAACATCACAGGCCTGTGCTCGTAGGCGATGCCCTTCTCGGCAAGCGAGACTAGGACCTTGCGGACGTAGGGCGAATAGCCGGTACCGTAGACGATCAAGCGTGGCTCCTGAGCTGAAAGACGGGCGGCGACCGGTCTGGTCGCTGCGCCCGCCAACATGGGTTATCTTTTCAGCCGGCCGTCAGTTCCACCGTCACCGGCACATGATCCGACGGCTTATCGAGCCCGCGCAGATGCTTCTGGACCGAGGCCGAGACCAGGCGGTCGCCGGCCTGGGGCGACAGCAGCACGTGATCGATGCGGATCCCGGCATTTCGCTGCCAGCAACCGGCCTGGTAATCCCAGAAGGTGTAGAGCCCATCGCGCGGGTCGCAGGCGCGCAGCGCATCGGTATAGCCCTCGGCGAGAAGCGCCCGGAACGCCGCGCGGGTCGTCCCGAGAAAGAGCGCGTCGGAGCGCCAAGCCTCCGGATCGGCCGCGTCGGCAGGTTCCGGGATGACGTTGTAGTCGCCCGCCAGCACCACCGCGATCTCGTCCTGCAGGAGTGCCCGGGCGTGGAGCCGCAGCCGCTCCATGAAGGCGAGCTTGTAGGCATATTTCGGGCTGTCCACCGGATTGCCGTTCGGCAGATAGATCGACGCCACGCGGACCGGGTGCGTCTCCGCGCCGGAGATGAGCGCCTCGATGTAGCGGGCCTGCTCGTCCGACGCATCGCCCGGAAGCCCGCGCCGGATCTCGGAGAGGGTGAGCGGTTCCCGGACGAGGAGCGCCACGCCGTTATAGGCCTTCTGGCCCAGCGTCTCGACCGCGTAGCCCGCCGCCTCGATGTCGGCCCGCGGGAAGGCCTCGTCCTGGCACTTGAGTTCCTGCAGGCAGACCACGTCGGGCCGAGCCTCCTCGAGGAAGGCGAGAAGATGCGGGAGCCGCTGCTTGATCGAATTGACGTTCCAGGTGGTGATCCGCATCGCCTCGCTTCCGGTCGCCGCCGGGCCGTCATCCGCGCTTCGCGTCGCGCTGACAAGGCCATCCCGGCGCAAGGACGGGGATCTAGGGTCGGCGGATGGACTGGTTCGAGCCGGTGAGAGCCTATTGCGAGCGCGGCGGTCCGCAATTCTGGGCCGAGCCGGCCAACGCCCTGTCGAACGCGGCTTTCCTCGTGGCGGCTGCCGCTGCCGCACGACGCGCCTCCGCAGCCGAGCCGCCGGACCGAGCCGGCCTCGCCCTATCCGCCCTGGTCGCGGTGGTGGGCATCGGCTCGTTCCTGTTTCACACGCTGGCGATCTACTGGTCGATGCTGGCCGACGTGATCCCGATCGCCCTGTTCATCTACGCGTATCTCGCGCTCGCCCTGCGGCGATTCCTGAGGCTGGCGCCGATCCGGGTCGCTGCGGCGACGGGGGGCTTCGCGCTCCTCGGCTTCGCCCTCACGCCCGTGCTCGACGGGCTTACCGGCCTCGACGTCGCGCGGCTCACCAACGGATCGGTCGACTACCTGCCCGCTCTGCTGGCGCTGTTCGGGATTGCGGGCGCGGTCACGCGTCGGCCGGAGGAGCGCTTTCTCGGGACCGGGCGGCGGCTCGCCGGGATCGGCCTCCTGTTCCTGATCTCGCTCGCCGCGCGGACCGCCGATCAGGCCGCCTGCACGCTTCTGCCGACCGGCACCCATCCGCTCTGGCACGTGCTGAACGCCGTCATCCTCTACGCCCTGGTGGCGACGGCGGTGCGGCACCGCGAGTCCGCCGGGTGAGCCGTCCGGCGATCCGGGGCCGTTTCCTTGCGGGCGGTGCGGAATTCTTGCAGAAGTGCGCCGCATCGGGCGCCCGGCCCATCACGGTCGCCCGGGTACGGAAGGGGTCATGACAGTGAGCTTTCGCCTCGGGATCGCCGGACTCGGGACCGTCGGTGCGGCCGTGGTCCGGATGGTCGAGCGCCGCCGCGCCGCCTTCACCGCCGCGGGCCTCGATCTCCGCGTCACGGCGGTGTCCTCGCGCGACCGCACCCGGGACCGCGGCCTCGACCTCGCCGGCATCGAATGGTTCGACGATCCGGTGGCGCTCGCCCGGTCCGGTTCCGTGGACTGCGTGGTCGAGCTGATCGGCGGCGCCGAAGGACCGGCCAAGGCGGTGGTCGAGGCGGCGCTGGATGCCGGCAAGCCGGTGGTGACCGCCAACAAGGCGCTGCTTGCCCGCCACGGTGCCGCCCTCGCCACGCGCGCCGAGGACAAGGGCGTAGCCCTCGCCTTCGAAGCGGCGGTGGCCGGCGGCATCCCGGTGATCAAGACCCTCCGCGAGGGCCTGCCGGGCAACACGATCTCCCGCGTCTACGGAATTCTCAACGGCACCTGCAACTACATCCTCAGCCGCATGGAGCGCGAGGGCCTGACCTTCGAGGCCTGCCTGAAGGATGCGCAGGCCCTGGGCTACGCCGAGGCCGATCCGACCTTCGACGTCGAAGGTTTCGACACGGCCCACAAGCTCGCGATTCTGACGAGCCTGGCCTTCGGGACCGCAGTCGACGCCGAGGGCGTGTCGGTGGAGGGCATCTCCCGGGTGCAGCCTCTCGACCTGCGCATGGCGGACGAGCTCGGCTACCGGATCAAGCTCCTCGGCGTCGCGCAGGCGGCCGAGGCCGGCATCGAGCAGCGGGTCCACCCGACGATGGTGCCGAAATCCTCCGCCATCGCGCAGGTCATGGGCGTGACCAACGCCGTGACGATCGACGCGGATGCGGTGGGCGAGCTGACGCTGATCGGTCCCGGTGCCGGCGGCGAGGCGACGGCCTCCGCGGTCGTGGCCGACATCGCCGACGTGGCGCGCGGCGTGATCCGCCCGACCTTCGGCAATCCGGCCGCCGCGATGCGCCCCAGTGAGCGCGTGGAGATGCAGCGGCACGAGGGCGGCTACTACATCCGCCTCACCGTCCATGATCGCCCGGGCGTCGCGGCGGGTGTCGCTCAGCGGATGGCCGAGCGGGAGATATCCCTGGAGAGCATCCTGCAACGCCGCATCGAGGGCGCGGAGACGGATCCGCACGGCCGCTCCGGACGGCCCGTGCCGCTGGTGCTGATCACCTATGCGGCGACCGAGGGTAACATCCGGGACGCCCTCGACGCGATCGGCGCCGACGGCCTGCTGGCGGAGCCGCCGCAGGTGATCCGGATCGAGCGCGAATAACAGTGCATGCCGGACGGTGATCCGCGAGGCCTTGATGCAGGATAGTGGGCGCCCGCGAACAGGGGTATAGGCTTGGCGGCCGTCATTCGACGGCGTCCACCCGGGATCCGACTTCAAGATCGGGCTCGGACAAAGGCAGGAAACCATGGCTGAGGCCCCCAAGTCGGCATCGCGCGGCGTCCCGCGCACGCTCGCCCTCGAACTCGCCCGGGTCACGGAGCGCGCCGCCATCGCCGCCGCGCGATTGCGCGGCCAGGGCGACGAGAAGGCGGCGGACCAGGCGGCGGTCGACGCGATGCGCGACGAGCTGAACAGCCTGCCCATCCGCGGAACCGTGGTGATCGGCGAGGGGGAGCGCGACCAGGCGCCGATGTTGTTCATCGGGGAGCAGCTCGGTCTCGGCGAGGGGCCGGAGGTCGACATCGCGGTGGATCCGCTGGAGGGAACGACCCTCTGCGCCAAGGACATGCCCGGGGCGATCGCGGTCATGGCGATGGCCGAGCGCGGCTCGCTCCTCGCGGCCCCCGACGTCTACATGCAGAAGATCGCCATCGGACCGGGCTATCCGCCGGGTCTCGTCGATCTCGACGCCAGTCCCACCGACAACATCGCTGCCCTGGCCCGGGCCAAGGGGGTCGAGCCGAAGCAGATCACGGCCCTGATCCTCGACCGGCCCCGGCACGCCGCCCTCGTGGCCGAGGTGCGGGCGGCCGGCGCGGCGGTCCGCCTGATCTCGGACGGCGACATCGCGGGGATCATCTTCACCGCGAGCCCCGAGGAGACGGGCATCGACCTTTATCTCGGAACCGGGGCGGCTCCCGAAGGCGTCCTGGCCGCCGCGGCGATGCGCTGCATCGGCGGCCAGATGCAGGGACGCCTGATCCTCGACACCCCCGACCGGCGGCGCCGGGCCGCCGAGATGGGCATCGAGGATCTCGACCGGAAATACGATCTGACCGACCTCGCGAGCGGCGACGTCATCGTGGCCGCCACGGGCATCACGGACGGGGCGCTTCTGCGGGGCGTCCGATTCCGACCGGACCGGATCCAGACCGAGACGCTGGTCTACCGTTCCGAGGCCGGCACGGTCCGGCGAATCCTCGGCGAGCACCGCCGCGGCTTAACCTGAAGCCGCAGGCCGCTGCCGCCGGTTCTACCGGCGGCGCGGCTGATCGCGGTTCAGCCGGGCATCAATTCAGCACGACCACCTTGGTGCCGACATTGACGCGGCTGAACAGGTCGATCGCGTCCTGGTTGATCATGCGGATGCAGCCCGACGACACGCTCTTGCCGATGGAGAAAGGCTCCAGAGTCCCGTGGATGCGGAACAGCGTGTCCTTGTTGCCCTGCCAGAGGTACATGGCCCGGGCGCCGAGGGGATTGCGCAGGCCGCCCGAGACGCCGAGGCCGCTCTGCAGCTTGTCGACCTCGCTCGCGAGCTTCGGGCTGCGGGCAATCATCTCCTTGGGCGGGTACCAATCCGGCCAGGCCTGCTTGGAATTGACCGTCGCGGTGCCCGACCACGAGAAGCCTTGCTTGCCGACACCGACGCCGTAGCGGCGGGCCCGGCCGTTGCCTTCCACCAGGGTCAGTTGGTGGGCCCGCGGGTCGACGATGATCGTCCCCGGCTCGTAGGGCCCGTGATAGGCGATCTCCTGGCGCAAGAAGGCCGGGTTCATTTTCTTGTAGTTGAACGCCTGCACCGGGAACACGTCGTCGGTGATCGGGCCATAGATCTTGGCGTAATCGATCGGCTCGTTGTCGGGCGCGCGCAGGATGGCCTTCGCCTTCGCGGCCTCCAGGGGCGAAAGACCTTCGGCGGGCGGTGCCCCGCCCGGACGGGCCGGGACGGTCGCGTCGGGGTCGAAGCTGGCGGCTGGAGGCGCGACGGGCGCCTGGACCGCCGGGGCGGGGCGCACGAAATCCGTGCGGCCCGTATAGGGCAGGTAGCGGCCGCCGCGACGCACATAGAGCGCACCGCTCTGATCCTGATAGAGCTGGCCGTCATCGCCGAACCCGTCGATGCCGGCATCGCCGACCGGGCCGCGGCCCTGGGCGTGAACGGTCGAGGCAAAGGCGAGGACTGTGAAGCCGGCCAGGAGAAGGCGACGGATCGAGGCGGACATGGATCGAAATTCCTCGGGAGGCGACACCGGGACTTGCCGCGGCGCGCAATCGAGCGGGCCTGCACGAAGTCGCGGCGGAGCTCGTCCCGGGGCTTAGCAAAACTCACGCTTTGCCGCCAAGTTGCCGACCGTGATCGAAGGCAATTTACTGGGTCTTCCGGACCGTTTCTCCGCCCCTGTGTTGCGCGCATGCAGCAACCATTACGAGCTGCGGCGCTCACCGATCCGTGATGGCGCCGTCCGGCCGCCCGTTTACTCGGCAGGCCTGCCTCGATGAACGGCAGCGGTTGGATCGATTCCGACCCGATCCCGGGCCCGCCCGTTTGGGGCGATCGGCGCGTCGCGCATCAAACCCGACGTGGCACGCATGCTGCATTGCTCGATCAGCCGCGCCTGCTGCGGCGGCGGAGCAACGGCGCTCCAAACAGCGGACGGTGTGAGTCCGGATCCCCGGCATGAGCGACCGCGCAGCGGTTCGCCTCCTTTCGACGAGCACCAGCTATGGCCAGCTTCAAAACGGTGATGAAGTCGGGTCACCCCCCGACGCTGTTCGCGGCATTCCTCTATTTCGACTTCTGCTTCGCCATCTGGGTCCTGAACGGCGCCATGGGCCCGTTCATCACCGAGACCTTCAAGCTCACGCCGGCCCAGACCGGCTTCATGATCTCCCTTCCGATCCTCGCCGGGGCGCTGATGCGCTTCCCGCTTGGGATCCTGGCCCAGTATATCGGCCGCAAGAATGCCGCGATCACCGAGATGAGCGTGATCATGCTGGCGATGGCCTACGGATATCTCTTCGTCTCGTCCTACAACGACGTGCTCGCCATGGGCGTCCTGCTGGGCATCGCCGGCGCGTCCTTCGGCGTTGCACTGTCCCTCGGATCGGGATGGTTCCCACCGGAGCACAAGGGCTTGGCGATGGGCATCGCGGGCGCCGGCAATTCTGGCACCGTGCTGGCCGTGCTGTTCGCCCCGCCGCTGGCGCAGGCCTATGGCTGGCAGACCACCTACGCCTTCGCCGGCATCGTCATGCTCCTGCCGCTGGCGATCATGATCGTGCTCGCCAAGGAGCCGCCGGATTGCGAGCACCAGTCGTTCAAGGAACACGTCTCCTGCCTCTTCACCAAGGATGGCTGGGCGTTCTCGCTGATTTACGTCATCACCTTCGGCGGCTTCATCGGCCTGTCGAACTTCCTGCCGACCTTCTTCTACGAGCAGTTCGCCGTGACGAAGGTCGAGGCCGGGCGCCTGACCATGCTGGCGGCCTTCATGGGCTCGGGGATTCGGATCGTCGGCGGCTACTTCGCCGATCGGATGGGCGGGATCGCCGTGCTGTCGGTGGTGCTGCTCGCGGCGATCGCCACGCTCCTGTCCCTGACGGCGACCCCGTCGCTGGCATTGACCACGATCCTGTTCATGCTGTGCTTCGCGGCGCTTGGGGCCGGCAACGGCGCCCTCTTCCAGCTCGTTCCCCTGCGGTGGCCCAACAACACCGCCGTCGCCGGCTCGATGATCGGCGAGATCGGGGCCCTCGGAGGCGCCATCCTTCCGAACGTCATGGGCCTGTCCAAGCAGTATACCGGGTCGTTCTCCATCGGCTTCATCGGCTACGCCGCCTTCACGGCGGTCGTGCTCGGCTGCCTCGCCCTCTGGCAGCGGAAGTGGGTCGGAAGCTGGGTCGGGCCTCGCGGCAAGGCCCTGGGCGCAGCGACCGAAGCCGAACAGAACCAGCTGCAGCCCGTCACGGCCTGACAGCCCGCGTCGCGAACGCGATCACCCAGAACGGGGGCCCAAGCGGCCCCCGTTTTCCGTTGGAGCGACCGGATCGATCGCGCGCCGGATACAAGTCGGCGGTTGCCTTCTGCCGCGCGACGCGTTTGAATAATGCATTATGAAAGAGCGTCCGGTCCATCAGCCGAGGCGCCCGGCGACCGCCAGCGGCGGCGCCCCGATGGGAGGAACGGTCGATGTCGAAGCGCATCAGCGCCACGAACGGCGTGCTCGGCCTGCTCTGCGTGATGTATTTCATCACCTATCTGGACCGGGTGAACATCGCGACCGCCGGCGCAGAGATCATGCGCGATTTCGGGATGTCGAAAACCGATTTCGGTCTGATTCTGTCGGCCTTCGCGTATCCCTACGCGATCTTCCAAGTGATCGGCGGGTCGGTCGGCGACAAGTTCGGCGCCCGGCGCACGCTGCTCGCCTGCGGCGTGATCTGGGCTGCCGCGACGATCCTGACCGGAATGGTCGGCGGCTTGGTGAGCCTGTTCCTGGCCCGGGTCCTGCTCGGCTTCGGCGAAGGTGCGACCTTCCCCACCGCCACCCGCGCAATGCAGAACTGGACCGCGCCCGGCCGCCGCGGCTTCGCCCAGGGCATCACCCACGCCTTCGCGCGCCTCGGCAACGCGGTGGCGCCGCCGATCGTCGCCTTCCTGATCTTCCATTTCGGGTGGCGGACCAGCTTCGTGATCCTCGGCGCCGTGAGCTTTATCTGGGTGGCGATCTGGTGGCTGTATTTCCGCGACGATCCCTCCGACCACCCGGCGATCACCCGGGCCGAACTCGACACGCTGCCGCCGCCCCGCAAGGTCGGGGCGAAGCAGAGCGTCCCGTGGGGCGCTCTGACCCGCCGCATGCTGCCGGTCACCATCACGTATTTCTGCTACGGCTGGACCCTGTGGCTGTTCCTCGGCTGGCTGCCGAGCTTCTTCAAGGAGAACTACAGCCTCGACCTGAAGAACTCGGCGCTGTTCGCTTCGGGCGTGTTCTTCGCCGGCGTGGTGGGCGACACGGTTGGCGGCATGATGAGCGACGCCATCCTGCACCGGACTGGCAAGGTGAAGCTCGCCCGCCTGTCGGTGATCGTCGTCGGGTTCCTCGGCGCCGCTGCGAGCCTCGCCGGCGTTTTCATGACGCGGGATCTGACCCTGGTGGCGCTGCTCCTGTCCTCGGGTTTCTTCTTCGCCGAGCTGGTCATCGGGCCGATCTGGTCCGTGCCAATGGATATCGCGCCGAAATATGCCGGCACCGCCAGCGGGTTGATGAATACCGGTTCGGCCGTGGCCGCGATCGTCTCGCCGATCGTCTTCGGCGTGATCGTCGACATGACGGGGAGCTGGACGCTGCCCTTCGTCGGTTCGATCGGCCTGTGCCTGCTCGGTGCGGCGCTGGCCTTCACGATGCACCCCGAGCGGGAATTCGTGGATCCCGCCCCGCCACTCGATGGTCGCGTGGGCTCCGTGGCGGCCGGGGAGTAGCGCGCGATGGCGGAAGCGATGAAACGGTCCGGTCCGCTCGCCGGGATGCGGGTGATCGAGCTCGCCCACATCATGGCCGGTCCGGTCTGCGGGCTGATGCTCGCCGACATGGGCGCGGAGGTGATCAAGGTCGAGAAGATGGACGGCGACGACACGCGTCGCACCGTTCCGCCGGCCCTGGAAGGCGAGAGCGCCGCCTACATGATGATGAACCGCGGCAAGCGCGGCATCAGTCTCGACCTGAAGGACCCGGACGGTGTCGCGGTCCTGCGCCGCCTGCTCAAGGGGGCCGACGCGCTGATCGAGAACTACCGCGGCGGCACGATGGAGCGCCTCGGGATCGGCTACGAGACGCTGCGCGAGGAGTTTCCCGAACTCGTCTACTGCTCCCTGTCCGGCTTCGGCCGCACCGGGCCCTATGCCGACCGGGCCGGATTCGACCTCGTGGCGCAGGGCATGAGCGGGCTCATGTCGGTCACCGGCGAAGGTCCGGGGCGGCCGCCGATGAAGTGCGGGCCTCCGGTCACCGACATCACCGCCGGCATCCTGGCCGCCATGGGCGTTCTGGCGGCCTATTCGAACCGGCTCCGGACGGGGCGGGGCCAGGCCGTCGACACGTCGCTGTTCGAAGCGGGCATTACCCACACCTACTGGCAATCGGCCATCGCCATGGCGACCGGGATCGCGCCGGGGCCGATGGGCTCGGCCCATCCGCTGAACGCACCCTACGAGGCGTTCGAGACCGCCGACGGCTGGATCACCATCGGCGCGGCCAACCAGACCAACTGGCTGCGCCTGCTGAAGGCGATCGGAGCCGACAGTCTCGCCGATGACCCGCGCTTCGCCATGAATCGCGACCGGATGGCCAACCGGCACGAACTCGCCGCGACCCTCGCACCGGTCTTCCGGGCGCACAGCTCGGCCGAATGGCTCGCCCGGCTCGAAGCCGGCGGCGTCCCGGCCGGGCCGGTGCTCGACGTCAATGCCATGCACCGGGATCCGCAGGCCCTCGCCCGCGAGATGGTGGTGGAGGTCGAACACCCGCGGGTCGGCCGCATGAAGACCCTCGGCCTGCCGGTGAAGTTCTCGGAGACCCCGGGGCGCGTGCATGGGCCGGCCCCGTTGCTTGGCGAGCATTCCCGGGCGATCCTGGCGGAGGCCGGATACGCCTCGGCCGAGATCGACGCGCTGATCGCGCGCGGCGTGGTCCGCGAGACCGCGGCCTGACCCCGCCACCCGGAGACCCCGCGCATGAGTGCCACGCCCGCCACCGACGAACTGCTGTTCACGACCGATGAGGCCGGCATCGCCCGCATCGTCCTGAATCGGCCGCAGGCCCGCAACGCGCTCACCTTCGCGATGTATCAGGGCCTGATCACCTGCTGCGAGGCGATCGCCGGCAATCCGGCCATCAAGGCGCTGGTCATCACCGGTGCCGGCGAGAAGGCTTTCGCGGCCGGCACCGACATCGCCCAGTTCCGCAGCTTCAGCACGGCGGAGGATGCGCTGGGCTACGAGCGGTTCATGGACAAGGTGCTGGGCTCCCTGGAGCGGCTGCGGGTTCCGACCATCGCGGCCATCGCGGGTGCGTGCACGGGCGGCGGCGCGGCCATCGCGGCGGCCTGCGACCTCCGCATCGCCACCCGCGATGCCCGCTTCGGCTTCCCCATCGCCCGGACGCTGGGCAATTGCCTGAGCCAGGGCAATCTGAAGCGGCTTTCCGGTCTGATCGGGCCGGCGCGGGTGAAGGACATCATCTTCACCGCCCGCCTGGTCGGGGCCGAGGAGGCGCTGGCCATCGGGCTGATCGGCGAGATGGTGGACGATTGCGCCGCGCTCACCGAGCGGGTCGATACCCTGGCGCAGCTCCTCGCCAACCACGCGCCGCTGACCATGCAGGCGACCAAGGAAGGACTCCGGCGGCTGGCGGAGGAGGAGGCGGTCGCCGAGGGCGCGCCACATCCCGGCGATGACCTGATCCTCATGTGCTACATGAGCCAGGATTTCCGCGAAGGCATGGAGGCCTTCCTGGGCAAGCGCTCGCCCAACTGGACCGGGCGCTGAGGGCAGCCCTCAGGTCGGCAGCGCGCAGACATCGACCCAGGCGGCGCCGGTCAGTTCGGCCATCCGCGCCGGCGCGATCCGCACGGAGCTGTGGGTGCCGCCGGCGGCCGGCACCACCTCGTCGAACGCTTGGAGCGAGACGTCGCAGTAGACGGGCAGGGGCGTGGCCAGGCCGAACGGGCAGACGCCGCCCACAGGGTGGCCGGTGACCGCTTCGACCTCGCCGAGATCGAGCATCCTCACCTTGCCGCCGAAGACGACCTTGGCCTTCCTGTTGTCGAGACGCGCGTCGCCACGGGTGACGACGAGAGCGACATGATCGCCCACGCGGATCGACAGGGTCTTGGCGATCTGCGCCGGAGCGACGCCATGGCCCTTGGCCGCCTCGGCGACGGTCGCGGTGCTGGCCTCGAGCTCGATGACCGCGATGTCGGGCGCCTTCTCGGCGAAGAAGGCGCGCACGGATGCGAGACTCATGATTCGTTCCGAAGCTTCGATCAGGGCAGTGCGGGAAGCCCGCTGCCATAGGCGCCCCGGCACGCTTCAGCCATCGCCTGGACGCGACCCGCCGGTGCGTGGGAGGCGGCGCTCGCGCGGCTGCACCCCGGCATGCGGCAGGCCCTTCCCCGGACGGAGAAGGGCCTGCCTTCGGGATCGATACGTCGGTCCGCCTACCGTGTGGTCGCCAGCAGCAGGTCCGGGAGCCACAGGGCGATGCCCGGGACGAGGCACAGGATCAGGATCGCCACCGCCATCAGGATCACGAAGGGCAACGTCCCCCAGATGATGTCCGACAGCGGGATGTCGGGGGCGATGTTCTTGATGACGAAGATGTTCAGGCCCACCGGCGGGTGGATTAGGCCCATCTCCATGGTGATGGTCATCACCACGCCGAACCACACGAGGTCGAAGCCGGCGGCCTTGAGCGGCGGCAGGATGATCGGCGCCGTCATCAGGATGATCGAGACCGGCGGCAGAAAGAAGCCCAGCGCGATCACCAACGCCAGGATGGTCAGCAGCAGCAGCCAGGGCGAGAGCTGCATCGCGACGATCGCGGCGGCGGCCGATTGCGAGATGTGCAGGTAGCTCATCACGTAGGCGTAGAGCAGCGACATGCCGATGATCAGCATCAGCATGGTCGATTCCCGCAGGGTCGCGGTCAGGATCGGCGTGACGTCGCGGAACCGCCAGACGCCGTAGATCGCGGCGATGAGCGCCAGCGCCATCAGGCCGCCGAGACCCGCGGTTTCCGAGGGCGTGGCGTAGCCGCCGTAGAGCGCCACCATCACGCCGGTGAGCAGTACCACGAAGGGCAGGACCCGCGGCAGCGTCGAGAAGCGCTGCGCCATGCTGTACTGATCGTCGGCCAGGATCGGCGAGGCCGGTCCGCCGCGCTCCATCACGGCCTTGGCCGCGGCGTATTCCGAGCGGAAGCGCACGATCGACCACGCCGCGAACAGGGCCACGAGCAGCAGCCCGGGTCCGATGCCGGCGAGGAACAGGCGTCCGAGCGACTGCTCGGCCGCCACCGCGTACAGGATCATGGTGATCGAGGGCGGCAGCAGGATTCCGAGCGTGCCGCCCGCCGCGATGATCCCGGCGGCGAAGCCCGGCGAGTAGCCGCGCTTGCGCATCTCCGGGATGCCGGCCGAGCCAATCGCCGAGCAGGTTGCCGGGCTCGAGCCCGCCATGGCGGCGAACAGCGCACAGGCGAACACGTTGGCGATGCCGAGACCGCCCGGGATGCGGTGCATCCAGGCGTGCATGGCCGAGTAGAGGTCCTGCCCGGCCTTGGACCGGCCGATGGCCGCACCCTTCAGGATGAAGAGCGGGATCGACAGCAGGGTGATGGAGGCCATCTCCTCGTAGACGTTCTGCGCCACCGTATCGAGGGAGGCGCCGGGCATGAACGCCACCATGAAGGCGAGCGCCACGAAGCCGAGGGCGAAGGCGATGGGGATGCCCGAGAGCATCGCACCCAGGGTCGCGCCCGCGTACAGGAAGCCGATCGCGGCCGTGCTCATCGTTCAACCTTCGCGGAAACGGTCTGACCCATCGGATCCGGTCCTCGAGGCGCAACCTCGGGCGCCCCGTGCATGTCGCGGTTGACGTCGGCCCCGAGCCCGATCTTGGGCTGTGCCCAGCCGGCGGCCCGCGGCCCGTAGGCCAGGCCCTCGGCGATCTGGAGGACGAACTGGATGCACAGCAGGCTCATCCCGACGGACATCAGCGTATAGGGGATCCAGAGGGGCGGCCCCCAGGTCGATTGCGAGACCTGCCCGTCGACCCAGGCCTCGTGATCCAGCGACCAGCTCTTCCAGGCGAAGAACAGGCAGAAGGCGAGGCTGACGATGTCGGCCAGCAGAAGGCGCACGCGGTTGGCGGTCGGCGGCAGGAGACCGGTCAGGGCCTCGATCGCGACGTGGCCGCGCTTGGCCTGGACGCCGGCGGCCGACAGGAAGGTGGCCCCGATGATCAGGAACACCGCCATCTCGTCCTGCCACTCCGTCGGTTCCTTCAGGAGATAGCGGACGACCACGCTGTGGGTCAGGACGAGGCAGGCCGCCACCAGGCAGAGGCCGCCGACCGCCAGGATCACTTGATTCAGCAGGCGCATCGTCCGGTCGAAGGCGCCGAGCAGGCCGGGCAAACGCGGCTCGGCCGCGCCCCGCGCCTCCGGAGCGGCCGTAGCCGCGTCGAAGCCGTGGCTCACGCGACCTGCTCCGCGAGCTTCAGCAGTTCCGCGCAGTTCGCGTTCTTGGCGGCGTAGTCCTTCCAGGCCGTGTTGCGGGCGAGGTCCCGCCACTGACCCAGCGACTTCTCGTCAACCTGGACGACCTTGGCCCCGGCCTTGGAGAAGATCTCCTCGACCCGGGTGTCATCCTCCTTGGCGCCGGCTTGGCCGAAGGCCTCCAGCTCGGTGCCCACCGCCATGATCAGGTCCTGCTGCTCCTTCGGCAGGCCCGCGAACACGATCTTCGACATCATGATCGGCTCGAGCATGAACCAGTAGGAGCGCTCGCGGCCCGAGGTGAGGGCCTTGGACAGCTCTTCCAGGCGGAAGGAGATCAGGCTGGTGGACGAGGTGATCACCGCATCGCAGGCTCCGGTCTGCATCGCCGCGTAGGATTCGTTCGACGGGATGGAGAGGGTGGCTGCGCCGGCCTCTTTCATCATCATGTCCATCTCGCGCGAACCGCCCCGGACCTTCATGCCCTTGGCGTCGGCCGGCGAAACGAGAGCGCGCTCGCGGCTCGCGACGCCGCCGGCCTGCCAGACCCACGAGACCAGGACGATCCCCTTGGCGTCGAGGATTTCCGAGAGCTTGCGCCCGACCGGCGCCGCCTTCCAGGCCACCGCCTGGGCATAGGACGTCACCAGCGCCGGCATCAGGCCGATATTCAGCTCCGGCACCTCGCCGCCGGCATAGGGGCTCGGATAGAGCGACATGTCGAGGGCGCCCTTGCGCATCGCGCCGAACTGGGCGTTCGTCTTCATCAGCGAGGAGCCGGGATAGACTTGGACGTCCAGGGCGCCCTTCGAGCGCTCGCCGACCATCTTGGCGAACTTCCGGCACATGCGGTCGCGGAAATCGCCCTCGTCGATGGTGCCGCCCGGGAACTGGTGGGACAGCTTCAGCGTGGTGGCGGCCTGGGCCGAGCCCAGCCCGAACCGCAGGACCGCCGGAGCCGCGAGCGTGGCCGCGATCAGCGAGCGACGAGTTGGCGTCATGGATTTCTCCCGCACCGCAAACAACGCGGCAAAGTTTTGTGCGCCGCAATAGTGGGGCGCTTCGTTGTATGCATGGAAAACCGCCTTGTATATTTTGTCAATGCTCCAGCATAATGTTCGCGTGCGTTGGACATCCGCCGGCCTCAACGGGCGGGACGACGCGCGGCCCGACGATCGGGGGAGGAACCAGGCGCATGAGCCACGCGCAACGGCTACGGCAGCGAATCGAGGACGAGATCGTGGCGGGCGAACTCGCGCTGGGATCGCGGCTCGATGAGAATCAGCTCGCGGCCCGTTTCGGGGTCTCGCGCACGCCGATCCGCGAGGCGCTGCTGCAGCTCGCCGTGACCGGACTCGTCCAAACGAAGCCCCGGCGCGGCGCCATCGTCAGCGCACCCGAGCCACACCTGCTGCTGGCCATGTTCGAGACGATGGCGGAAATCGAGGCGGCGTGCGGTCGCCTCGCCGCACGCCGCCTCGTGGCCGAGGATGCCGCCGCGCTGCGCGCCGCCCTCGAAGGCTGCCGCGGGGCTTTGTCGACGGAGGATACCGAGGCCTATTACGCCGAGAATTACGTGTTCCATACGGTGGTGTATCGGGCCAGCCGCAACGCCTTCCTGGCGGAGCAGGCGCTGTCACTGCACCGCCGTCTCGCGCCGTATCGGCGTCTGCAGCTGCGCGTGCGCCAGCGCCTGCCGCAATCGCTTGCCGAACACGAAGCGATCGTCGCTGCCATCATCGCCGGAGACGAAGTCGGGGCGGCCGAGGCGCTCCGGAGCCACGTCATCGTCCAGGGTGACCGGTTCACCGATCTGGTCGCGGGGTTGCGGGCGCAGAGCGCGGCCTGAAAGCTTCGACCTCTCCGGGTGCCTGACAATCATCCCGCGGCGCAGACCGCCCGCAGCGGGCCGCGAAGCCGGTGCGTCTTCATCGCCTCCTAACCGTGAAATCAGGTCGGACTGCGTAGGTGGTCCACCGGACTCGACCAGAAGTTGCAATCCCGGCATCCTTCACCCGGAACCCGGGAGGCACCATGCTGAAGGACGTTGTCAGGACTGCCGGCCGACGCGCGGGGGTGGATATCTTCCGGGCGAGCGGCGAAGCCTTCCGCTGGAGTCATACGGTCCACGATTACTACCCGGTCGTGCCGTCCGCGCGGTGGAAGCCGGGCCAGGCGCCGCACGGCCGGCTCAAAGCCGTCCTCGGCCAGAACCATGCGGCCTACGAGGCATTCCTCACCGCCCTGGAAGCGCAGGCCGACCTGCTCCACAGCGTCCCGCACGACGCCCACGCTGAGGGTTCGGCTGCACCGCACTGGAACAACACGTGGTTCACCGCCCTCGACGGCGCCGCCCTGCTGACGATGCTGGCCTGGAAGCGCCCTGAACGATACTTCGAGATCGGCTCCGGGTGCTCGACCTGCTTCGCGCGCCACGCGATCGACACGCTGAAGCTGCCGACGCGGATCACCTCCATCGATCCGATGCCACGCCGCGAGATCGACGCCCTGTGCGACTGGACCGTCCGCAGCCCGCTGGAATCCTGCGACCTGAAGATCTTCGAGGAACTGAAGGCCGGCGACATCCTGTTCTTCGATGGATCGCATCGGTCCTTCGCGAATTCCGACGTCACGGTGTTCTTTTTCGAGGTGATGCCGCGCCTCGCGCCGGGCGTGATCGTACAGATCCACGACATCTTCATTCCGGACGATTATCCGTCAGCCTGGAATTGCCGCCTGTACAACGAGCAGTATCTTCTGGCCGCGATGCTGCTGTGCGGCGCTCCGCCGTTCCGCGTGACCGTGCCGGTGATGTATATCTGTCAGGACCCGGCGATGAGCGCCCGGGTGAAGATGGTCTTTGCCGCCCGCGCGACCGGACCGGACATTCCGTTCCTCTACGCGAACGATTCCCGCACCCCGGGCGCGTCGTTCTGGTTCGAGATGACGGGGATGCCGGGCTGAGCCTTCAGGCAACCTCCGCCGCGCCGTAATTGGCGGCGATGACGGACTTCTTCCCGCGGATATGCTCGCGCATCAGGACGGCCAGGGCAGCGCCGTCCCGAGCACGGAGGAGTTCGATCATCCGTTCGTGCTCGGAGACCGCGCGGGCCCACTGATCCGGGGTCTGGTGCGCGGAATACCGCGACCTTTGGATCCGGCCGGACAGGCTCTCGTAGATATTCGCCAGAATGACGTTGCGACTGGCCGCCATGATGCCTTCGTGGATCCGGCGGTTGTGGCTGAAGTAGCCTGCCTCGTCGCCCGACTGCCAGGCCGCCACCATCGCGTCGTGGTCGACCGCGAGGGCGTCGATCTCGGCGTCGGTGATGGTGCGGCAGGCCAGGTCCCCGGCGGTCGCCTCGAGCCCGGCGATCACCTCCATCATTTCCTCGAGCTCGGTCTCCGAGATGCTGGCGACCCGCGCCCCGCGGTTCGGAAGCAGTTCGAGCAGCCCTTCCGTCGCCAGGATCTTGATCGCCTCGCGGAGCGGGGTCCGCGAGATCCCGAAGCGCTCCGTCAGCTCGCTCTCGTTGATCCGGGCCTTCGGCTCCATCTCCCCGGACCGGATCAGCTCCCGCATCCGGTCCGCGACCTCGTCGTGGAGGTAGCGGCGGCTGATGCCGATCCCGGGCTCGATCTTGTTCATGGTCCCCCGACACAAACCAGATCAGTGCGACCTGTTGTGTATGTGTAAGTCTCCGGCAATGGAGTGTCGAGGCACGAGGGCCCGATCGAGAACGCGAGCCACATGTTCCGCCTCGAGACCGAGGCCATCGTGAATCTGATGTCGGCAGCTCGTCCCGTCGGCGATCACGAGATCGTCCGGCCCGGCGGCGCGCAGGGTCGGGAACAGCGACAGCTCTGCCATGGCGAAGGATGTCTCGATGGATTCCGGCCGATAGCCGAAGGCGCCGGCCATGCCGCAGCAGCTCGATTCGACGACCCGTAGGTCGAGCCCCGGCACGGCCCGGAGCACCGTCTCCACCGAGCCCATCACGCCGAACGACTTCTGGTGGCAATGGCCGTGCAGGTGCGCGACGCGCCCGCCCTGGTCCGCGAACGGTAGCGCGATCCGGCCCGCCGTCAGGTCTGCGGCCAGCAGCTCCTCGAACAGGACGGACTGCCGCGCCAGAAGCGCCGAATCCGCACCGGGGAGGAGCGCTGTGAACTCGTCCCGGAACGTGAGCAGGCAGGATGGTTCCAGGCCGACGACCCGCGCGCCCGCGCGGACGAAGGGCAGAAGCGCGTCGAGGGTTCGGCGCGCCTCCAGCCGGGCCCGGTCCGTCTGGCCGGCGGAGAGCCACGTCCGGCCGCAGCAGAGCGGGCGCCGGCCGCGGGCCGGATAGACCCGATGCAGCCGGTAGCCCGCGGCCAGCAGCACGCGCTCGGCCGCCTCGAGATTCTCCCGCTCGAAGGCGCGGTTGAAGGTGTCGCCGAAGAGGATCACGTCGCGGAAATCGCCCGCGACGTCGTGGGTATGCGCGGGTTCGCCCTGCTCGCTCCAGGGCCGACGCCAGCGCGGCAACGAGCGCCTGGCCGACAGGCCGGCGACGCGCTCCGACAGGGCCGCGAGGGCCGGGTACCGGTCGCGCAGGTTGAGGATCGGCGCGAGCTTCGCGGCCGCCCCGGCATAGAGCGGCATCATGGCGATGAGCCGCTCGCGGAGCGGCAGCCCGTGGCGGGCGTGGTAATGGTGCAGGAACTCGATCTTCATCTTGGCCATGTCCACGCCGGTCGGGCATTCCCGGCGGCAGGCCTTGCAGGAGACGCAGAGATCGAGAGTCCGATTCATCTCCGGGCTGGTGAAGGCCTCCTTGCCGAGCTGGCCCGAGATGGCGAGCCGCAGGGAATTGGCGCGGCCGCGCGTGAGGTGCTGTTCCTCCCCCGTCACCCGGTAGGACGGGCACATGGCGCCGCCGGCGAGCTTCCGGCAGGTGCCGTTGTTGTTGCACATCTCGACGGCGGAGCCGAAGCCGCCCCAATCCGACCAGTCGAGCGCCGGCTTCATCGGCTCCGTCACCGTGTAGTCGGGCTTGAAGCGGAACAGAGACCGGTCATCCATCGCGAGCGGGCGCACGATCTTGCCGGGGTTGAGGCGGTTCTCGGGATCGAACGCGTCCTTCACATCCTCGAAGGCGCGCGTCAGGACCGAGCCGAACAGCGGCTCGATGTATTCCGAGCGTGAGATGCCGTCGCCATGCTCGCCGGAATACGAGCCCTTGTAGCGGCGCACCAGCTCGGAGGTCTCCTCCGCGATCGCGCGCATCCGGCGGACGTCGCCAGCCTCCTTCATGTCGAGGATCGGGCGAACGTGCAGGCAGCCCACCGAAGCGTGGGCGTACCACGTGCCGCGGGTGCCGTGCTTGGCGAAGACCGCCGTGACCGCGTCTGTGTAATCGGCGAGGTGCTCCAGCGGGACGGCGCAATCCTCGATGAAGGAGACCGGCTTGGCGTCGCCCTTCATGGACATCATGATGTTGAGGCAGGCCTCGCGAACCTCCCACACCGATTTCTGGCGGGCGGGCTCGACCACCTCCACGACGGCGTCCGGGAAGCCGTGATCGGCCATGCAGGCGTCGAGGCGCTTCAGGTCGCGCGTCACGGCGGCGAGGTCGTCGCCGGCGAATTCGGTGAGCAGCAGGCAGTTCGGCTGTCCGCGGGTGATGTCGGCCAGCGTCGTGCGGAACAGCGGGATATCGGCGCCGAGCACGAGGACGTTGTTGTCGACGAGCTCGACCGCCACCGGGTCCAGGCCGACGATGTGCCGGGTCGTCTCCATGGCGGCCCGGAAGGATGGGAAGTGGCACACGCCCATCACCCGGTGCGTCGGCAGGCGCGAGAGCTTCAGCGTCACCGCCGTGGTCGCGGCCAGCGTGCCCTCGGATCCGACGAGCAGGTGCGCGAGGTTCGGCTGCGCTTCGATCAGCGCGTCGAGGTTGTAGCCGCCGACGCGGCGCTGGACCTTCGGGAAGCGCGCCTCGATCTCGGCGCGGTGATCCTCGGCGAGGCCGCGCATCCTCGCGGCCAGCGCCGCCGCCCGATCCGAGCCGTTCACGCCCGACCGGACGTCACCGGTCAGTCCGAAGCCGAAGGCCTCGCCGTCGTGGAACAGCGCCTCCATCGCCAGGACGTTGTCGCTCATCTTGCCGTAGCGCAGGGAGCGGGCGCCGCAGGAATTGTTGCCCGCCATGCCGCCGATGGTGCAGCGGGTCGCCGTCGAGGGCTCGACGGGGAAGAACCATCCGTCGGCCTTCACCCGGGCGTTCAGCCGCTCCAGCACCATGCCGGGCTCGACCGTGATCGTGCCCGCCTCCGGATCATAGGCCCGGACGCCGTTGAAGTACCGCGAGCAGTCGACCACCAGGCCCGACCCGATCGGCTGGCCGTTCTGCGACGTGCCGCCGCCGCGCAGGATCACCGGCGCGCCGTGTTCGGCGGCGATGCGCAGGGTTGCGGCGATGTCGGCCGCGGAGCGCGGCAGCACCACGCCGGCCGGCATGATCTGGTAGATCGACGCGTCCGTGCTGTAGCGTCCGCGCGTGAACGCGTCGAACCGCGCCTCGCCCTGGAGCTGCTCCGCCAGCCTGCGCGGCAATCCGGCTTCCAGGCGCGCCGCGGCCCGCGGCGCCGGCGCATGCGCCCTCGCTTCCGTCACGATAGATCCCTCCCGTGATGGGACATGCCCACCTGACGGGAAATGTATTCAAAATTCAGTGCGGAGCAAATTGGCCGCGCTGTCGCGCTGGAGAGCGGGCTCGCGATGCCCGGTGCAGCCGTAGGCCCGGAGGGCCGTCGCAAGGGTTGCTCAGGACACCGCATGTTTCAACCCCGCGGCCGACCCGGGGGGCAGGCCTCAGTGGTTGTCCCGCGGCACTCCGGAGACCTGCGCGACCTTCTGGAACTTCACCGCGCCCTTGAGCACCATGCCCTGATCGAGCTGATCGACCTGATCGCGATAGATCTCCTGCCACGGCGTCTGGGTCGCCGGGTAGGGATAGCCGCCGCGCGCCTCCAGATCCGCGCGCCGGCGGGCGAGATCCTCGGCCGGGAGCAGGATGTCGGCGCTCCGGCGATTGAGGTCGATGCGGATACGGTCGCCGGTCTGCAACAGGGCCAGCCCGCCCCCGGCGGCCGCCTCGGGCGAGGCGTTCAGGATGGCGGGCGTCCCGGAGGTGCCGGATTGCCGGCCGTCGCCGATGCAGGGCAGAGCGGTGACACCGCGCCGGATCAGCGATCCCGGCGGCTGCATGTTCACCACCTCGGCGGCGCCGGGATAGCCGATCGGTCCGGCTCCGCGCATGATCAGGATCGTGTTCTCGTCGATGTCGAGCGCCGGGTCGTCGATCCGTGTGTGGTAGTCCTCCGGTCCGTCGAACACGATGACGCGCCCCTCGAAGGCCATCGGGTCGTTCGGATTGCGCAGGTAGCGGGCCGCGAACTCCTCGGAGATCACGCAGGTCTTCATGATCGCCGAATCGAACAGGCTACCCTTGAGGTTCAGGAAGCCCGCGCGCTCCATCAGCGGCGCGCCATAGGCGCGGATCACGTCGCGGTTCCAGCTGTGCCGGCCGCGGTAGTTCTCGCCCACGGTTCGGCCGTTGCAGGTCAGGGCGCCCTCGTGGACCTTCCCGGCGTCGATCAGCTCCGCGAAGACCGCCGGAAGGCCGCCGGCGCGAAAGTACTCCTCGCCGAGCCAGCGTCCGGCGGGCTGCATGTCCACCAGGAGAGGGATCTCGAATCCGACCCGCTCCCAGTCGTCGCACGTCAGCGGTACACCGATATGCTTCGCAATCGCGTTGATGTGGATCGGCGCGTTGGTCGAGCCGCCGATCGCCGCGTTGGCCACGATGGCGTTCTCGAAGGCTTCGCGGGTGAGGATGTCGGAGGGCTTGAGGTCCTCCCAGACCATCTCGACGATGCGTTGGCCGGTGGCGTAGGCGGCTTGCCCGCGCTCGCGGTAGGGGGCCGGGATCGCCGCCGAGCCGGGCAGGGCGAGACCGAGCGCCTCGGCGAGCGCGTTCATCGTGGAGGCCGTGCCCATCGTGTTGCAGTGGCCCGTGGACGGCGCCGAGGATCCGACGATGTCCATGAACTGCTGGAAGTCGATGTCGCCCGCCGCGTGCCGCTCCCGGGCCTTCCAGACGATGGTGCCCGAGCCGGTCAGCTCCTTGTGGAAGTAGCCGTTGAGCATAGGCCCGACATTCAGCGAGATCGCCGGGATGTTGACCGTGGCCGCCGCCATCAGACAGGCCGGCATGGTCTTGTCGCAGCCGGTGAGCAGGACGACGCCGTCGAGGGGATAGCCGTACAGCACCTCCACCAGGGACAGGTAGGCGAGGTTTCGGTCGAGGGACGCGGTCGGACGCTTGCCGGTTTCCTGAATCGGATGGCAGGGGAATTCGAAGGCAACGCCGCCGGCCGCCGTGATGCCTTCCCGGACCCGCTTGGCGAGTTCGAGATGGTGGCGGTTGCAGGGAGACAGGTCGGACCCCGTCTGGGCGATGCCGATCAGAGGTTTGCCCGAACGCAACTCCTCCGGCGTCAGTCCATAGTTGAGGTATCGCTCCAGATAGAGCGCGGTCATGCCGGGATTGTGCGGGTTGTCGAACCACGCCTTGGAGCGCAGGTCAGATGGCGTGATCCGGCGTTTGTCGCTCATGGTCGCTTCCTCGCATCCTGTGGCCGGCGCGGACGGTCCGGCTCCTGTCTTCGGCAGCGGCCGCAGGACGCGTGACCGCGGTCGCGGCGCCCCGGACTCGGTTTTGGATACTCCGGCGCATCAGGCAGGGCAGCCTCATCGGCGCTGGATTGATTTCAGGACAGCATCCGCGTGTCACCGTCGATGGAAATGGCCTGACCCGAGATGGTCCGGCCGCGGGGCGAGCAAAGCAGCAGGATCTGGTCGGCGAGCTGCCGGGCGGTGACGTAGTCCTTGACCGAAACGAACGAGAAGGCGCGGGCTTCCATCTCGGCGAAGCTCGTGCCCTGCTGCTGGGCCTTCGATTCGAGCACCCGGCGCTGCCGGTCGCCGGCCACCAAGCCCGGCAGGATCGCATTCACCCGGATGCCGGACCCGCCGAGTTCGATCGCCAAAGACTTGGTGAAGCCGATGACCCCCCATTTGGCCGCCGCGTAGGGGCTGCGCAGGGCGAAGCCGAACTTGCCGGCCGCCGAAGACAGATTGACGATCGAGGCGTTCGGGCTTTGGCGCAGATGGGGCACCGCGAGGCGCGCGCAGTTGAACTGGCTGGTGAGGCACACGGTGAGACATCGGTCCCACTCTTCGGGTGCGATCTCCTCGACCCGGCCGGTCGGGCCGGCAATGCCGGCATTGTTGATCAGCACGTCGAGGCCACCGAGGAACTCGACCGCGCGGTCCATCATCGTGGCGACGCCATCGCGGTCGGCGACATCGGTCCGGATACGGCCGACCGCGTCCGGCAGACCGGCCAGGGCCTCGCTGTCTACGTCGCAGGCGAAGACACGCGCCCCTTCCTCCAGGAAGGCCTCGACGATCCCGCGGCCGATTCCGGCAGCACCCGCCGTCACCAGGACACGCAGGCCGGCAATCCCCAGATCCATGATCAGTCCTCTCCCTGAACGTCCCGCAATCCGCCGCGGGTCAAGATGAACTCCGCGGCTTCCCGGATGTCGGCCGCGATCGCGGCGGCGGCGGCCGCGCCGTCCCGGTTCTCGATCGCCACCACGGCCTCGGCGTGCCGCCGAAGCGCGAAACCCTGGCGCAGCCGCTCCGGATGGGCGCGCAGATCCAGATTGATGACCGGGCCCGCCGTCAGCCAGAGCCGGGCGATGATCTCCTGCAGGGGACCGAGTCCGCAGGCACCGTAGATCGCGAAATGCAGATCGCGGTTGAGTTGCACCGCGCGCGCCCGGTCGGGCTCTGCCGCCTCCGCTTCCGCCCGGAACGCGGCCTCGGTCCGCCGGATCGCTGCGAGTTCCGTGGCGGTCCTTAGCTCGGCCGCACGGGCCACGGCGATGCCCTCCACGGCGATGCGGGTCTCGACCAGAGCCCGGAAGGCGTCCGCGCTCATGACCGGCACCCGGATCACCCGGTTCGGAGCCACTTCGAGCACGCCGTCCGCCGCCAGACGGCTCACGGCCTCGCGGACCGGCATGACCGAGACGCCGAGCGCCGCCGCGCTCTGGCGCAGGGACAGCCGGTCGCCCGGCGCCAGCCGTCCCGAGGCCAGGAGGTCCGACAGGGCTTCGTAGACGGTGTCGGACAGGGTCCGCCGTTCGAGCAGAGGCAGTTCGGCAAGGACCGATGTGGAATTCATATGCCGACCCTAGACGGATCCGGCACTATCGCGCTAGTGATCTGTGATCACAGTTTGGGTGAGGGCCGCCAGAGCCCACAACAACAACCCGGCTGGAGGAA
Source organism: Methylobacterium sp. 1973 (assembly GCF_040545035.1). Taxonomy (NCBI): domain Bacteria; kingdom Pseudomonadati; phylum Pseudomonadota; class Alphaproteobacteria; order Hyphomicrobiales; family Methylobacteriaceae; genus Methylobacterium; species Methylobacterium sp. 1973. The sequence goes on from NZ_JBEPLA010000004.1 coordinate 116,516, forward strand.
ACGCACGGGAGCGGAACGATGACGGACCGGTTCGGGGATTCCCTTTCTCGCCGCAGCCTTCTGAAAGCCGGCGGCGCGGCGCTTCTCGCGCCGGCTCTTGCGAGCCCGGCCCTGTCGCAGGGTCAGTCGGACGTGATCCGGATCGGGCACCTGACGCCGCGGACCGGATTCCTCGGACCGCTCGGCGAGTTCGCCGTGCAGGCGGCGCAGCTCGCGGTCGAGGAGATCAATGCCGCGGGCGGCATCGCGGGTCGGAAGGTCGAGCTTCTCTCCGAGGACAGCGTCAACCCGCAGACCGCCTCGGCCAAGGCCGAGCGCATGGTCCAGCGGGACCGCGTGGCGTGCCTCGTCGGCGAGATCAACTCGGCTTCGGCGCTGGCGATCAGCCAGGTGGCTCAGCGGGAGAAGATCCTGTTCATCAACACCGGCGCCAATTCGGACGCGCTGCGCGGCTCCGACTGCAAGCGCTTCATGTTCCACGTCGAATCGCAGAACACCATGATGGTGCGCGCCTGCGGGCGCGCGCTGCTCGACCGGGGCCTGATCAAGGGTCGCAAGGTCTACGCGCTCACGGCCGACTACGCCTTCGGCCACGACCTGTTGAAGCAGGCCAAGAAATACTTCGCGGCCAACGACGCGACGCTCGTCGGCGAGGATCTGATCCCCACCGAGCTCACGGACTTCTCGCCCTTCCTGCTCAAGCTCCGTCAGGCCAAGCCGGACCTCGTGATCTGCAACCTCGCGGGCGCGCAGATCACCAATTTCCTCAAGCAGTACAGCGAGTTCGGCCTGCCGTTCCCGGTCGCCGGCTTCGGCTTCGACACGGCGCTCGCCTGGGGTGCCGGGCCCGGCAACTTCCTCGGAACCTGGCCGGTGATCTGGCATCACCAGATCGACTCGCCCTCGGCGAAGACGTTCGTCGCCGCCTTCAAGGCCAAGTACAAGAAGCCGCCGGAGAACCAGGGCTGGGGTGACTACACCGCGCTCAAGATCGTTGCGCAGTCGATGAACGAGCTGAAGGCGACCGAGTCGATCAAGGTCGTCGAGCACCTGGAATCGGGCGCGAAGTTCGACATCGCCAAGGTCCGCGAGGGCTATTTCCGCCCCTGGGACCACGAATTGATGCAGGAGATGTTCGCGATCACCGCCCTGCCGGCGGATCAGGTCAAGAACCCCTACGACATCTTCACCTCGACCGGGCCGCTCCCCGGTCCCGGCGAGAGCCTGGAGGTCCTCACCACCACCCGTGACGAGAACGCCTGCACCTTCCCGGCGTGAGGCCGTCATGCAGCTCGTCTTCATCCTGGAGCAGGTGCTCAACGGCCTGCTGATCGGCGTGCAATATCTGCTGATCGCGCTCGGCCTGTCGCTGATCTTCAGCCTCGGCGGCATCGTGAACCTCGCCCACGGTGCCTTCTACGCCATCGGCGCCTACCTGACCGTGCTGCTGACGCCCTCGATCGGTTTCGGCGGCGCCCTCATCGTATCTCCCCTGGCGGTGGGGGTGCTCGGGCTCGTGATCGAGCGCTTCCTGTTGCGGCGCTTCTATCGCGGCGATCCGACCCTCGGTCTGCTCCTCACATTCGGACTCGCCATGGTGGCCGAGCAGGCCCTGCGCATGGCCTTCGGGGCGGCGCCGGTGCCGTTCGGGATCCCGACATGGCTGCGCGGTCAGGTCTTCATCGGCGACCTGATCTACTCGCGCTACCGGCTCTCGATTCTCGTGGTGGCTGTGGCCTGCGTGGCCGGCCTTTGGCTGCTCCTGACCCGCACCAGCTTCGGGCGCGTGGTCCGGGCCGGCGTGCAGAACCCCGACATGGTCGCGGCCCTCGGCATCTCGCTCCGGCCCTACATGACCGCCGTTGTCACCATCGCGGTGGGGCTCGCGGCGCTGGCCGGGACCATGATGGCCCCGGTCACAGGGGTCCAGCCCGCCATGGGCGCCGAGATCCTCACCTTCGCCTTCGTGGTGGTGGTGATCGGCGGCCTCGGCTCTTTCTGGGGGGTGGTGCTCGCCGCGCTGATCGTCGGCGTGGTCCGGGGCCTCACCGCCTACGCCTATCCGCCGGCCACCGAGGCCGCCGTCTACGCCCTCATGGTGCTCGTCCTGCTGCTGCGCCCGCGCGGCCTGTTCGGCGAGCACATCGCCCGGTTCGAGTGAGCGGAGAGCGTCCCATGTCCGGAACCGCCGAGCCGCTGCCGCTCGCCCTGCCGCAGCGCGGCCTGATCCTGCGCGAGAGCCGCCAGCTCTGGGCGGCCCTCGCCGCCCTCATCGTCCTGCCCTTCGCCCTCGACGCCATCGGCCTGACGCTGATCACCGCCACAGACGTGGTGATCTTCGCCCTGGCCGTGCTCGGCCTGAACATCCTGGTCGGCTGGACCGGGCTCACCTCCTTCGGCCACGGGGCGTGGTTCGGGATCGGCGCCTACGCGGTGGCGATCCTGCAGACCCGGCTTGTCCCCGGCGACATGGCGCTGCCGCTCCTCGGCGCCCTGGCGATCACCGGAGTCGCGGCTCTGGCGGCCGGAGCCCTGATCTTGCGACGGCGGGGTGTCTACTTCTCGCTGCTGACGCTCGCCTTCACGGCGATGCTCTACGCCATCGCGTTCCGCTGGACCGACCTGACCGGCGGCGAGAACGGCATCGGCAACCTGCACCGCTGGGCGGTGCTGCAGGAGCCCGGCGCCTACTACGCGGCGGTGTCGGGTATCGCCTTCGCGGTGCTGATCGCGCTCTGGCGGTTCCGGCGCTCGCCGATGGGCACGGTACTCGTGGCGATCCGCGAGAACGAGCAGCGTGCCGGCTTCCTCGGCTACGCCACCAACCGCTACAAGCTCGCGGCCTTCGTGATCTCGGCGACGATCACCGGGCTGGCCGGGGCGCTCTCGGCCTACAGTCATCGCTTCACCTCGGCCGACCCGATCTCCATCGCGTTCTCGGGCGAACTGCTCGCCATGGTGGTGATCGGCGGGATGCGCTCGTTCCTCGGGCCGGCCCTCGGCGCGCTGTTCTACATCCTGTTCCGCGAGTTCCTGTCGATCTACACCGCCGACTGGCTGCTGTATTTCGGGCTGCTGTTCGTCGCCTTCATCGTGTTCTCGCCGGACGGGCTGGTCGGCATCGCGGCGCGGCTGCTCAAGCCGTTCCGGCGCGTCCCGACCGAGGGCGCGGCCATGGCGGCCCGCCGCGCCGGCGCCTCGGGCCGCGTCCCGGCGCGCTTCATCGCCGAGGGACGCGGCACGGGACCGGTTCTCGTCGCCGATGCCATCAGGAAGAACTTCGGCCCCGTGAACGCGGTGCGGGGCGTCTCCTTCGCGGTGGCGGACAAGACGCTTCACGCCCTGATCGGCCCCAACGGTGCCGGCAAGACCACGGCCTTCAATCTGCTCTCCGGCATGTTCCGGCCGAGCGGCGGCAGCATCCGCCTCGACGGTCAAGAGATCGCCGGCCTGGAACCGCACGCGATCACCCGGGCCGGACTCGGGCGCTCGTTCCAGATCACCAACCTGTTCCCGGGCCTCTCGGTGGAGGAGAACGTCCGCCTGGCGGTGCAGGCGCGCCACGCGGCGCATTTCAGCCCCTGGCGGGACGCCCTTTCGATCCGCGCGATCGCCGACGACACCGCCGAGCTGCTGCGCTGGACGGGCCTCGCCGGGATCGAGCGGGCCGAGGCCGGCAGCCTGTCCTACGGCGGCCAGCGGCTCCTCGACATGGGGCTGGCGCTGGCCACGCAACCCCGCGTGCTGCTTCTCGACGAGCCGCTCGCCGGATTGGCCGCCGCCGAGCGCGAGCGCGTCGGCGAGCTGATCAAGGCGCTCTCGGCCGACATCCCGGTCCTGCTCGTGGAGCACGACATCGACCGCGTGTTCCGTCTGGCCGACCGCGTCACCGTGATGGCCGACGGCGCCGTGCTGGTCGACGGCTCCGTCGCGGATGCCCGGGACGATGCCCGGGTCCAGGCGGTTTACCTCGGATCGGGCACGGCGGCGATCGCCGCGAAGCCGCGCGCCAGCGCCGCCGAGGCCGAGACGCTGCTCGCCATGGAGGGCGTCGATACCTTCTATGGCAAGTCGCACATCCTCAACGGGGTCACCCTCACGGTGAACCGGGGCGAGGTGGTGGCGCTCCTCGGCCGCAACGGCGCCGGCAAGTCGACCCTGCTCAAGACGTTGATCGGCACAGCATCGCCGGCCGGCGGTCGGATCGTGCTCGCTGGCCAGGACATCGCGGGCCTCTCGCCCGACAAGATCGCCCGGCTCGGCATCGGCTACGTGCCGCAGGGGCGGGCGCTGTTTGCCGGGATGAGCGTCGCGGAGAATCTGGGCCTCGGTCGTCTGCGGCGGCTCACCGGTGCCGGCATCCATTGGGACGAGGAGAAGGTTCTGGAGTTCTTCCCGCGGCTCAAGGAGCGCTGGACCGTCGATGCCGCCCGCCTGTCGGGTGGCGAGCAGCAGATGGTGGCGGTGGCCCGCGCGCTGTCGGGCGATACGCGGCTCCTGCTTCTCGACGAGCCGTTCGAAGGCCTGTCGCCGGCCGTGACCGAGGAGCTGTTCGAGGCCTTCGATCGGCTGCGCCGCGAGATCGCGATCATCCTGGTGGACCATCACCTCGATCTGGCGCTGGCCCTGTCCGACCGGACCGTGGCGCTGGAGCGGGGCAGCGTGCAGTGGGCGGGCGAGTCGCGCCTCTTGCGCGAAGATCAGGAGCTGAGACGGAAGGTGCTGTGGCTATGACCGAAAGCGTCGCAATCGTCGGCGCCGGCCTGATCGGCCGGGCCTGGGCGATGATCTTCGCCCGCGCCGGCTGGGACGTGCGGCTGTTCGATTCCGCCGAGGGCGTAGCCGAGGCCGCGCTCCCGCTCTGCGCCGAAGGACTCCGCACCCTGGCGGCCAACGGGCTCTGTACCGATCCGGAGGGAGCTGCCGGGCGCATCCGGAGCGCGGGGAGTCTCGCCGCCGCCCTCGACGGTGTGGACTTCGTCCAGGAGAACGGGCCCGAGCGGCTCGACGTCAAGCGGACCCTCTTTGCCGAGCTCGATGCCCACGCGCCGCGGGACGCGGTGATCGCGTCGTCCTCATCGGCCATCCGCTGCTCGCTGTTCACCGAGGATCTGCCGGGTCGGGCGCGCTGCCTCATCGGCCATCCGGTGAATCCGCCGCACCTGATCCCGCTCGTGGAGATTTCCGGCGCGCCCTGGACCGATCCGGCGGCTCTGGCACGAGCGCGAGCGGTGTACGAGGCCATCGGACAGGTCCCCATCACGGTGCTGAAGGAGATCGAGGGCTTCATCCTCAACCGGCTTCAGGGCGCCCTGCTGGCGGAGGCGTTCCGTCTGGCCTCGGAGGGCTATGTCACCCCGCAGGATCTCGACAAGACCGTCGCGGACGGGCTCGGCCTGCGCTGGAGCTTCATGGGACCGTTCGAGACGATCGAGCTGAACGCGCCGGGCGGTATCGCCGATTACTGCGCCCGCTATACCGGCTTCTACAAGAACCTGGCCGACGATCCGGCGCCGCCTTCGGTCTACGAGGCGCCGGCCACCGAGGCGATCCTGGCCAAGTGGCAGCCGCCGGACGATCTACCCGCACGCATGAACCGCCGCGACACGCGGCTGGCGGCGCTCCGGGCCCACAAGGCATCACAGAAGGACTGAGCATGGCCTCACAGCGGAAAGTCATCATCACCTGCGCGGTGACGGGCGCGATCCACACGCCCAGCATGTCGCCGCACCTGCCCGTGACGCCTGAGGAGATCGCCGACGCCGCCATCGGCGCCGCCGAGGCCGGCGCCGCCATCGTGCATCTGCATGCCCGCAATCCGGTGAACGGCCAGCCCGACCAGACACCCGAGGCCTTCGCCAAGTTCCTGCCGGTGATCAAGCAGCGCTCGAACTGCGTGGTGAACATCACCACCGGCGGCGCGCCGACCATGTCGATCGAGGAGCGGGTGCGCCCGGCCGCGACCTTTCAGCCGGAGGTCGCCTCCCTGAACCTCGGCTCGATGAATTTCGGCCTGTTCGGGATGCTCGACCGCTTCAAGGACCTGAAGCATCAGTGGGAGCGGGACTATCTCGGCAACAAGGACATCATCTTCCGCAACACCTTCGGCCAGATCGAGCACATCCTGACGACCTGCGGTCCGAACGGGACGAAATTCGAGTTCGAGTGCTACGACACCGCGCATCTCTACAATCTGAAATACTTTTTCGACCGCGGCCTCGTGCAGGCGCCGCTGTTCATCCAGACGGTGTTCGGACTGCAGGGCGGGATCGGCGCGCATCCCGACGACGTGATGCACATGAAGCGCACCGCCGATCGGCTGTTCGGCGATCAGTACCGCTGGTCGGTGCTCGGGGCGGGCCGCAACCAGATGAACATCGCCGCCATGGCGGCCGCGATGGGCGGCAACGTCCGCGTCGGCCTCGAGGACAGCCTGTGGGACGGGCCCGGCAAGCTCGCCGAGACCAACGCCGCGCAGGTGCGCCGCGTCCGGTCGATCATCGAGGGGCTCGGCCTCGCCGTCGCGTCGCCCGATGAGGCGCGCGAGATGCTGGCGCTGAAGGGCGGCGACAAGGTCGCGTTCTGACAGCGCGTCCTGCGAATCGGGACAGTGCGTCGCGATTGGCGAAGCGCACTGTGCCCCGCCGCGGGGTTTCGCGATCCCGGGCCCTCCTGGCGACCAGGGCAAAGCCGCTCAGCGGAGCGAGCCATCGGCGAGCGTGCCCGGCTGGATGTTCCCGCTCGGCGCAAAAGCCGGGTCGGCAGCCTCTCAAGGCTGACCGAACACCCGTTCGAGATCCGCCTCGATGACGCCGTCGATCTCCAGGATCTTCAACCGGCTCTGATCGCCGGCGACGATGCGGACCGAGCGGCGTCCGACCTTGAGCGCCTTGGCGATCATCGCCACGAGGGCCTCGTTGGCGGCACCCTCCACCGGTGGCGCCGCGACGCGCGCCTTCAGGTAGGGCTGGCCCTTCTCGTCCCGTGCCCAGCCCTCCGCCACGTCGCGGCCGCCACGCGGCGTAAGGCGGACAGCCAGCCGGGTCACCACGGGCGATCTCTCAGAAGATCTTGCCCGGATTCAGCCGCCCGTCCGGATCGAGCGCCCGCTTGACCATCCGCATCACGGCGATCTCCTCAGGCGAGCGCGACAGTTTCAGCTTGCTCCGCTTCTCCAGCCCGATCCCGTGCTCTGCCGAGACGGAGCCGTTCAGCTCCGCGAGAGGCTCGTAGATCGCCGCGTCGATGGCGGCGTTGCCGGCGACGTCGAGGCGGGTCGTGTTCCAGTGCAGGTTGTTGTCGCCGATATGCCCATAGACGACGGCCCGGCAGCCCGGGATTGCCGCGAGCCGGTCGAGCGCTCCGCGGACGTAGCCATCCATCCGCGACAGCGGCACGCTGACGTCGAAAGCGCGTTCGATCCCGTCGGCATTCAGATGCTCCACGCGGTCGCGGATGCGCCACATGCCCCGGCGCTGCTCCTCCGAGGCGGCGACGGCGGCGTCGAGGATCGTGCCTTCGCCCATCAGCCCTTCGAGGAGGCCCAGAAAACGGTCCGATTCCTCGGCGACGCACTCGATCTCGATGATCGCGTAGAACGGATAGTCATGGCCGAGGGGCGGGGTCGCCCGTCCGGGTGCCGTCATCAGGCGGTAGAAATCCGGCCACAGCCCCTCGAAGGAGGACACGCGTCCCTGAAAGGCGCTTTGGGCTGCCCGCAGCACCCGCGCGCCGTCATCCACCCCTGGGCAGGCGATGAGTGCCGTCGCGTAGCCGGCCGGCTCGGGGCGCAGGCGCAGGACGGCCCGCGTGACGATGCCCAGCGTGCCTTCGGTGCCGAGGAACAGCTGCTTCAGGTCGAGCCCGGTGTTGTTCTTGATGAGGGGGCGCATGGACGACACCACGGTGCCGTCGGCGAGCACGGCCTCCAGGCCGAGCACCATCTCCCGCATCATGCCGTAGCGCAGGACGCGCAGGCCCCCGGCATTGGTCGAGATCGCGCCGCCGATGGTCGCCGAGCCGCGGGCGCCGAGGTCCAGGGGAAAGAACAGCCCGGCCGCCGACGCCGCTTCCTGCACGCTCTCGATGGTGGCGCCGGTCCCGACCACCACCGTCATGCCCAGCGGATCCACCGGCTCGATGCCGATCATCCGCTCCGTCGACAGCGTGATCTCGTCAGGCTGGCAGAGCGTCCCGTCGACGAGGCCGGTGGCTCCGCCGCGGGGCACCACGGCGACGCCGGATTCGTGGCACGCTGCCATGACCGCGCTGGTCTCCTGCGTGCTGCGGGGTCGAACGAGTGCCAGAGCGGCGCAAGGCTCGGCCGGGCGCGTCCAGTTGGCCGAGCGCCCGCGGAGCTCCGCGCCCGTGACGAGGCCGGACGGTCCGACGATCGCGGCGAGGCGGTCGAGGAAGGCGGCGTCGGTCATCGGCATCATCTCAGGCTTGGTCTGGTCGCCGCGTCGGGCGGCACTCCGCGCGACGCTCTCTCATAGAATCTTCCGCGCCGCGAGGTTTCGCATCAGTGCGCGGGCGCCGAACGTCCAGGGCTCGCAGGCATCGCAGGGGCGCATGCGGTTGACGAGGCTGCCGAGCTCCGGGCTCGCCACCACGACGCGGTCGCCCTCGGCATGGGTGAAGCCGAGGCCGGGCCCGTGCCGGTCCTGGATCGGCGCGAACATCGTGCCGAGGAGGAGCAGGGCCCCATCCGGGTAATTGTGCGTGCGCCCCATGAGCGCCTCCGCGAGTTCCTCCGGATCGCGGCTGATCTCGGCGAGCGGCGAGGTGCCCTCAAGCCGGAAGCCATCCGTCCCGGAGACTTCGAGGGTCACCGTGGTCCGGCGGACATCGTCGAGACCGAACGTGTCGTCGAACAGGCGGAGGAACGGGCCGACGGCGCAGGAGGCGTTGTTGTCCTTGGCTTTGCCGAGGAGCAGCGCCGATCGCCCTTCGAAGTCGCGCAGATTCACGTCGTTGGCGAGGGTCGCGCCGACGATTCGCTGGTCGGAGGCGATGGCGAGGGCCACTTCGGGTTCGGGATTGTTCCAGCGCGAATCCGGGTGCAGGCCCGCATCCGCGCCGCACCCCACCGCCGAGAGCGGCTGTGCCTTGGTGAAGATCTCGGCATCGGGGCCGATGCCGACCTCGAGATACTGGCTCCAGGCCCCTTGCGCGACCAGCACCGCCTTGAGCGCCGTGGCCTCGGGCGATCCGGGCTTCAGCCGACGCAGGTCGTGGCCGACCAAGCGCTCGACCTCGGCACGGATCGCCGCAGCGGCGGCGAGATCGCCCCGGGCGCGCTCCTCGATGACCCGCTCCAGCATGGAGGTGGCGAAGGTCACGCCGGCCGCCTTAAGCGCCTGCAGATCCACCGGTGCGAGGAGCCAGGGCCGGGCCGGGTCGCGGTCATCCGGCGGCGTGTTCGCCAAGATGGCGTCCAGGCCTCCGAGATCCTCGCCCGCCGCGCCGCGCAGGGCCGTTCCCGGGTCGCGCGCCTCGCACAGGTCGCTGACCGTCGGGAAGGCCGCGGTGATGTCGACGACGCGAGCCTCACCCACGGAATCGGCGCGGATCGCCACGACGCTCGGCCCGGCCGCATCGGGACGCCAGACCCGGCCCACGAGCGCGCCACGGCATCCGTCGGCGGGGAGGATCTCCCGTGCAGTCAGACCCGATGACGACATGCGCTCACCTCTCTCGGATGTCCGGGAACCGGGCAGCCCGCTGCGACGGGGGTTCGGTGCCACGATTCCGGATCGGCCTGCCGGCAGCGAGGCCGGATCGCGGTCCCATACCATCCCCGGCGCGCCGAGACGCGACGGTTGGTTTCACCACGGCGACCTCGTCACGGGTACAGATCGCGCCGCCTGACAGAACGAAGATTATCTGTAGCTTTACCCAGGTCCCCGCTTGCTTTCCCCCGGCCCCTCCTTTGTACTGCCGCCCTAGAGCCGCCGATAGAGCGGCCTTGATCGGGAGGAAGCATGGCCTCGGTGGGAATCCGCGAGGTTCGCAAGGCTTTCGGGTCGACGAACGTCCTGCACGGCGTGTCCGTGGACATCCGGGACGGGGAATTCGTGATCCTGGTCGGTCCGTCGGGGTGCGGAAAATCGACGCTTCTGCGGATGATCGCCGGGCTGGAAAATATCTCCGGCGGCGAAATCCGGATCGGCGAGCGCGTCGTGAATGATGTTCCGCCGAAAGAGCGGGACATCGCCATGGTATTCCAGAATTACGCGCTCTACCCGCATCTCACGGTCCGCGAGAACATGGCGTTCTCGATGCGGATCCGGAAGGCCGCGGCCTCCGAGATCGACCTGCGCGTGAACAAGGCGGCGCAGATCCTCGGTCTCACCCACCTGCTCGACCGTTACCCGCGCCAGCTCTCCGGCGGCCAGCGCCAGCGCGTCGCCATGGGCCGGGCGATCGTGCGCGACCCGCAGGTGTTCCTGTTCGACGAGCCGCTCTCGAATCTCGACGCCAAGCTGCGCGTGGCGATGCGCACCGAGATCAAGGAGCTGCACCAGCGCCTGAAGACGACGACCATCTACGTCACCCACGACCAGATCGAGGCGATGACCATGGCCGACCGGATCGTGGTGATGCACGACGGGGTCGTGGAGCAGATCGGGCCGCCCCTCGAACTCTACGACCGGCCCGACAACCTGTTCGTCGCGGGCTTCATCGGCTCGCCGGCCATGAATTTCGTGCCCGGGAAGGTCCGGGCGAACGGACGTCTCACCTTCACCACCGAGACCGGCCTGACGATCCCGCTTGCCGACGCCCCCTCCGGCGTCGAGGGGCGCCCCCTCATCCTGGGCGTCCGGCCCGAGCATTTCGACCTCGCATCCGACGGGATCGCCGCCGAGGTGGTGGTCGTGGAGCCGACCGGATCCGAGACCATGCTGGCGGTCCGGGCCCTCGGCCAGGAGCTCACCTGCGTGCTGCGCGAGCGCGTGCGCGAGCGGCCGGGCGAGACCGTCTCCCTGCGTCCGAACCGCGTGCATTTCTTCGACGCCGAGACCGGCCGTCGCCTGCCGAACTGACCTGCATCGGGGCCGATGCGGGCGCGCGCGCGGCGCGCACCTGAAGCAGATTCACTGAGGGAGAAGAACCGATGCCCGTTCTCGACCGCCGTTCCCTCCTCGCCGGTGCCGCCGCGACCGGCCTCGCCGGCGGCGACCTCCTCGGCTTCGCCCGGGCCTGGGCGCAGAGCACCGAGTGGAAGCCCGAGCCCGGCGCCAGCCTGTCGCTCCTGCGCTGGAAGCGCTTCGTGCCGAGCGAGGACGAGGCGTTCATGAAGATGGTCGACGCCTTCACCAAGGCGACGGGCGTCAAGGTCACGGTGACCAACGAATCCTTCGACGACATCCAGCCCAAGGCATCGGTGGCCGCCAATACCGGACAGGGCCCCGACATGGTCTGGGGCCTGTTCTCGTTCCCGGCACTCTTCCCCGACAAGTGCCTGCCGCTGGAGGACGTGGCGGACGCGCTCGCCAAGAAATACGGGCCCTGGTTCCCGTCGGCGGAGGCCTACGGCAAGGTCAAGGGCAAGTGGATCGCGATCCCCGTCGCCTTCAACGGCGGCTATCCGAACTACCGCATCTCAGCGATGAAGAAGGCCGGTTTCGACAAGTTCCCCACCGACACGGCCGGATTCCTCGAACTCTGTCGGGGCCTGAAGAAGAACAACACGCCGGCGGGCTTCGCGCTGGGTCACGCCACGGGCGACGGCAACACGTGGTGCCACTGGGCCCTCTGGTCCCACGGCGCCAACCTCGTGGACGCCAACGAGAAGATCGTGATCAACTCGCCCGAGACCGCCAAGGCGCTGGAATACGTCAAATCCCTCTACGAGACCTTCGTGCCCGGCACGGTGTCGTGGAACGACTCGTCGAACAACAAGGCGTTCCTCGCCGGCGACCTGTACCTCACCAACAACGGCATCTCGATCTACGCCGCGGCCAAGAAGGACAACCCGAAGCTCGCCGAGGACATGGACCACGCCGTCTGGCCGATCGGCCCCGCCGGCAAGCCCACCGAGTTCCAGCTCGCCTTCCCGATCCTGGCCTTCAAATACTCGAAGGTGCCGAACGCCTGTAAGGCCTTCATCAGCTTCATGATGGAGGCAGCGAACTACAATCCCTGGCTCGAAGCGGCGCAGGGCTACCTGTGCGAGCCGCTGTCGAACTACCCCAAGAACCCGATCTGGACGAGCGACCCGAAGAACGCGGTCTTCGCCGAGGCCGGCCGGCGCTCCCTCGCGGCTGGCGGCCTCGCACCGGTCAGCGAGCGCATCGCCGCGGTGCTCGCCGACTTCGTGATCGTCGACATGTTCGCGAGCCACTGCACCGGCCGTGAGGACGTGAAGGGCGCGATCAAGAACGCCGAACGCGCAGCGACCCGCATCTTCCGGAACACCTGAGCGCGGCTGCCGGAGGCGAGACCATGGCGCATTCCGCACTGACAGAGCCGGCGCCAGTCGCTGTCCCGATCCGCTCGGGTTGGCAGCGCCTGCGCGCGAGCCGCGGCTGGGCGGGCTTCTGGTTCATGCTGCCGACGGCGCTGATCCTCGGCCTGTTCCTGGCCTATCCGCTGCTGAAGGGCATCTGGCTATCCTTCACCAACGCGCGGATCGGCCGCGAAGGCGTGTTCATCGGCCTGGAGAACTACGCGTGGCTCTGGGACGACGACGTCTTCTGGCTCTCGGTATTCAACACCTGCCTCTACACGGCGGTGGCCTCGGTGGTGAAGTTCGGCATTGGGCTCTATCTCGCCCTGCTGCTCAACAAGAACATGCCGTTCAAGGCGATCATCCGCTCGATCGTGCTGATCCCGTTCGTGGTCCCCACCGTGCTCTCGGCCATCGCGTTCTGGTGGATTTTCGACAGTCAGTTCTCGATCATTTCCTGGTCGTTGCGCCATCTCGGCGTCATCGACGGCAACATCGACTTCCTCGGTGATCCAGCGATGGCGCGAGCCTGCGTGATCTTCGCCAATATCTGGCGGGGCGTGCCGTTCATCGCCATCACGCTGCTCGCCGGCCTGCAGACGGTCTCGCCGTCCCTCTACGAGGCCGCGACCCTCGACGGCGCCTCGAACTGGCAGATCTTCTCGCGGATCACGCTTCCGCTGCTGACACCGATCATCGCCGTGGTGATGACCTTCTCGGTGCTGTTCACCTTCACCGATTTCCAGCTGATCTGGGCCATGACCCGCGGCGGACCGGTCAACGCCACGCACCTGATGGCGACGCTCTCGTACCAGCGGGGCATCCTCTCGGGGACCCTGGGGGAGGGCGCCGCCATCGCCACCGCCATGGTGCCGTTCCTGCTCGCGGCCATCGGAATCTCGTGGTTCGGCCTGCAGCGCCGGGCCTGGCAGGCCGGGGAGTCCGACCGATGAGCGCGCCCGCACCGCCCGCCCACGTCGACCCGCACCTCGCCCCCGTGATGGAGGCGCGACCGGCCGGGCTCACCGACAACTCGGAGGGGATGGCCTATCTCGAGCGCCTGCCCCGGCGGCTCGTGACCACCTACCTGCCGCTCCTCGTCATCCTCGCCGTGCTGCTGTTCCCGTTCTACTGGATGGCGCTGACGGCCATCAAACCGGACGAGCAGCTGATCGACATGGAGCGGTTCAACCCGTTCTGGGTCGTGGATCCGACGTTCAAGCACATCCACAAGCTGCTGTTCGAGACGCAGTATCCGCGCTGGCTCTGGAACACGATGTACGTGTCGGTGGCGGCGACCGTGCTGTCGCTGTTCGCCAGCGTGCTCGCCGCCTATGCCTGCGTCCGCGTGCGCTACCGGGGCGCGGGCTGGGTCGGCGCGGCGATCTTCCTCGCCTACCTCGTGCCGCCCTCGATCCTGTTCATCCCCCTGGCCACGATCGTGCAGGCCTACGGGTTGTTCGACTCGCCGATCGCCCTCATCCTCGCCTACCCGACGATCCTGATCCCGTTCTCGACGTGGCTCCTGATGGGCTACTTCAAGACCATCCCGTACGAGCTGGAGGAATGCGCGCTGATGGACGGCGCCAGCCGGTGGCAGATCCTCACCAAGATCATCCTGCCGCTGGCCTTCCCGGGGCTGATCTCGGCCGGCATCTTCTCTCTGACGCTGTGCTGGAACGAGTTCATCTATGCGCTGACCTTCCTGTCCTCGACACAGAACAAGACGGTGCCCATCGCCGTCGTGAGCGAGTTCGTGGACGGCGACGTCTACAAGTGGGGTTCGCTGATGGCCGGCGCGCTGCTCGGCTCGCTCCCGCTGGTGATCCTCTACTCGTTCTTCGTCGAGTACTACGTGTCGGCGCTCACAGGCGCCGTGAAGGAGTGACGGAGGCCGGCTCGACGCCTCCATCATCGCGAACGGCGTGACGAGGCCGTTGCCTGGGCGACCGGATTGCGCCGACACTGCGTGCGGATCCGCCGACCCAGAATCGGTGACCGCCCCATCGAAGGTCACGCCATGGCCCATGTCATCGACGCCCGCGCAACCCTGGTCAACGACGCCCTCGACGGCCTGCTGGCAGCCAGCGGCGGGCGCCTTGCGCGGCTCGAGGGCGATCCTGGGATCCGCGTGATCCTGCGCGCCGTACCGGAGCCCGGAAAGGTCGCTGTGGTTTCCGGTGGCGGCTCCGGTCACGAGCCGGCCCATGCCGGTTTCGTCGGGCCGGGTCTGCTGAGCACGGCCGTCTGCGGGGACGTCTTCGCCTCGCCGAGCGTCGACGCGGTGCTGGCCGGGATCCTCGCGGTGACGGGACCGGCCGGCTGCCTGCTCGTCATCAAGAACTATGCGGGCGACCGGCTGAATTTCGGTCTCGCCGCCGAGCGGGCCCGGGCGCTGGGCCATAAGGTCGAGACCGTGATCGTCGCCGACGACATCGCCCTGCCGGACGCCAAGCAGCCGCGCGGCGTCGCCGGAACGCTGTTCGTCCACAAGGCGGCGGGTCATGCTGCGGAAGCCGGGGAATCGCTCGAAACCGTTGCGGCGCTCGCCCGCCGGGCGGCCGAAGCGGCGAAGTCGCTCGGCATCGCAGTCTCGACCTGCACGATCCCCGGTTCGCCGCGCAGCGAGCGATTGGCGGAGGGTCAGGCCGAGCTCGGCCTCGGCATCCACGGGGAGCCGGGCGTGGAACGCATCACCCTGCCGAGGGCCAGCGATCTCGCCCACATGATGGCCGACAGGCTTTCGCGGGCGATCGCGGGTGCCGACCGTCTGGCCCTCCTTGTGAACAATCTCGGCTCCGCCTCAGCCCTGGAGATGCAGATCCTCACGCGGGCGGTGCTCGCCACCGATCTGGGCCGGCGCGTCCGTCTGCTGCTCGGTCCGGCGCCGCTGATGACGGCGCTGGACATGCACGGCGCCTCGCTGTCGGTCCTCCCGCTCGACGATGCGCTGGAGCGGGCCCTGTCGGAGCCCGTGCCGGTCGCGGCCTGGCCGGCGGCAGTCCGGATCGCGCCGCCGATCCTACGGCCGGTGCCGGAGGGGCTTGCGGGTGAGACTTTCACACCGTCGCACGACGCCGTCACGGGGGCTCGCATCGCTGCCGTCACAAAGGCGCTGATCCAGGCTGAGGAGACCCTCAACGGTCTCGATGCCAAGGTCGGCGATGGCGATGCTGGGACGACCTTCGCGGGGGCCGCGCGCGCCGTACGGGCTGAGTTCGACCGACTGCCGCTGGCCGATCCGGCCGCCCTGTGCCGGGCCCTGGCCGAGCGGATCGGCCGCGCCGTCGGCGGATCGAGCGGTGTGCTCGGCTCGATCTTCTTCGCCGCGACGGCCTCGGCCCTTGCCGACGGGGCCGCATGGCCCACTGCGCTCGGGCAGGGCGTCGCGCGCGTCCAGAGCTATGGCGGCGCTCAGGCCGGCGACCGCACCCTGCTCGACGCGCTGATTCCCGCCGTCGAGGCCCTGGGGAGCGGAGACCTGACCGCCGCCGCTGCGGCGGCCCGAGCCGGTGCCGAAGCCACGGCCCGCATGACCCGCGCCGGCGCCGGCCGCTCGAGCTACCTGGCTATGGGCGATCTCGTCGGTGTTGAGGATCCCGGCGCCGCCGGCGTCGCGGTGGCGTTCACAGCATTGGCCGAGGCCTAGGAGCCGAACGCGTCTCCTCCGCGATCCCGCCGGGCGAATGTCGGGAGAGCCCCGACAGGGGGGATCTCTCATACTGGCCGTCCGCCCCGAAGGCCTGGCCGATCCCGGGCTCCGGGCTGGACGGCGCGGTCGTGGCGTGACGGGCTCGCTTGACCGCGGCGCAGTTTCGAAGAGCCGACGTCGTGTCATCGATCGGACCTCGTTGACGCTCTGCCCACCGAGGCCTACCCCATCGCCATGCGCACCTGCCTCATCCTCGACGATTACCAGCAGGCAGCCCTCGCGCTCACAGACTGGACACGCCTCGCCGATCACGTCGCCGTCTCGGCCATCGCCGAGCACATTCCGGATGCGGATGCCCTCGTGGCGCGGATCGCGCAGGCGGAGATCCTTGTGATCATGCGGGAGCGCACGCCGTTCCCCGCAGCCCTGCTGGAGCGGCTGCCCCGGCTTCAGCTGCTCGTCACCAGCGGCATGCGCAACCTCGCGATCGACCTTGCGGCCGCCCGGGCGCGCAACGTGGTCGTCTGCGGCACGGATTCGAGTCCCACGCCGCCGACGGAGCTGACCTGGGCGCTGATCCTTGGACTGGCGCGTCACGTGGCGTCGGAGGGCCGGGCCATGCGCGAGGGGGGGCCCTGGCAGAGCACGATCGGAACCGATCTCGCGGGCGCGACCCTCGGCATTCTCGGGCTCGGCAAGATCGGGACGCGGGTGGCCCAGATCGGGCGATCCTTCGGCATGCGGGTGATCGCCTGGAGCCCGAACCTCGATGAGGCCCGCGCGGCCGCCGCGGGGGTCGAGCGGGCAGCCTCGAAGGAGGCGCTGCTGGAGGCGAGCGATATCGTCACGATCCACCTCGTGCTGGGCGATAGGACGCGCGGCCTCCTGGGGCCGGCCGAGTTGCGCCGCATGCGGCGCGACGCGTTCCTCGTGAACACCTCACGGGCGCCGATCATCGATCAGGACGCCCTGGTGCGGGCCCTGGACGAGGGCTGGATCGCCGGCGCGGGCCTCGACGTCTTCGAGACCGAGCCGCTGCCAGCCGACAGCCCGTTCCGCCGCCTGCCGAACGTGCTGGCATTGCCGCATCTCGGCTACGTGTCGCGCAACAATTACCGGACGTTCTTCACCCAGGCCGTCGAGGACATCGAAGCCTGGCTCGCCGGTGCCCCGATCCGGCAGCTGGGCTGAGTCGAGGAAGCCGCCGACCGCGGCATCAGTCTCCGCGGGGGTCCAGCGCGTCCGCGAGGCCGTCGCCGATCAGGTTGAGGGCCACCAGGGTCGCGATCAGGAAGGCGGCCGGGGCCGCGAGCATGTGGGGCGCCCCCTCGATGGAACGGGCGCCTTCGGCGATCAGGACGCCCCAGCTCGTCTGCGGCTCCTGCACCCCGAGCCCGAGGAAGGACAGGAAACTCTCCAGCAGGATCACCTGAGGCACCAGCAGCGTGGCGGTCACCGCCACCGGACCGAGGGTGTTGGGCACGATGTGCCGGAGGATGATGCGGGGTGTCCCGAGGCCGAGCGCCCGTGCGGCGCGGACGAAATCGCGCTCGCGCAGCGACAGGGTCACGGCGCGCACCACCCGGGCCATGTCGAGCCATTCCACCGCGGCGATCGCCACCAGCATGAGCAGCAGGCTCGGGCGGAAGAACACCAGCAGGAGGATCACGAAGAACACGAAGGGGAGGGCGTACAGCACGTCGACGCCGCGCATCATCACGGCATCGACGGCGCCCCCGATGAAACCCGCCGTGGCACCGTAGGCGACGCCGATGAGCAGGGCGACGAGGCTGGCGGCGAGCCCGATCGCCAGCGAGATCCGGCCGGCGACGAGGCAGCGGGTCAGCAGGTCGCGGCCCTGGATGTCGGTGCCGAGGAGGAAGTGCAGGCGCCGGATCGGCACCGCGACGACGAGGCTCCGACCGCCGTCGCGCTCGTCCAGGATGTCGGGGGATCCGAAGAGCGCCGAGCGCGGCAGGTAGGCCAGACTGCGCCGATCGACGCCCGCGTCGGACCCGAGGGTGAGCCGCAGCGTGTCGCCGTCGCGTGCGACTGCGTCGAGCCGGACCCGCATCCGGAAGGCGAGGCGCTCAAGCGCCGGCCGGAGATGCTCGGCATCGGGCTGTGCGGTGAGGCCGGCCGGGAGCTGACGCAGGTCCGGATAGGCGCGCTCGGGATCGTGGCCGGTGAGCCCCTGACCGATCAGGCAGGCGAGGGCGATCAGGATCAGCACGGCGAGGGCCGCCATGGCGGTGCGTTCCCGGGCGAAGCGGAGAACGGCGCGCCGGGCCGGCCCCGGAGCCGCGGCGGTGATGGTCACGACGCCGCCCGGAGGCGCGGGTCGAGCCATGCGCAGGCGAGGTCGGCGGCGAGGTTGAGGGCGATGACCAGTCCGGCGACCAGCAGCACCGTGCCCATCACCAGCGTGTAGTCCCGGTTGAGCGCGCCCTCGACGAAGTAGCGGCCGATCCCCGGCAGGCCGAAGATCGTCTCCACCACCACCGAGCCGGTGAGCAGGGACGCGGCCAGCGGCCCGAGATAGGCCACAACCGGGAGGAGCGCGCCCCGCAAGGCGTGGCGGGTGACGCGGGCCGGCGGCAGGCCGAGGCTGCGCATGGTGCGGACCGGCTGCGTCCGCAGGGTCTCGGCCAGCGAGGTCCGGGTCAGCCGGGCCAGGGCACCGACCTGCGGCAGGGCCAGCGTCACGACCGGCAGGACCAGGTGGCTCGGGGCGCCGTCGTTCCAGCCTCCCAGCGGCAGCCAGCGCAGCGTCAGCCCGAAGGCGATCTGGAGCAGGGGCGCGACCACGAAGCTCGGCAGCGAGAGGGTCAGGGCCGCACCGACGCCCAGGAGCCGATCGACGACGCCGCCGCGCCGGAGCGCCGCCGCGATCCCGAGCCCGACGCCGAGCGCCGTGGCCAGCACGAGGGCGAGGGCGCCCAGCGTCGCGGAAACCGGGAGGCCCCGGGCGATCAGATCGAGGACGCTCTGGTCGCGGAACGAGAAGGAGGGGCCCAGGTCGCCCCGCACCAGCGCCGCGAGATAGCTGCCGAACTGCGCGACGAGCGGCCGGTCGAGGCCGTAGACCCGGCGCAGGTTCTCCATGGCGGCGGGCGCCAGCGGCCGCTCCAGGTCGAACGGTCCGCCCGGGGCCAGCCGCATCAGGAAGAAGCTGACGGTCACCACGGCGAGCAGCGTCGGCACCGCCTGCAGGAGGCGGCGCAGGATGAAGCGGATCACGCGTCGAGCCTCAGGAACCGCGTCGGCGCGGCGTTGCGCAGGTTCGGATGGTAGCCATGCAGCCGCGGCGCGATCAGCGCCTTGGAGCGGTAATGCATCAGCGGGATCCAGGGCAGTTCGCGCAGGGCGATGGCCTCCGCGTCGTAGAGCAGGCCGGCCCGCCGGGTGAGGTCGCGCTCGGCGGCCGCCTGCGCCATCAGGGTGTCGTAGGCGGCATCCGACCAATGGCCGGCATTCATGCCGTCATTTCCGCTCTGGAGCAGGAACAGGAAGTTCTGCGGGTCTGAATAATCGGCGAGCCAGCTCATGCGGGCGACGTCGAAATCGCCGCCGTCGCGCAGATGGGCGAAATGCGTCTTGGCGTCGGTGTAGACGAAGCGGGTCCTGATCCCGAGGTCGCGCCACATGTCGCCGAGCGCCACCGCGACGGTGCGGTTGTTGTCGCTGATGTTGAACCGGTACTCCAGGGTGAGGGGGCGGTCCGGGCCGAAGCCCGCTTCGGCGAGCAGTCGGCGCGCCTCCGCCTCGTGGTCGATCGGCAGGCCGCGGCGGCCCTCGGTCTCGGGCGGCGTCCGGTAATTGTCGAGGCCGGGCGGACACAGGGAATAGGCGGGACTCATGGTGCCGCTGTTGAGCCCGTCGGCCAAGTATTCCCGGTCGATCACGAGCGACAGCGCCTGTCGGACGCGCCTGTCCGAGAACGGCGCCTTGCGGGTGTTCACCACCAGCGCCGCCAGTCCCAGCAAGGGTCCGAGCACCACCTGCGTTCCGAAGCGGCGACGCAGGTCGGCGATCTGGTCGACGGGCAGGTCGGAGAGCGAGTCGATCTCGCCGGCGGCGTAGCGGCGCACGGCCGATGCGATGTCGGGCGTCGGCAGGAAGGCGACCCGGCGGATCGCGAGGCTCGCCGCATCCGGATGGTGCGGGTTGGCCTCCAGCGTGATGGCGCCGCCCGGCACGCGGTCGGCGAGCCGATAGGGCC
Source organism: Methylobacterium sp. 1973 (assembly GCF_040545035.1). NCBI lineage: Bacteria > Pseudomonadati > Pseudomonadota > Alphaproteobacteria > Hyphomicrobiales > Methylobacteriaceae > Methylobacterium > Methylobacterium sp. 1973. The sequence continues at coordinate 136,841 of NZ_JBEPLA010000004.1, forward strand.
CATTCGTCACGAGGTTTCCCGGCCGGGTGAAACTGTCGCCGTAGCGTTCGACCGAGGCGCGGTGGACCGGCAGGGCGGTCTGATGGGTGAGGAGTTCCAGGATGTAGGGCGTCGGCTGTTCCAGGGTGATCGCGAGCCGCAGCGGCGCCTCCGCGACCACGCCCAGGGCGTCGGCCGGCTTCTCGCCGCGGTTCACGGCGGCGGCGTTGCGGATCGGGAACAGGATCTCGGCGTATTTCGCCGCCGTGGCCGGATCGAGCATTCGGCGGAGCGAGTAGACGAAATCCGCCGCGGTGACCGGCTCGCCATTCGACCAGCGACCGTCGGGCCGCAGGTCGAAATGCAGGGTCGCGCCGTCGTCCGAGACGGTCCAGGCGCGTGCGGCGCCCGGGATGATGGCGCCGCAATTGTCGTAGGTGAGCAGCCCGTCGCCGAGGTCGCGCAGGATATGCGCTTCCGCGACGGTGGACGAGCGGTGCGGGTCGAGGGTCTCGGGATCGGCGTCGTTGCCGCGGCGGTAGAGCGCCTCGGCCGCGCGGGCGGGCGGCACGGCCGAGAGGGCCATCGCGCCGGCCAGCCAGTCGCGCCGACGCAGGCGCATGGTCAGGCGCCGGTTTCCGGCTTCAGGCCGGCCGCTTCGATGCCGGCCAACGCGCAGATCTCGTCGTTGTCGGAGGTGTCGCCGGAAATGCCGACCGCGCCGAGGAGCCGTCCCTCACCGGACCGGATCAGCACGCCGCCGGGCACCGGCACGAGGGCGGCGGGGCCGGCGAGATGGGTCACGGCGGCGACGAAATAGGGCTGCTGCTCCGCCCGCGCGTGGATCGCCCGGGAGCCGAGACCCAGCGCCAGCGCGCCGTTGGCCTTGCCGCTCGCAATCTCGGCCCGGCGCAGGGAGGTCCCGTCCTCGACCGCGGCCGCCTTGAGGGCGCCGCGGGCATCGTAGACGACGACGGCCAGAGGCTTGAGCGTCCGTGTCCGTGCCTCCCGCAGGGCGGTGTCGACGATGGTGCGGGCGGCCTCGAGGGTCAGGTCGATCATTGGAATCCAACACGGACGCCGCTCCCGGCGGCCGCCGCATTCTTACGGACCGGGGCGCGCCGGGTCCACAGACGCGGATCGCTGCGGCGTTCGATCCCGCGCGCCGCCCTGGGCCGAAGGGACGATCCGCCTAGTTTCGCGGGTGTTCGCGGGGGGAGCCCCGGCGCGCTGAACGAGGATCGTCCATGGCATCCGCCGAACGCCCATACGTGATCTGTCACATGACCTCGTCGGTCGACGGCCGGATCAAGGTGCGCCGCTGGAAGACGCTGGATGCCGACAGCCATTACGAGCGCGTCCACGGCGAGTTGCAGGGCAATGCCTGGATGTGCGGGCGGGTGACGATGCAGGGCTATGCCGGCAGCGCCGATCCGTTGCCGGAGCCGGTCCGGGACGACGGCGTTCCGGTCCCGCGGACGGATCATGTCGCCCGCCGCGACGCGCCGGGCTACGCCGTGGCTCTCGACGCGCGCGGACGTCTGGATTGGGGGGCGCGCAATGCGATCGAGGGGGACCATGTGGTGGTGGTGCTCACCGAATCCGTGCAGGATCCGCATCTGCGCGCGCTCCGGGCCGGCGGCCAGTCCTACCTGTTCGCGGGCGAGAGGACCGTCGACTTCGCCCTGGCGGCGGCGAAGCTGCGCACCCTGTTCGGGATCGAGCGGCTCCTCGTCGAGGGCGGCGGCCACATCAACGGCTCGATGCTGAAAGCCGGGATCATCGACGAACTGAGCCTGCTCCTGGTGCCTGCCGTCGATGGCCTGACCGGGACGCCCGCGGTGTTCGACTTCGCCGGCGAGGAGGCGGACACGATGGGCAGCCGCCGCAAGCTCGACCTGACGGCCTGCGAGCGCCTTTCCGACGGCGTGGTGTGGCTGCGCTACCGGATCACGCCGGTCGAGCCGCCGGCAGCCGGATGATGCTCGCCAGGAACGCGTCGTAGCCGGCCGCGACCGCCGCCGGCTGCTCGAAATGCGGGAATGCGCCGGTCGGCAGGGTCTCGACGCGCCAGTTGGGCCGGTCGGCGACCCGCGGCGCCAGCCGGTAATCGACGAAGTCGCCGCGCGTGCCGTGCACCATCCAGACCGGGAGGCGCAGGCGCTCGTAGAGACGCGTTGCGTCGGTGGGGAACAGGTGACCGGAGATGAAGCACCAGGGGGCGTGCTCGGCGCCGGGCTGGTGGGCCGACGCGTAATCATAAGCGAGCAGACCCTCGTCGATGTCGGACAAGCCGAAGGTCTTCTGCAGGAAGAAGCGCATGCTTGGCCGCGTGACCAGGGCATCGAACAGCGGCCGGCCCAGGGGCGGCCGGTCGAGGGCGTCGCGCAGCCAGTCGCGGCCGCGATGACCGTCCGGGGGACCGTCCCCCGAGAGCCGCCCATCTAATCCGGTCGGGCTGATCAGCGCGAGGCTGCGATAGGCATCCGACCGTTCCAGGCTGGCCCGCGCGAGGTACGAGGCCGACAGCGAGACAGCCAGGGCATCGATCGCCCAGCCGCCATGCCGGTGCCGGATCTCATCGACCGCGGCGTGGATCGCTTCCACCATCAGCCGCGGCGTGTACCGGCGGCGCGACCGTTCCGAGAAGCCGAAACCCGGCAGGTCCAGAGCGTAGACCGGCCGCGTGCCGCGGTAGCGCAGGTAGAGCGGCCGCACCTCGTAGGCGTTGGCCGCGGCGTTGATGGAATGGATCAGCAGGAGCGGCACGCCCTCGGCCTCGGTCGATCCGTAGAGCGAGATCTCGCCGGCGCGTCGGGTCCGGAGCCGTTCGTGCCGCCCCGGAAGGGCGGGCGGCAGGCGCATCCGCCGGTTCACCGCGAGCCCGCTCCAGCCGGCCAGAGCCGCGGCCGAGCCGACGAGCGTCAGGGCCGCCGCGGCCGCGAAGCGACCGGCGCTGTGCCGGGACTGAGAGCCCATCGAACCACCTCGACGTCCATCCCGCAGCCGCGGGCCGTGCGCGACAACGCCGGGACCGATGGGAAGTGCCCGCCTGAACCTTAAGACGCGTGTCCGGCGAGGCTGCCGGCGCTCAGGGCCGGGGCCCGGCTCTCCGACCGCGCCGGCGCGGCGTCGCGCCCGGCGGCCTCACGCAGGAAATCCACCGTCGGCGGGTCGCTGAGCCAGCCCTGGACACGCTGCGAGATCAGAAGCTTGCGCTCGCGCCGGTCGTAATTCGCGTAGGAGGCGGCGACGAACTCGGCCCGGCTCATCGTGCGCGCGGGACCGGACCGGCGCGTCTCCGCCTTGAAGAACAGGGCGCTGCCGGGCACGCCGTAATGCTGGGCGATCTCCGGATAGACCGGCCAGCTGCCCTGACCGCCGAGATCGTCCGGAAGGAACGCGTCGAGATCGCATTCCTCGAACGGGACGCCGGCCCGGGTCAGCAGGCCCCGGGCGAGGTCGGCGACGACGTAGAGCTTCGTGTGGTTGATCGAGTGCATGAAGCAGCCCCGGCGCGCCCAGCGCGTGAGGTGCGTGTCCAGATCGTACCCGGCCTGGACGCCGAGCCCGCGCAGATACGAAACCGATTCGTCCCAGAGATTGAAATAGCCGAGGCGCTCGAAGACCGGCTCGGAGAACAGGCGCAGCGCCTGCGCCTGCGAGAATCCGGAGAGGTAGGCGAACAGCGTGATCGCCGAGTGCGAATGCCCCATCGGCCCCGAGATCAGGCCGTTGAGCGTGACGGAATCCTGCACGCCCACATGGACGAGATCCGGATGATAGGCGCTGAACACGATGGTGGGGATCAACCGCACCTTCGGGTGCGTCCGCAGCGTATCGATCGTGCCGCCGCCCTTGAACCGGGGCAGGTAGATGCTGCTGAAGACGTGGTCGTAGCCGTCCGCATGCGCCATCAGGTCCGCGAGACGCGGGAACCGGCGGGCCGCCGTAAAGGCCGACACGAAATCCACCCGCGCCTCGGGCAGCAGGTAGCGCATCGTCTTGGCGATGGACCCCGCTTGGCAGACGCCGATCACGAGGATGCGCGGCGATCCGGTCCGCTTCTTCCCGAACTGCGCGAGCCGGTGCCGCGCGCGCCAGAGGCTATCGACGGTCAACATTCGGCCTCTCTCGCATGTCCGCGGGCTGCGGGCAAACGCAGCCTTCGCCCCCCATCGGACGTGGGAATCGGCGGCGTTTGCCGGACGAAGGGCAGCGTCGCCCCCGGCCACCGGGTCGCCCGATCACCGGGCCGCGGACCGCCGCACGGCATCCACCCGGTGTCCACGGCACAGGCGCACCGCGCATCCTGTGAATCGAGACGTCTCATGGCATGATGGGGCATGCCTTGGCATGACCGCCAAGAACTGCGTGTCATTCACTACATGTTTCAATATAAAAATAGAAAGCTCTGTTGCGGTATAGACCTGTTGTGTTCGGACATCATCGCCGAAACCGTGGAAAGGCGCGAGCACGGCCAGAATAGACTTGACATCTTCAAGTGTTTGAGTGCACGTGAGAATTAACGGAGCATGAAGCTCGCGGATGGGGTGCCGGTGGACATGAGGGCCGCGTGGCGCCCGAGAGCCGAGGCGTTTCCCGCTTGCATCCCCGCCACTCCGCCTAACCGGCATCACGGACCGGCGCGTCCAGTTCTGAACGGGCCGCCCCGCGCCGCCGGCCGCCTACGGCATGACCCGGCAGGCGCGACCGCTGACGCGCTTGGTCGCGCCGCGCGGCGACACCGCAGCTCGGCCCGGCCTTGCCGGGCGTCGCCGCGTCGGTTGCCGGTCCGGACGGCATTCGCCCGCTGTACCGCCGGCACGTCTGTCTGCCGGCGCATCACGCGGAGGCACGTTGCTCACGTTGAGCGGCAATGGGAGCGCATCGGCTCGAAGAGATGGAGACCGCGCGATGGATTACATACCTCCCCTGGCTGCCGTCACGGCTGCCACCCAGAAAGCGAACCACGCCGAAGAACTCGGGCTGACGACAGCGAAGACGGCGCCGGCCGCCGTCTCGGCTGCACCGGATCCCCGGTCCATCTACACACTCTCGCCCGAAGCGGCCGGCGCCGTCTTCGCGCTGGCCGAAACCCAGATCCGGGCGATCGACGCCATGCCGTTCGATCCGCCGGATCGGCGCGGCAGCCAGATTGCCGCGGCGGCCATGGCGACGGTCACGGCGACGACGCCTGTCGTCTCTCCGGAAACGACGAAGACGATCGGCGCCGCCAACCGCAACTGGAGCGAGGATGTCCGGCTGGATCACAGTCCATCCCGCATCGTGGGAACCGACACGGTCGTTCAGTATGACAATCCCCGGGTCATGGCAGCCTGGAGCGCGGCGTTTCCGGACGTGGCTGGCCGGAAGTTCCGGGGCGCGCACCTGTCCGATACGGACCTCCGCTCGGCCCTTCGCCAGTTGGAGATCGATATCGGCTTCCACGGGCCGGAGCGGGAGGTCTACGTTCTGTGCAACAGCGCGCATTTCGAAAGCATCAGTCAGGACAACCCGAAGACGCACTTCAATTGGATCGATGTCGACAACGACGACATCGTTGTATTCTGGCCGAAATCCGGTGACGAAGCGTAGATCCTGGCATGCGGCGGCGCTGGGCTTCACCGTCGTGGTCGATCGGCTTTCCCTCGCCGATCGATCGCGGGCTCAGAGCGCCGGCAGAACGGACCGGACATGGGCGGCGAAGGCCCGCGTGAGCGGAGTGGCATGCGCTTCATCCAGGCGGATCGTCAGACCGATGCGCGGCAGCGCCGGCAATCCGCTGCTGCGGGTCAGGATGCGCAGATCGGGCGGGACCGCGGCGCGGGTCAGGACCGCCACGGCCTGCTCGGAGCGCGTCACGGCCAGCAGGCCCGATAGGCTGCCGCTCGCGTAGGCGATCCGGTATGGGCGCCCCGCCTTGTCGAGGGCGGCCCGCGCCGCCCGATGATCGAGGGTATCGGGATCGCCGAGGGCGAGCGGCAGCGGGTCGGGCCAAGCCGCGGGCGTACCGCGCGGTGCGACCCAGACGAGATCCTCGTGCCGGAGGATCTCCCCCTCGGCCGAGCGGGCAACGGAGACCAGCGCCAGATCGAGTCCACCGCGTTGCCATCGCTCCTCCAGACGGGGCGTCGCGGCGCAGACCACCGCGATCGCCGCCGCGGGGTGTCGGGGTGCGAAGCCGCGCAGCAGGGCCGGCAGGAACGCCTGCGCATAATCGTCCGGACAGCCGATCCGCAGCGTGCCGGTGAGACTCCGTCCGGACAATTCAGCCAGGGCGTCGTCGTGCGCGGACAGGATCCGGCGCGCATGAACCAGAAGGCGCTCCCCCTGCACCGTCAGGGAGACCCCGCGCCCCGTCCGCCGCAGAAGCGGCTGCGCGACGAGATCCTCCAGGCGCTTCATCTGCATGCTGAGGGCGGCCTGACTGCGGCTGACCCGCTCCGCCGCCCGGCTCAGGGCGCCGGTCTCCGCCACCGCGGCGAAGCTGCGCAGGAGATCGATGTCGAGGCTGTGAGCCATAAGAACCTCTGAACTCTCGGTTCAGAACGATAAGCTTTTCTGCCGTCCGCGGCGGTCCTAGCATGGTGCGGCTGGACCCGGGTGCAGGACCGACGATGACACGGAACGACGACGCCGATTTCTGGATGCGCGCACGTCGGCATCTCGTGCGGTACGGCGGCTCCTTCGCGCCGGTCATCATCGAGCGGGCGGAGGGCAGCTTCGTCTACGACGCGGACGGCCGGAAGATCCTCGATTTCACCTCCGGCCAGATGAGCGCGATCCTGGGCCACGGGCATCCCGAGATCGCCGCGGTGGCCGCGCATCACGTCGGACATCTCGACCACCTGTTCAGCGGCATGCTGAGCCGGCCCGTGGTCGATCTCGCGACGGAGCTGGCCCGGATCGCCCCCGGCGACCTCGAACGGACGCTCCTGCTGACCACCGGCGCAGAGGCCAACGAGGCCGCCCTGCGCATGGCCAAGCTCGCCACGGGCGGCTGGGAGGTCGTGAGCTTCGCGCAATCCTGGCACGGGATGACGGCGGGGGCGGCCGGGGCGACCTACAGCGCCGGCCGCAAGGGCTATGGCCCGGCCTCCGTCGGCTCCTTCGCGATCCCCGCGCCGAACGCCTACCGCCCCACCTTCGAGAAGGACGGAGCCCCCGACTGGCAGACCGAACTCGATTACGCCTTCGCGCTGGTCGACCGGCAATCGACCGGCAACCTCGCGGCGTTCCTGGCCGAGCCGATCCTCAGCTCCGGGGGCATCCTCGAACTGCCACCGGGCTACCTCGCCGCGCTCAAGCGGAAATGCGCGGAGCGGGGGATGCTGCTGATCCTCGACGAGGCCCAGACGGGCATCGGCCGCACGGGCCTGATGTTCGCCTGCGAACGCGACGGCGTGGTCCCGGACATCCTCACCCTGTCGAAAACCCTGGGCGCCGGCCTGCCGCTCGCGGCGGTCCTGACCACGCCGGAGATCGAGGATCTCTGCCACGCCCGCGGGTTCCTGTTCTACACCACGCACGTCTCCGATCCGCTGCCCGCAGCGGTGGGCCTCAAGGTGCTGGAGATTGTCCGGCGCGACGGCCTCGTCGCCCGGGCCGAGGAGGCCGGCGCCCGGCTCGCCACGCGGTTGGGCGTCCTTCAGCAGCGCTTCGCCTGCATCGGCGACCTCCGGGGCCGCGGGCTTCTGCAGGGCGTCGAGATCGTGGCCGACCGGGGCACGAAGGTGCCGGCGCCGGATCTGGGCGATGCGATCACCCGGCGCTGCCTGGACCTCGGGCTGAGCATGAACATCGTGCAGTTGCCGGGCATGGGCGGCGTGTTCCGCATCGCCCCGCCGCTGACCGCCACCGACGAGGAGATCGACCTCGGCGTCGACATCCTGGAGCGGGCGATCGAACAGTCGCTCTGAACGAGCATCGCGCCGCCCGGCCTGCCGTGGCGCTGCTGGATGGTTTCGCAGCGCCCGAACGGATGGGAACCACCGGCCTCGAGGGGTCCGAGCGCGCCGGGGAACGCCTCAGGCGGCCTCGATCTCCGCGCTCACATTCAGCCATTCCTCCTCGGCGGAGGCGAGCGCCTGCGCGGCGTCCGCGCGCATCTTGGCGATCTCGCCGGCCTTGGCGGCGTTCTCCCGGAAGGCGGACCCGTCCTCCAGCGCCGCGTCGATCTTCTGGATCGCCGCGGTCAGCTTGGCCATGCGGGCCTCGATGGCCTCCAGGCGTTTGCGCAGCGGCGCGAGGGCCGCGCGGCGCTCGACGCCGGCCCGACGCGCCTCGGCCTTCTGGCCGCCGGACGGCTCAGTCTCGCGCTCCGCCTCGCGCTCCGGCCCCGACAGGACGAAGCGCCGGTAATCGTCCATGTCGCCGTCGAAGGTCTTCACCGTGCCGTCCGCGACGAGCCAGAGCCGGTCGGCGCAGGCCTCGACCAGGAAGCGGTCGTGGGACACGAGGATGACGGCCCCTTCGTAGTCGTTGATCGCCTCCACGAGGGCCTGCCGGCTCTCGATATCGAGGTGGTTGGTCGGCTCATCGAGGATCAGGAGGTGCGGGCCGTGAAAGGCCGCGAGGCCCATGAGCAGCCGCGCCTTCTCGCCGCCCGAGAGCTTCTCGACTGGCGTGTCGGCCTTGTTGGCGCCGAAGCCCAGCCGCGCCGTCGCGGAGCGCACCTTGGCCTCCGGAACGTCCGGCATCAGGGTTCGGACATGCGCGTAGGCGCTCTCGGAGGGCCGCAACTCGTCGAGCTGATGCTGGGCGAAATAGGCGACCTCCATCTTTGAGGAGCGCTTGACCTCGCCGGCCACGGGGCCGAGCCGCCCGCCGATCAGCTTGCAGAAGGTCGACTTGCCGTTGCCGTTCGCGCCCAGCAACGCCACCCGGTCGTCCGGCGCGAGGCTGAGGTCGAGCCCGGTCAGGACGATCCGGTCCCCGTAGCCGGCCTTGACCCGCTCCATCGCCACGATCGGCGGCGACAGGGGCTTCTCCGGGCTCGGCAGGTGGATCACCGGCACGTCGTCGTCGAGCAGCGCCGCGATCGGCTCCATCTTGGCCAGCCGCTTCATCCGCGACTGGGCCTGCCGCGCCTTGGTGGCCTTGGCCTTGAACCGGTCGATGAAGCTCTGGAGATGCGCGCGCTCGGCATCCTGCTTGGCCTTCGCCTTGGCCTGGAGCACCCGCTTCTCCGAGAGCTGCTTGGCGAAGCTCGAATAGCCGCCGCGGTAGATCGTCAGCTTGCCGCGGTCGAGATGGAGGATGTGATCGACGCTGGTGTCGAGCAGGTCGCGGTCGTGGCTGATGATGATGGCGGTGCGCGGGTAGCGCTCCAGGTAATCGTACAGCCAGAGCGTGCCCTCGATGTCGAGATAGTTGGTCGGCTCGTCGAGGAGCAGCAGGTCCGGCTCCGAGAACAGGACGGCGGCCAGCGCCACGCGCATCCGCCAGCCGCCGGAGAAGTCCGAGCAGGGCCGCCCCTGGGCGGCCGCATCGAACCCCAGGCCGTGCAGGATCGCGGCGGCCCGGGCCGGCGCCGAGTGGGCGCCGATATCGACGAGCCGGGTCTCGATCTCGGCGCGGCGCAAGCCGTCCGCATGCTCGGCCTCCGCCATCAGCCGGGCGCGCTCCGTGTCGGCGGCGAGCACGACGGCGTGCAGCGTCTCCGGCCCGGCCGGTGCCTCCTGGGCAACGGCGCCGATCCGCATGCCCTTGGGCAGCGCCACCGATTTCGCATCCACCGGCAGATCGCCGAGAATGGCCTTGAACAGCGTGGTCTTGCCGGCCCCATTGCGCCCGACGAGACCGACGCGGGCGCCTTCCGGGATCGTGAAGCTCGCCGAATCGAGGATCAGACGGTCGCCGATGCGATAGGTGAGGTCATTGACGCGCAGCATGACGGCGTTCTGGCTGTCCGGACGCGGCGAGGCAAGCGTCGGCTCCGCGCCGACCGACACGATTCGCGAGGCCTCGGTGTGACGGGTTGGATACCTGATTGAAGCGGAGAATACCTGCCTGGGCGGCTAAAATTTTAACGTAATGCGACTATAATTATCTTGAGCGACGTCTATCCAGATTTCGATAGGCCGATCATTGGTTAGAGTGCGCTCACACACGTTGGACGCCCGGAACGAGGCGAGCGACGGGGGGAGTTGTTGGGCCAGACCCTGATCTTGACCGACGATCTCGAGCGGGGCGGGCGGCTCGCGCGCAACCTCGGCGGCGGCATTTCCGTGATGTTGCACGACCTCTACGGCGACGCGGCCCCGCCATCGGGCGCCGCATTGATCATCAGCGACGTCAGCGCACTGACCTCCGAATCCGTCCGGCGCCTGCGTCAGGTCCTGTCCACGGTGCGGGCCCCCGGGGTCCCGTTTCTCGCCCTGATCCACGGCAATCTCGGGCGCGGCGAGATCCAGGCGACGGCTCTGGGGGCGACCCGGGTGATGGCGGCCTCCACGGCGAGCGCCCTGCTGCTGAATGCGGTCGCGACCCTGACCGACGGCGGGCCGGATACGCGATCCGCCCGCCGGTGGCGGCATCAGATCCATGAGGCACATGCGGCCTTCGTCAGCCTGTTCCGGGCCGATCAGGCACCCCCGCCGGCGGTGGTCGAAAGCGGCGCCGACTTGGTCAATCAGGCCATCCGCGAGGCGAAGGTGCGCAACTGGCTCGACGTCGTCGCGAACTTCGACGACGTCACCCACCGCCACTGCCTGAGCGTGGCCGGGATCGCAGCCGAATTCGCCCGTATTCTGGGGCTCAGCGAGGCCGATTCCCGGTACCTGGTCAAAGGGGCGCTGCTCCACGACATCGGCAAGGCCAAGATCCCGCTCGCCATCCTGAACAAGCCGGCACCGCTGACGCCCCTCGAGCGCAAGGAGATGGATCGTCACCCGGCGCTCGGTCACGCGATGCTGCTGACGGGCGATTATGACGCGCTGACCCTGTCGGTGGTCCGCTCGCACCACGAATATCTCGACGGTTCGGGCTATCCGGACGGCTTGCGCGGGTCGCAGATCCCGGATCTCGTCCGTCTGATCACCATTTGCGACATCTTCGCCGCGCTTATCGAGGCGCGCCCCTACAAGGCGCCGAAATCGGCCCCGGAGGCCTACGCCATCCTGAGGCAGATGACCGCGAAGCTCGATGTCGATCTGGTCCGAGCCTTCGGTGAGGTCGCGGCCGCCTGCGAACCCCCTCGACCTGCCTCCGCCTGAGGCCTCCCCCCGGTCTGTCGGCCGCGCCTCAAACGAGTTCCCAGGCCGAGCTGTCGCTCATCAGGGCCGCGACCAGGGCGTGGTTGAGTTCGTGTCCCGTGTGGAAGGCTGAGATGCGGCCCTCGATCGGGTGCCCCGCCAAAGCGAGATCGCCGACGAGATCGAGGATGCGATGCCGCACCGGCTCATCGGGGACCCGCATCCCGCCGAGCACGTGCCCGCGCACGAGGAGCGCCGCCGAGCGGGGCGATACGCCCTGCAGGAAGTCCGTCCCCCGGACGAAGCCGTAGGCGCGCCCCGCCATGGCTCGCAGGTAGCGACCGAAGCTGCGCGCCGGCGCAATCTCCCGCTCGAAGCCTTCGGGCGTGATCGCACCCGACCAGTCGACCGACCCGAAATGCGCCAGCGCGAGGTGGCCGCTGATGTGGAGTCCGTCGCCGGGCTCGATCTGAAGCCGCCGCCGCCCGTTCTCGACCGCAACGGTCCGCAGCAGGCGGATGACCCGGCAGGGCAAGGTCTGCTCGCTCCGGCCCGCGGCCCGGATGGCCTCGCACCACGGCGTGGCGCTGCCGTCGAAGATCGGCAGCTCGTCCGCGTCGATCTCGGCCAGCACGTTGTCGATCCGCAAGGCGCTCAGCGATGCCATGAGGTGTTCGATCGTGCGGACGAGGACCCCCTCCCGCCGCACCGCCGAGGACAGCGGCTGCGATTCCCGAAGTCGCCAGTCGGCCGGCACATCGACCGTGCGACCATCCTTCAGGCGACGCCGAAAGACGATGCCATGGCCGGCCGGCGCCGGGCTGACGCGGACCGTGGCGTGTCGCCCCGAATGGAGGCTGCGTCCCGACCGCTCGAACGGATGAGACAAGGTCGCCTGAAGACGAGGGCCTGGAGAGGCTGTCGAGAGCGGGAATGGAACGTCTTGATGCATCGAGTCAGGCCGCCGCAGCGGACAGGGAACCTAGCCCTCATGGGTGATCCACGCCAATAAACTCCTGTTCATCGGGACGCGGCTTGACCGTCCAGCCCGCGACCGTCACGATCGTTATGCCCGATCGATCCAGCACCGCCCCGGCGGAGCGCGACGTCACTGTACGGGCTGCTCCCGTCCCCAGATCTGCTGGCTGGCCCCCGTCAGGGCAGGGACGGAGGCCGGAGTTGAGGGAACACGATCGATGGCGCGGTTGGGGACGATACCCTTCTTCAAGGATCCGGGCATTGAGCTCGGGCCCTACGAGCCCCGCTGCCACTGGCGCCGCTTCGACGAGAACGAGGTTCTGGTCGACTTCGACGACATCTCCACCGACGTGTACTTCATCGCCTCCGGCGAGGTCCGCATCCTGAACCGGACCCAGTCCGGCAAGGAGGTCATCCTGGGGGAGATGCGGGGCGGGGCCTTCTTCGGCGAACTCGCCGCGATCGACGGAATCGGCCGCTCGGCCAACGTCACGGCGCTGACGCGCGGCGAGGTCTGCGTGGTGCCGGCCCCGGTGTTCCGCCAGATCGTCTTCGCGTCGGAGGCGATCGCCGACCGGCTGTTCCGGCTCCTGGCCAAGCGCGTGCGCGAGCTGAACACGCGGCTGATGGAGCACGCCCTGCTCGATCTCAAGCACCGGCTGTATGCCGAGCTGCTGCGCCTCTCCGTGCCGCGGGCCGGGGCCGGGGGCGAGCGGGTGGTGTCGCCCCCGCCCTACCACCACGTCCTCGCCGCCCGGATCGGCTGCCGGCGGGAGCAGGTGACCCGGGAATTCACCGCGATGGCCGCCGAGGGTCTGGTCGACCGCACCCGCGGCGCCCTCGTCCTGCGGCGGCCGGATCTCCTGGAAGCGCGCGTGGCCGAGGCGCTGCGCGAGGATTCCTGATCCGTTGTCCGGCCTGCCGGCGCCGCGCCTGCGGCTCGAGGAGCTGACCAAACGCTTCGGCACGCAGCACGCCGTCGAGGCCGTGACGCTCGATCTCGAGCCGGGGGAATTCTTCTGCCTGCTCGGGCCGTCCGGCTGCGGGAAGAGCACCCTCCTGCGCATGATCGCGGGCTTCGAGAGACCGACCGCCGGGCGGATCCTGCTGGGGGAGGCCGATCTGACCGCGCTGCCGCCCCACCGGCGGCCGGTCAACATGATGTTCCAGTCCTATGCCCTGTTCCCGCACATGAGCGTGGCCGGCAATATCGGCTACGGTCTCAAGGGCCTCGGCCGCGCCGCCGCCGCTAACCGGGTGGCGGACCTGCTCCGGCTCGTGCGCCTCGACGGGTTCGGCGACCGCCGACCCGACACGCTCTCGGGCGGTCAGCGGCAGCGGGTCGCCCTGGCCCGGGCGCTGGCCCGGGAGCCGAAGCTGCTACTTCTCGACGAGCCGCTCGGCGCCCTGGATCGCGGCCTGCGCGAGGAGACGCAGGGCGAATTGCGCGCCGTCCAGCGGCGGCTCGGCACCGCCTTCATCGTCGTCACGCACGATCCCGAGGAGGCGATGATGCTTGCCGACCGGATCGGCGTCATGGAAGGCGGGCGCCTGATCCAGGTCGGACCTCCGGCGGAGCTCTACCGACGCCCAGCGAGCCGCTTCGTGGCGGGTCTGCTCGGCGACGTGAATCTCATCCCCGGCCGCCTCGGCGCGAGAGGGCCCGGCGGCGCCCGCGAAGTCGAGACCGCTTATGGCGCCGTTCGGGGCGTCGCGGCGGGCACGTTGGAGACGGGGGCCGCCGTCGTGGTCGCCGTGCGGCCGGAGGATCTCGTTCTCGGCACGGAGGGGCTGCCGGTGGTGATCGCCGATTCCGTCTTTCTCGGAGACAGGCTGCGTCGGACCCTGCGCCTGCCCGACGGCACGACGCTTCGGGCGAGCGGGCGACCGACGGAGGCCGGGCAGGCGCTCGGATCGGCATCGCATGCGGGCTTCGCGGCCGAGGCCGCCGTGATCCTGCCGGCATGATGCCCATCGCGCCGTCGGCCGATCCGCATGCCCGCCCGGGGCGGCGCGATCCGGGGGCCCGCCGGTGAGCGGCCGGATGCCGGCGCGGCTGTTCGATCGTCTGGTGCGGCTGCCACCCTTCCTCTGGCTGGCGGCGTTTTTCCTGCTGCCGTTCGCGATCACCCTCAAGATCAGCCTGTCGGAGCCGGCGACGGCGATTCCCCCCTATCTGCCGGTGCTCGACTGGCGGGCCGGCCTCGACGGCTGGTCGAGCTTTCTCGAAGCCCTGAACTTCGACAATTACCTGACGCTCTACGCCGACCCGCTCTATCGGGACGCCGTCCTCGGCTCGCTGACCTACGCCGCCCTGGCCAGCCTGATCCTTGTCGCCCTGGGGACACCGCTCGCCTACGCGCTGGCCCGCGCCCCGTCCCGATGGCAGCCGCTCCTCGTGGCGCTGGTGGTCGTGCCGTTCTGGACCAGCTTCCTGATCCGGGTCTACGCCTGGATCGCGATCCTCAAACCGGAGGGTCTGCTCAACCTCACGCTGATCCGGCTCGGGCTGATCGGCGAGCCGCTCACGATCCTCAACACCGACGCCGCGGTGATCATCGGCCTCGTCTACGCGTATCTGCCCTTCATGGTCCTGCCGCTCTACGCGGTGATGAACCGCCTCGACCCGACACTGCGGGACGCAGCTGCGGATCTCGGCGCCTCGCCGACCCGGGTGTTCTGGACCGTGACCCTGTCGCTCAGCCTACCCGGGATCGCGGCCGGCGCGGGCTTGTGCTTCATCCCGATGATCGGCGAGTTCGTGATCCCGGACCTTCTCGGCGGCTCGGAAACCCTGATGCTCGGCCGGGTGCTCTGGACCGAATTCTTTTCGAACCGCGACTGGCCCCTGGCCTCCGCGGTGGCGGTCCTGATCCTCGCCATCGTCATCGGCCCGGTGGTGCTGTTCCGGGACAGCCTGCGCGCCGGCGAGGGAGAGTCCCCGTGACCTGGGTCACCCGCACCGCCCTCGCGGCCGGCCTCGTCTTCCTCTACGCGCCGATCGTGGTGCTGATCGTCTACTCGTTCAACGCCTCGCCCCTGGTCACGGTCTGGGGCGGTTTCTCGACCCGCTGGTACGGTACGCTGATGTCCGACGCGCCGCTCATCGCGGCCGCCTGGGTGTCTCTGAAGGTCGCGATCCTCGCGAGCCTGCTCGCCACGATCCTCGGCACCCTCGCAGCCCTGGTCCTCGAGCGGCAGGGCCGCTTCCGCGGACGGGCGCTGTTCACCGGCCTCGTCGTCGGACCGATCGTGATGCCGGAGGTGATGATCGGGCTCTCGCTCCTGCTGATGTTCATCGGGATCGGGCTGGACCGGGGCCTCCTCACGATCGTCATCGCTCACACGACGTTCTGCACGGGCTTCGTGGCGGTGGTGGTCGGGGCGCGCCTGCGCGGTCTCGATCGATCCCTGGAGGAAGCCGCGGCCGACCTCGGCGCGACGCCGGCGCGGGTGCTGATGACCGTCACCCTGCCGCTTCTGGCGCCCGCTCTGACCGCCGGGGCGCTCCTCGCCTTCACCCTGTCGCTCGACGACCTCGTCATCGCGAGCTTCGTGTCCGGCCCCGGCTCGACCACGCTGCCGATGCGGCTCTACAGCCAGGTCAGACTCGGGGTGAACCCGGAGATCAACGCGGCCTCGACCCTCCTGGTCGGGCTGGTGAGCGCCGCGGTGCTACTGGCATCCTGGCTCACGACCCGGCGCGGGCAGGCCTGAGGCCCGTCACTCAGCGGCCTGCGCGGCGGTCGCCCCGACGCGCATCAGTTGCGCCACCGCGAGGGTGACCACGAGATTCACCATCAGCGCCACGATGCCGACATTCACGTCCTGGAGCGGTCCGAGGGCGGAGAGGCTGGACAGGCTGAACCCGCTCAGGACGGTCGCCGCCACGGTGGCGACGCCCGCGACGATGCCGGCCATCGCAGCGCGCCGATCGAGCGGGTTGCGCCGCATCAGGCTGGCGATGAAGCACGGGAAGAGCTGCGTGACGAAGCTGTAGCCCATCAACAGGAGCTGCACGATCGTATCTCCGCCCGACAGGGTGAAGCCCACGCAGACCAGCGCCAGAACCGGCACCAGAATCTTGCACAGCCGGGCGGTGGCGGCATCGTCCATGCCGGGTCGCAGGGGCCGGACGAGGTTGTTGGCCACCAGGGTCACGCCGGCGATCAGGATCATCGATCCCGGGACCAGAGCGGTCAGCACGCCGGTGGCGCCGATGAGGCCGATGACCCAGGGCGGGAAGGTCGCAAGGGCGAGCTTGAACAGCGACAGATCGACATCCGGGCCGGTGAGGCCGGGCACCTGCATGACGGCCGTGAAGCCGATTACGAACACGAAGAGATTGATCAGCTGGTAGATCGGCAGGATCACGGCGTTCCGCCGGAAGGCGCCGGGCTCGCGCGCCGTGTAGAGCGACGCGAAGGTGTGCGGCCACATGTATCCGCCCAGGGCGGTGAGCAGGACCGTCGTGGTGAACCAGGTCGGGCTCTGGCCGCGATCGGGCAGGGCGAGGAAGCCGGGCTTCGCCGCCTCGATGGCCTGGAACAGCCCTCCATAGCCGCCGTAATAGTGCACCGGCAGGTAGATCCCGAGGAAGACCACCACGAACAGGATGCTGGTGTCCTTGATCACCGCCGTCCAGGCCGAGCCGTGGACGCCCGAGACGACCACGTAGACGGTGAGGGCGGCCGCCCCGATCCAGACCGCGGCGGTCGACGAGATGGCCCCGTAGGACGCTGTGGAGACGATGATCCCCAGGCCCTTGAACTGGAGCACGAGGTAGGGGACCAGCGCCACGATCCCCACCAGAGCCACCAGCATGCCGAGCGCCGGGCTTCGGTACTTGCGGGCGAAGAAATCGGGTTGCGTGTAGAGGCCGTTCTGCTTCGCGTAGCGCCAGACGGGCGGCAGCAGCCAATACGAGGTGACGTAGGCGAGGGTCAGGTAGCAGAGGATGTAGTAGGCCGGGCCGCCCTTGCCGTAGGCGATGCCGGACCCACCCAGGAACGTGAAGGTCGTGTAGATCTCGCCGGCCATCAGCAGGAAGACGAGGGTGGTGCCGAAGCCCCGGCCGCCCACCGTCCACTGTTCCAGGCCCATCTCACGGCCCAACCGTGCGTAGAGCCCGAGGCCGATCGCCAGCGCGAACCCGGCCGCCACGATGATGAGGGCGACGCTCATCGCGGTTCCTCCGGGCTTCGGTTCTGGGGATCGGCGAGATAGATCACCGCCATCACCGCCGAGGTCCCGATCACGCAGAACACCAGCCAGGCGAGGAGCAGCGGCAGGCCGAGAACGAAGGGTTCGACCCGGTTCAGAAAGAAAGGACCGATCAGGATGCCCAGAAAGGGCAGGGCGGCGAGCCACCGCAGATTTCGCATGCGCGATACCGTCCAGAAGGCCCCGATACCGCGGGTTGAATCAGTCGCGACGGACTGTCAACCTGACGGAGCCAGCTCGATGCGCAGACAGATCAATCTTACGTGTTGTGCGCTCGCGCACGCGGCCCCGGGTCCGGCACGCCTAATCTCGTGCGGCTTCGCGACGTTCGGCGTCGCCGATGCACGAGGGATTTCGCGCGATGAAACCGACCCTGACCATCGCCGCGCTGGCGGCGCTTCTCGCCGTTCCGACGGTCCAGGCTGAGGCACGGCCGCGTCAGGCGGCCGACAAGGTCCAGCCCAGCGCCGCACTCAAGGCGCGCCAGACCGTCATGAACGATTTCAACGCCCGCATGAGCCGCCTCGACGCGCTCATGGGTGTGCCGAAATCGTCGTCGGTTCGCGCCCGCTCCGCCGAAGCCGGGCGCTAGAGTCGAGCACCCCGCGTTCGACGCGACCGGCTCATCGGTTCAGCGACCGAGACCGCCCGCCTCTTCGACGAAGCGCGCGACGGAATCCGCGCCCGCCCCCTCCCGCAAGGACGCGAACACGTAGGGCCGCACGCCGCGCATCCGCTGCGTGTCGGATTCCATGACCGACAGGTCGGCGCCGACGAGGGGCGCGAGGTCGGTCTTGTTGACGATCAGCAGATCCGAGCGCGTGATGCCCGGGCCGCCCTTGCGGGGGATCTTCTCGCCGCCGGCGACGTCGATGACGTAGAGGGTGATGTCGGCGAGTTCGGGCGAGAACGTCGCCGCGAGATTGTCGCCCCCGGATTCGATCAGGACCAGATCGAGCTTGGGGAACCGCCGGGTCATCTCGGCGACGGCGGCGAGGTTGATCGAGGCGTCCTCTCGGATCGCGGTGTGCGGGCAGCCACCGGTCTCGACACCGAGAATGCGCTCCTCGGGGAGGGCGCCGGCCACCGTCAGGATGCGCGCATCCTCCTTCGTGTAGATGTCGTTGGTGATCGCACAGATCTCGTAGCGGTCGCGGAAGCGCTTGCAGAGCTGTTCCATCAGGGCGGTCTTGCCGGAGCCGACGGGACCGCCGATGCCGACGCGGAGGGGGCCGTTCGAGGAGGTCATGCTTCAGGCTCAGGATCGGAAGATGCGGGAATATTGGGTCTCGTGCCGAAAGGAGCCGAGATCCAGGCGGAAGGTTGCGGCACCGAGGGCGTCGAGCCCCGCCTCAGCGGCGGCGGCGGCCAGCGGCACGAGCCGCGGAGCAAGGGCGGCGATCACCCGGGTCCCGGCTGCCTGGCCCACGGGCGCCGCCCGCAGGGCCGCCGAGACGAGGTTCTGAAGGAAGGCGAGGCCGTAGGCGGCGAGAACCGGCGCCAGCGCCATGCGATGCGCCCCGGCGGCGAGCCCGACGGCGACCGGGTAGGCGACCGGACCCGGCAGTTCTTCGGAGAGCGCCGCAAGCGCCGGGCAGGGCCAGGCGCCGCGTGTCGCGTCGAGAAAGCTCCGCCCCTGCTGGCTCGTCTCGAGGTGCAGTTCCCGCGACGGGGCGAGGGCGAGCGCGAGATCGTTGACGGCGATGAGGCCGACGCCGTCGGAGGCGCCTGCCGCCCGGTGGGCCTCGGCCGCGAGGATCAGGTCGTTGCGCAGGGCGCCGCGGGTACAGACGTCCTCGAGCCACAGCGTCAGGCCGGCCTCGTCGCGGATATCTCCGGCTTCGACAGCCCATTCCAGGCCGTGCGAGTAGGCGTAGGCGCCCACCGGGTAACCCGGCGACAGCCACGCCATCAGACGCAGCGAATCCAGGGTTTCAGCCGCCGGCATGGTGGTGATGGTGGTGGCCGCCGTGGGAATGGTCATGCTCGTGGGCGTGGCCGCCGGAATAGGCACCGCCCTCGGGCCGGAACGGTCGCTCCACGGGCTCGGCGGTGCCGCCGAGACCGCGCACCATCTCGGCGAGCACATGGTCATCGGCGATCCACACCGCGTCCGCGCCGATCTCGGCGGGGATGTGCCGGTTGCCGATGTGCCAGATCAGGCGCTTGAGGGCATGGTCGTCCGGTGCGCGGATCTCCAGAAGGCGCTCCGGCGCCGCCTCGACCCAGACGAGGCGGCCGTCCTGTAGGACCAGGGCGTCGCCGTCCTCCAGCACGGCCGGCTCCGGCAGGTCGAGCAGGAAGCCCAGCCCGCCTGCGCCGCGCATGGCGACCCGGCGGCGATGCCGGTCGCCGTGATCGAGCACGACGCGGTCGACGATCTCGCCGCCGGACAGGGCGTCCCGGCGAAGGATGCGGGTGGCGCGAATCATCGGACGGGACCGCTCAGAACAGGAAGTAGCGCTGCGCCATGGGCAGCACCTCGGCGGGCTCGCAGACCAGCAGCTCGCCGTCGGCCCGGACGTCGTAGGTCTCGGGATCCACCTCGATCTCGGGCGTGGCGTCGTTGAGGATCATGCTTTTCTTCGAGATGCCGCCGCGCACATTCTCCACGGCCACCAGGTCCTTCTGGACGCCGAGCCGTTCCCGCAGGCCGTCGTCGACGGCGGCCTTGGAGACGAAGGTCAGGGCGGTGGCGAAGGGGACCCGACCGTAGGCACCGAACATCGGCCGGTAATGCACCGGCTGCGGCGTCGGGATCGAGGCGTTCGGGTCGCCCATGGGGGCGGCCGCGATGCTGCCGCCCTTCAGCACGAGATCGGGCTTCACCCCGAAGAAGGCCGGCGTCCAGAGGACGAGGTCGGCGAGCTTGCCGGGCTCCACCGAGCCGATGTGCCGAGAGATGCCGTGCGCGATGGCCGGGTTGATCGTGTATTTGGCGATGTAGCGGCGCGCCCGCAGGTTGTCGGTGCCGGAGGCATCCCCCGGCAGCGCGCCCCGCTGCCGCTTCATCTTGTCGGCGGTCTGCCACGTGCGGATGATGACCTCGCCGACCCGGCCCATGGCCTGGCTGTCGGAGGACATCATCGAGAGCGCGCCGATATCGTGCAGGATGTCCTCGGCCGCGATGGTCTCGCGCCGGATCCGGCTCTCCGCGAAGGCGAGATCCTCGGGGATCGACGGGTCGAGGTGGTGGCAGACCATGAGCATGTCGAGATGCTCGTCGATCGTGTTCCACGTGTAGGGCCGCGTCGGGTTCGTGGACGACGGGAGCACGTTCGGCAGCCCGGCGACCTTGATGATGTCGGGGGCGTGGCCGCCGCCGGCGCCCTCGGTGTGGAAGGCGTGGATCGTTCGGCCCTTGAAGGCGGCGATCGTGTCCTCGACGAAACCCGATTCGTTGAGCGTGTCGGTGTGGATCATGACCTGGATGTCGTGGGCATCCGCCACGGACAGGCAGGTATCGATCGCCGCGGGCGTGGTGCCCCAATCCTCGTGGAGCTTCAGCGCGCAGGCACCCGCCCGCACCATCTCGACGAGGCTGTCCGGCCGGGACGCATTGCCCTTGCCGGCGAAGGCGAGATTCATCGGGAAGGCGTCAGCCGCCTCGATCATCCGGGCGATGTGCCAGGGGCCCGGGGTGCAGGTGGTGGCGAAGGTGCCGTGGGCCGGCCCAGTGCCGCCGCCGAGCATCGTGGTGATCCCCGAGCAGAGCGCCTCCTCGATCTGCTGCGGGCAAATGAAGTGGATGTGGCTGTCGAAGCCGCCCGCCGTCAGAATCTTGCCCTCGCCGGCGATGACCTCCGTGCCCGGGCCGACCACGATGTCGATTCCGGGCTGCACATCCGGGTTGCCGGCCTTGCCGAGCTTGAAGATCCGGCCGCGGACGATTCCGACATCGCATTTAACGATGCCCCAATGGTCGAGGACCACGGCGTTGGTGATTACCGTGTCGACGGCGCCGTCGGCGTTGGTCGCCTGGCTCTGGCCCATGCCGTCGCGGATGACCTTGCCGCCGCCGAACTTCACCTCCTCACCGTAGGTGGTGAAGTCGCGCTCGACCGTGATCTCCAGGCTGGTATCGGCGAGGCGGATACGGTCGCCGACCGTGGGGCCGAACATGTCGGCGTAGGCGGACCGGGGCAGGCTGGCGGGCTTGGGCGAATTGGCCATGGTCAGAGCTTGCCCATCACGTCGCCGCGGAAACCGTACACGGTGCGTCCGCCGGAGAGCGGCACCAGCGCGACCTCCCGCGTCGATCCCGGCTCGAAACGCACGGCGGTGCCCGGCGCGATGTCGAGGCGCTTGCCGCGGGCCTGCTCCCGCTCGAACACGAGGCCCGGATTGACCTCGAAGAAGTGATAGTGCGAGCCGACCTGGATCGGCCGGTCCCCGACATTGGCGACTTCGAGCACGGTCCGCTCGGCGTCTGCGTTGAAGACGATCTCGCCGGGCAGCGTCGTCACGGCCCCGGGGACGTCTGCCGAGGCCGTCCCCCGGATCGGGTGGTGCACGGTGACGAGCTTTGTCCCGTCCGGGAAGGTGGCCTCGACCTGGATGTCGTGGATCATCTCCGGCACGCCCTCCATGACCTGATCGCTGGTCAGCACTTTGGCGCCGGCCTGCATCAGATCGGCCACGGTGCGGCCGTCCCGGGCGCCCTCGACCACGAAATCGGTGATCAGAGCCACCGCCTCCGGGTGGTTGAGCTTCACGCCCCGTGCGAGGCGGTTGCGCGCCACCTGTGCCGCCATGGCGATCAGCAGCTTGTCCTTTTCGCGGGGTGTCAGCAGCACGGGCAACCTCGTCGTCGTGGCCGCCGGAGCAAGGATCATGCGCGTTGCGCGGTCAAGGCCAAGGCGGGCCCCGTGGAGACGCTTCGGGCCATCGACGGTCGGGGGCCGCTCAGGGTCCCGGCGACGTCACGAGGTCATGGCGATGAACCCGGCGAACAGGTCCGGCAGGGACTCGCCCTTGACGGCGCCCGGCAGGTCGCGGGGATGGATGAACTCGTCCCGGAACCAGGGATAGCGCTTCGGATCGAAGGACGCACGCAGCCAGTCGATCGTCCGCCGCACGCGGCCGATCCGCTCCGCATCCGGGTGATAGGTCAGCCAGATGTCGACGCCGAAGCGGCCGAGATTGTCCACCGGGACGACCTGCGCGCCGATCGCGCTGGCATAGGTCGGCAGGAGGCCGATCCCGGCGCCCTTCGCGATCGCCCAGTAATACGCGCTGCTGACATTGATCTTCAGGGTGATCGGCACCGTCGCGGGAAAGCCCGGCACTGAGCGCACGTAATCCTCGAGGCGCATGGTCTGGCTGCCGTCCTGAACCACGATCCGGTGGCGCGCGAGATCCTCGGGGCGATCGGGAAGCCCATACGTCTCCACGTAGCTCCGCCCGGCATAGGGCACCATGTGGATGCGGCCGAGCTTGACGACGCGCAGGTCCGGGCTCGTCGGGCGCGTCAGCTGGATGGCAACGTCCGCTTCAAGCCGCAGGACGTCGGCGGATTCCATGGCGCAGCGCAGGTCGACGGTCAGGCGCGGATTGGCGCGCTGGAACTCGACGAGCCGCGGCGCGAGCCAGAACGCCCCCAGCCCCTCCGTCACCGCGATGCGGACCTCGCCGGTCTCGGCGAACGGAGCGACCTCGCCCGTGCGCACCAGGCTGAACGCCGCAGCCTCCATGCGGTTGGCCGCGTCCAGGATCGCCTGGCCCTCGGTGGTCAGACGGATCCCGTCGACATGGCGCGTCATCAGCGGGGCACCGATCAGGGCCTCGAGATCGCCGATCCGGCGACGCACCGAATTCACGGACAGGCCGAGCTTGGCGGCCGCCGATCGGAAGCTTCCGGACCGCTGGAGCGTCAGGAAGACTCGGATGCTCTGCCAGTCGGGCATCGAGCCCCGGCTTGCCTCCGTCTGTTCCATCGACGGAACACCCCTGTTTCAATTTTTGCACATACAGCCAGAGCGCTAGATGCGAAGTGCTGGACCGTCAATCCGAAACCGAATGACAGGTCATCCGATGACACTGCACATGGCTCGCGGCCAGTTCGTGGCGGGGGATACGGATCAACTTGGTCCAGCGTCAGTCACTGTGGAGCCGCGGCATGACCTGAGCATGTTGCGCGTCGATCGTATCGCCCGTCATCTCGTCGTATTCATGCCGGCGCCGGACGATCTCAGACGCCTGATCGAAGATGCGCGTACAGATCTGCCGGATCTGGCACCCCTGCACGTCGTGCAGCGCGTGATGTCGATCAATCCGGACAGCGTCCTGGCGATTGCCCAGAAACACAAGTTCGATGCGGCACGTCCGCAGGGCGACGGCTTCGTCGCCTGCCTGATGCTGAATGCGGCCGGCCTGGCCGCGCTCAAGACGGGAACGCTCGATGCGTCGGATCCACCGGCCGCGATGCTGGCCGGTCAGCACGAACGTCCGGCCGGGATCTATGTCTGGGCGGTCTACGCGCGGCGGCGGCTTGCCGGTGGCGTCAGCCTCGTCTTCGACCGTCTGTCGAGCCCAACCTATCGCGGCGTCGATTTCTACGCCCGGGCGGCGACGCCCGAGGGCGCGGATCTGCTCACGACGCTCGGCTTCACGGTCCGCAAGACCAGCTGTGTGGACCTGTACCATTTCGCCCGCGGGCCGAAGACGGAGGCCGCACCGCTCTACGACAGCCACAAGCCGGGCGGGGCCGGCACCAGCGTCGCGGTCGCGCGGAACCTGGAGGATCTGTCCCGGGTCATCGCCCTGCGCGCCGCCGTCTACATGGCAGAGCAGGCCTGCCCCTACGAGGAGGAGTTCGACGGCAACGACCTCTCGGCGACGCACCTGATCGGCTATGTCGGGGACGAGCCGGCGGGCTGCCTGCGCATCCGGTTCTTCGCGGATTTCGCCAAGATCGAGCGCCTTGCGGTCCGGGCCGAGTTCCGCAACACCCGCTTGGCCTTCGCCCTGGTCCGGGCCGGAATCGAACTCGCGCGGGTGAAGGGCTACCGCCGGCTCTACGGCCACGCCCAGAAGCGCCTCGTCGGTTTCTGGAGCCGCTTCGGCTTTAGGATCTTCGACGGTGCGCAGGAACTGGTCTTCTCGGACTTCGACTACGTCGAGATGCTGATGGAGGCGGAGCCGCATCCGCAGGCCATCGGGCTCGGCGCCGACCCCTACATCATCATCCGGCCGGAAGGACGCTGGCACCGGGCGGGAACCCTCGACCGGTCCCGCAGCCGGGCCGTGACGCGGCCCTCCGTGGACCGGACGGTGGCGGCGCGATGAACCGGCCGATCAATCCGGCGCTGTATCGCCGGCCCCGCAGCGTCCCGGTTCTGGTGCTGGTGGACATGCAGCAGGAATACGAGATCGCCGGGCGTCCGCTCGCCCTGTCGGGGATCGAGCCCGCGCTCCAAAACTGCCGCCGCGCCCTCGCGCATGCCCGCGCGAGCGGCATACAGGTGGCCTATGTCCGCTGGGTCGGGGCGCCGCTGTTCCAGGCGGGCAGCCGCTACGCCCGCTGGATCGAGGGGTTCGAGCCCCACGGCTGCGACATGATCTTCGACCGGGACCGCCCCTCCTGCTACGCGAGCCCCGCCTTCGCCGACGCGATGGAGCGCGGAAGCCCGCCCCTCGTCATGGCGGGCTTCGCCGCCGAATCCTCCTGCCTCGCGACGGCGGTCGACGGCTTCCACCGGGGTCAGGACGTGACCTTCCTGTCCGATGCCTCCGCCAGCCACGATCTGGAGGACATCGGCGCCGAAGAGATCCACCGGTCGGTGAGCGCGGTGATGCGGGTCTTCGGCGACGTCACGGACACGCAATCGTGGATCGCGACCTCCTCGCCGTTCAAGCCCATGCCAGCCGCCCCGAGATCGAGGCACGACAATGACTGACCGCGCCCAGAGCCACGGGATGCCGGACGACGACCCAGCGGGCGAAGAGGACGTGAACCTCCGTCTCGGCCGCCACGCGATCCAGCTGCTGCAGGCGGCGCGCGATGCCGGCGAGCCGACGCTGATCGCACAGGCCGAAGCCATGGCGATGGCGGTCGGCTTCGTCCTGGCGAGCCGCATTCAGGACGGGATGCCGGAGACCGATTGATCAGTCGGTTCCGTCGTCTCCGCCGATCAGGCGCATGGCGCGCAGGCGTGCCATGCGCTCGTCCCGCGCGCGCCTGTCGGCCGCGAGGGCGCGCCAGAGGGCCAGAAGCTCGGTCTCGTGAGGCGTGTCGACGGTTTCGTCGGCGTCGTGCACCGTTCCGGCGTGATCGAAGGCGTCCATCTTCGTAGTCCTGCGCCTTGAGTTGCGTTGGGCTAACAGCACGGCATCGCGATCGTCCAGCCCGAAAGATGTGCAGAGCCTGTACAAGCCGCGTGGATCGTCACGCCCGGGCGAATCCATAACCGGCAAACGAGCACCGGCGCCGCGGCAACGCGCCGTCCCATTCGACTGCCGGGACCTGCCAGAAACGCCGGGGCACCAATATTGTGCAGCGCTGGATCAAGGGCCTTTTTTCGGCAAAGCGCGGCGTCGAATCCTGCCGCAGGACTGATCGATGACTCGGCACACCGGCGTCTGACTTCAAGGGCCAACCGAGCGGCGCATATCCGATCCCGGGAAGGCCGAGCAAAAACCCCAGAAACATCCCGGACATCGAACTGTGGCAGTGCCGGACAACGGCATTCCGGACGAGGCGCCCGGAACGGATTTTCCGACGATGCGGATCCGGGTCGCGTCAGGTCCGGGATTGCGTGAGCGCGGCGATGATGGATTCGACCACTTCGATCTGCTCCTGCACGGCGACCAGCCGCGGACCGGCATCGGCGCCGTCACCCAGTACGAACGTGCCTTTCCGGCGCCGCGCGTCGCGCAGTTTCCGCACCGATGCGACGATGATCTGCCGTTCCTCGATTAGCGCATCGCGCAGCTCGTTCAGGCCATCCAGTTCCAGCGTCGAGGCCATGCGGCGTCCCGGTCTCACATCCTCGGCGCGGCATCGGCGGATGTTCCGCGCCGCCGCACCAGGCACGGATCGTCCGGACGGGGTGTCGGACGGCGTGACGCTACCCTCTGCCGTCGGCGCTTGCACGCTTTACGTCGGGGAACTTTGCCGTGATCGGCGGGACGCCACGATGTCCGGAACGCGGATTGTATGCTAATGGATGCAAAATTTTCCGGCTGTGCGGAGCTTTCGGGCCAAGGGGCGGATAACGGCGCATGCTGAATGAGGACGTGCGTGAGCGCGACACCTTTCGATCCGACGCGCCGGTGACGCGCACGGACGACGACGGCGTCCATCGACCGGCGCCGGGCCCCGCATCGAGACGCTCCGGCGCGGCCGGTCTGGGCCTGATCCTCCTCGCCATCACGGGCGGCGCCGCCTACGGCTACACGTATCTGAACCGGCCCGTCGCGAAGCCCGTGGCGGCGGCGCCGCTTCCTGTGCCCGTCACCCTCGGGACGGTCGAGCAGGGTCCGTTCGCCCTGGTCTCGAACGGCCTGGGCACCGTGCAGGCCTACAACACCGTCCAGGTCCGCACGCGGGTCGACGGCGAGATCCAGCAGGTGGCGTTCCGGGAGGGACAGACCGTCCACAAGGACGATGTCCTCGTTCAGATCGACCCGCGGCCCTATCAGGCGGCGCTCGCTCAGGCGAAGGCCAAGAAGGAACAGGACACGGCCAATCTCGGCAACGCCAAAGCCGACCTCGTCCGCTACACCGGACTGGGCGCCTATGCCTCCCGGCAGCAGACCGAGACGCAGACCGCCCTGGTCGCCCAGCTCACCGCGCAGGTGGCGTCCGATCAGGCGGCCATCGACAACGCCACGACGCAGCTCGGCTACGCGACGGTCCGCGCGCCCATCGACGGCGTCACCGGCTTCCGGCAGGTCGATATCGGCAACATCGTCAACGCGGCGGGCCAGACCCCGATCGTCACGATCACGCAGGTGGAGCCGATCTTCGTCGTCTTCACGGCGCCGGAGGATCAGTTGCCCGCGATCGCCGCAGCCCTGCGCAAGGGCGACGTCCCGGTGGAAGCCTGGAGTTCGGACGGGCTGACGAAGCTCGCGGACGGCAAGCTCGCCCTGTTCAACAACCAAGTCGACACGGCGACCGGCACGATCCGCCTCAAGGCCGTTTTCGAGAACAAGATCCACGCCCTGTGGCCGGGCCTGTCGGTCTCCACCAAGATGCGGGTCGGCACGGTCGCCGTCGCCATGACCGTACCGGACAATGCCATCCAGCACGGTCCCGACGGCCTGTTCGTCTTCTCGGTGGATGACGGAAACCACGCCCATCAGCGCGCTCTGAAAGCGGGGCGCTCCGATTCCGGGCGGACCCGGATCCTCAGCGGCGATCTGCAGCCCGGCGAGCGGGTGATCGTCGCCGGTCAGTACAAGGTCCAGGACGGCAGCCTCGTGGGTGACCCGCACGCCGCCCACACCGCGCAGGCGGAGGCGGTGCGTTGAGGGTGAACGAGGCGGCGATGACGAGAGCAGTTCCGCGCGAGGCCGAGCAGTGAAAGGCGGCATCTCGGCACCCTTCATCCGGTTTCCGGTGGCGACCACGCTGATCATGGTCGGCATCCTGTTCCTCGGGGTCGTGGCCTATCCGCTGCTGGGCGTCGCACCGCTGCCGCAGGTCGATTTCCCGACGATTCAGGTGACCGCGCAGCTCCCCGGCGCGAGCCCGGAGACGATGGCCTCGTCGGTGGCGCAGCCGCTGGAGCGGCAGTTCTCGCAGATCCCGGGTGTGGCGCAGATGACCTCGACGAGTTCCCTCGGGATCTCGACGGTCACGGTCCAGTTCGATCTCAACCGCAACATCGACGGCGCGGCGAGCGACATCCAGGCGGCGATCAACGCCGCCAGCGGCCAGCTTCCGAAGAACCTGCCGACCCCGCCGACCTACCGCAAGGTCAATCCGGCCGACTCGCCGATCCTGCTGCTCTCGGCCACCTCCGACAGCCTGCCGCTGATCGATGTGGACGACGCGGTCGACGTGCAGCTGGCCCAGCGGATCAGCCAGATCTCCGGCGTCGCCCAGGTCTTCATCGGCGGCCAGCAGAAGCCGGCGGTCCGCGTCCAGATCGACCCGGCCAAGCTCGTGGCCAAGGGCCTGTCCCTGGAGGACGTGCGCGCGCAGCTCACGCTGACCACCGTCAACAACCCCAAGGGCAGCATCGACGGCGGCAGCCACAGCTACACGATCTACGCCAACGACCAGCTCACTGCGGCGCAGAACTGGAACGACGTCATCATCGCCTATCGCGACGGCGCGCCGCTGCGCGTGCGCGATATCGGACAAGCCGTCGCCGGCCCCGAGGATACCAAGCAGGCCGGCTGGACCAACGGCCGGCGCGGCATCTTCCTCGTCGTGTTCAAGCAGCCCGGCGCCAACGTCATCGACACGGTGGACAGCATCAAGGCGCAGCTGCCGCGCCTGACCGCCACCCTGCCGGCCGCCATCAAGGTCGGCATCCTCAGCGACCGCACCCAGACCATCCGCGCCTCGGTCGAGGACGTGCAATTCACCCTGATGCTGACGATCGTGCTGGTCGTCGGGGTGATCTTCGTCTTCCTGCGCAGCTTCTGGGCGACGGTGATCCCGAGCGTGACGGTGCCGCTCGCGCTGCTCGGCGCCTGCGCGCTCATGTGGATGGCGGGCTACACCCTCGACAACCTCTCGCTGATGGCGCTCACCATCTCGGTGGGCTTCGTGGTGGACGACGCCATCGTCGTGCTCGAAAACATCAGCCGCTACGTCGAGGCGGGGATGCGGCCCATGGAGGCCGCGTTCAAGGGCGCGGGCGAGATCGGCTTCACCATCGTGTCGATCTCGGTGTCGCTGATCGCGGTGCTGATCCCGCTGCTGCTCATGGGCGGGATCATCGGCCGGCTGTTCCGCGAGTTCGCCGTGGTGCTGTCGATGACGATCGCGGTCTCGGCCTTCGTGTCGCTGACGCTGACCCCGATGATGGCCTCGCGGCTTCTCAAGCCGCACGACGGCGAGCGCCATGGCCGCCTCTACCGGATCAGCGAGGCCGCGTTCGACGGGCTGCTTGCAGTCTACGCCGATGCCCTCGACGTGGCTCTGCGGTTCCGCCGCGTCACGCTCTTGGTGTTCTTCGCCACGCTGGCACTGACGGGCTACCTGTTCGTCGCGATCCCGAAGGGCTTCTTCCCGCAGCAGGACACCGGCTTCATGATCGGCGTCACCGAGGCGTCGCAGGACATCTCGTTCTCGGCGATGCAGGCGCTGCAGGAGAAGGTCGGCGCCATCGTCCAGGCCGATCCGGCGGTGGCGACCGTCGGCATGTCGCTCGGCGGCAACGGCCAGGCGCTCAATTCCGGGCGCATGTACATCACGCTCAAGCCGCGCGACGAGCGCGACGCCAATGCCTTCCAGGTGATCGGCCGCCTGCGGCCGAAACTCGAGCGCGTGGAGGGCATCCGGACCTTCATCCAGGCCACCCAGGACGTGCGCACCGGAGGCCGCACCTCGCGGACCCAGTTCGAATACACGCTCCAAGATCCGGATCTCGCCGAGCTGAACGCCTGGGCGCCGCGCATCCTCGACACGCTGAAGACCCTGCCGGAGCTGCGCGACGTCGCCACCGACCAGCAGACCCGCGGTACGACGCTGACGCTGTCGATCGACCGCGACGCCGCCTCGCGCTACGGCATCACGCCTCAGCTGATCGACGACACGCTCTACGACGCGTTCGGCCAGCGCCAGATCGCCCAGTACTTCACGCAGCTGAACAGCTACCACGTCGTGCTGGAGGTTCTGCCGGCGCTGCAGGGCAGCGTCGAGAGCCTCGACAGGATCTACATCAAGGCGCCGATCGGGGGCGGGCAAGTACCGCTAGCTGCCTTCGCCCACTGGACGACCGTTCCGGTGGCGCCGCTCGCCGTGAACCACCAGGGCCAGTTCCCGGCGGTGACGATCAGCTTCAACCTCGCTCCCGACGTGGCACTGGGCCAAGCGACCGAGGCGATCGGCCGGGCGATGCGGGAGCTGCAGGTGCCGCCGACCGTGGTGAGCGGCTTCCAGGGCACCGCCCAGGCCTTCCAGCAATCGCTCTCGACGGTGCCGCTCCTGATCCTGGCGGCGCTGTTCGTGGTCTACCTGATCCTCGGCATCCTCTACGAGAGCTTCATCCACCCGATCACGATCCTGTCGACCCTGCCGTCCGCCGGCGTCGGCGCCCTGGCGATGCTGATGTGGGCGGGGTTCGACTTCAGCCTGATCGCGCTGATCGGCATCATCCTCCTCATCGGCATCGTGAAGAAGAACGGCATC
Organism: Methylobacterium sp. 1973; assembly: GCF_040545035.1. Classification (NCBI taxonomy): domain Bacteria; kingdom Pseudomonadati; phylum Pseudomonadota; class Alphaproteobacteria; order Hyphomicrobiales; family Methylobacteriaceae; genus Methylobacterium; species Methylobacterium sp. 1973. The sequence continues at coordinate 167,531 of NZ_JBEPLA010000004.1, forward strand.
ATGCTGGTCGACTTCGCCATCGTCGCCGAGCGCGAGGAGGGGCTCACCCCCGAGGCCGCGATCCGGAAGGCCGCGCTGCTGCGCTTCCGGCCGATCCTGATGACCACGATGGCGGCGCTCCTCGGCGGCATCCCGCTGATGCTCGCCACCGGCACCGGTTCGGAGATCCGGCAGCCCCTGGGCTACGCCATGGTGGGCGGCCTCGCGGTGAGCCAGGTGCTGACGCTGTTCACGACGCCGGTGATCTACATCTATCTCGACCGGCTGGCCCACCGCCTGTCCTTCCGCGACCGGCCGGAAACGACGCAGGTCGCCCGCGCCGACGCGGAGCCGGTGGAGGAGGTCCGCGGACCGCCCACGCTGCACGCAGCCGAGTAGGCTCGACCGCCGGCCTCGCCGGCACCGTGTGAAAGCCCGGCCGGAGGCCCACGACCGGGCAGCCCTGTCACCGCCGCCCGCTTGGCGGAGCCTCCGGCCGTTCCACTTGTTCCAGCTCCGGCCTCGCGGGGCGGCGCAAAGACGAAGGGTGCGGATGAGCCAGAACCTGCCGTTGCGAGGGCTCACCGTGCTCGCCCTGGAGCAGGCCGTCGCCGCCCCCTATTGCACCTCACGGCTCGCCGATGCCGGCGCCCGGGTCATCAAGATCGAGCGGCCGGAAGGCGATTTCGCCCGCGGCTATGACGCGGCGGTCGACGGCCTGGCGAGCTACTTCGTCTGGCTCAACCGCGGTAAGGAGAGCCTCGTCGCCGACATCAAGGACCCGGCCGATGCCCGGCTCCTGCACGCGATCCTCGCGCGGGCCGACGTGTTCGTGCAGAACCTCGCCCCCGGCGCCGCGGCGCGCGCGGGCTTCGGATCGGCGGAGCTGCGTGCACGCTATCCCCGGCTGATCACCGTCGACATCTCGGGCTACGGTGCCGGCAACCCCTACAGCGACATGAAGGCCTACGACCTGCTGGTCCAGGCGGAGAGCGGGCTCGCGGGCATCACCGGCCATCCGGCGGGACCCGGCCGGGTCGGCGTGTCCGTCTGCGACGTCGCCTGCGGCATGGATGCCCATGCGGCCGTGCTGGAGGCTCTGATCGCCCGGGGCATCTCTGGGCAGGGCTGCGCCCTGGAGGTCAGCCTGTTCAGCGCCGCCGCCGACTGGATGAACGTGCCGCTGCTCTATTTCGAGGGAACCGGGCAGGCGCCGCAGCGGGTCGGCCTCGCCCATCCCTCGATCTGTCCCTATGGCGCCTTCCCCACGGCCGACGGCAACCTCGTGCTGATCTCGATCCAGAACGAGCGCGAATGGGCGCGCTTCTGCGCTGGCGTGCTCGGCGAGCCGGATCTCGCCCGCGCCGAAGGCTTCGCGTCCAACAACGCCCGGGTCGCCAACCGCGCCGCCGTCGACCTGCGCATCGGCGCCGAGCTGGTGCGGTTGAGCCGCGACGCCGCCGCCGCCCGGCTGAAGGCCGCCGGCACCGCCTACGGTTTCGTCAACACGCTTGCGGACCTCGCCACCCACCCGGCACTGATCCGCACGGAGGTCGGGACACCCGCCGGATCCGCCCGCATCGTCGCGCCGCCGGTGCTGGTCGACGGGCAGATCCGCGCCCTCGGCCCCGTCCCGGCGATCGACGCGCACGGCGCGCGTATCCGGGCCGAGTTCGCTCCCGGCACCTGAGGACCTAGAGATCGACACCGAACGACACGCGGGGAGGACACGATGAGGCTCGACGGCAAGATCGCGCTTGTGACGGGCGCCGGCAGCGGCTTTGGAGCGGGGATCGCCCAGCGTTTCGTCGCCGAGGGCGCGAAGGTCGCCTGCATCGACATCGACGGCGCGGCCGCCGCGCGGGTCGCGGCGGATCTGGGCGACAACGCCATCGCCATCGCCGCAGATGTCGGCCTCGCCGCCGATGTCATCGCCAGCGTCGACGAGACACGGCAGCGCTTCGGTCTGCCGAACATCCTGGTCAACAACGCCGGCACCACACACCGCAACAAGCCGCTGATGGAGGTCACCGAAGAAGACTTCGACCGGGTCTTCCGGGTCAACGTGAAGTCGATCTTTCACTATGTCCGGGAGGTCGCCCCGCTCATGCGCGATGCGGGCGGCGGCGTTATCCTGAACGTCAGTTCGACGGCGGCTCTGCGGCCGCGGCCGGGGCTGACGTGGTACAACGCCTCCAAGGGCGCGGCGAGCCTCGCCTCGAAGTCCCTGGCGCTCGAACTGGCGCCCTGGAAGATCCGGGTGAACGCCCTCTGCCCGGTCATGGGCGCCACCGGGCTCCTCGAGCATTTCATGGGCGTGCCCGATACCCCCGAGAACCGCGACCGGTTCATCGCCACGATCCCGCTCGGCCGCCTGTCCCAGGCGAGCGACATCGCGTCGGCCGCCCTGTTCCTCGCCTCCGACGAGGCGGCCTTCATCACCGGCGTCGATCTGCCGGTCGACGGCGGCCGCACGGCCTGAGGAGATGTCGATGGAAGCCTACACCGAGATCCGCGAGGCGGTCGCCAAGCTCTGCGCCGGCTTCCCGGGCGCGTACTGGCGGGCCCTCGACCGGGAGATGACCTACCCGACCGCGTTCGTGAACGCGCTCACCGAGAGCGGCTACCTGTCGGTTCTGATCCCCGAGGCGTATGGCGGCTCCGGCCTGCCGCTCTCGGCCGCGGCCGCGATCCTGGAGGAGGTCCAGCGGGCCGGCTGCAACGGGGGCGCATGCCACGCGCAGATGTACACGATGGGCACGCTCCTCCGGCACGGCTCCGAGGCGCAGAAGGCCGAATATCTCCCGGCCCTCGCGGAAGGACGCCTGCGGCTCCAGGCCTTCGGCGTGACCGAGCCCACCTCCGGCACCGACACCGGCAGCCTCAAGACCACGGCGCGCCTGGAGGGCGACCACTACGTCGTCAACGGCCAGAAGATCTGGACCAGCCGTGCCGAACATTCGGACCTGATGCTGCTGCTGGCGCGCACGTCGCCCAGGACCGAGACCATGAAACGCACCGACGGCCTGTCGGTGCTCCTCGTCGACATGCGGGAGGCCAGGGGCAACGGCCTCACCATCCGGCCGATCCGCACGATGATGAACCATGCCACCACGGAGGTGTTCTTCGACAACCTCCGGGTGCCGGCCCAGAATCTCATCGGCGCGGAGGGCAAGGGATTCCGCTACATCCTGTCGGGCATGAACGCCGAGCGGATCCTGATCGCCGCCGAATGCATCGGCGACGCCAAGTGGTTCATCGAGAAGGCACGGATCTATGCCGGCGAGCGCTCGGTCTTCGGCCGTCCGATCGGTGCCAATCAGGGCGTGCAGTTCCCGATCGCCAAGGCCTACGCCAACATGCGCGCGGCCGAGCTGATGGTCCGGGAGGCGCTGGCCCTCTACGAGGGCGGCGCGAATCCGGGAGCCGAAGCCAATATGGCCAAGATGCTCGCGGCCGACGCCTCGTTCGAGGCCGCCAACGCCTGCATCCAAACCCATGGCGGCTTCGGCTTCGCCGAGGAATACGACATCGAGCGGAAGTTCCGCGAGACCCGCCTCTACCAGGTGGCGCCGATCTCCACGAACCTGATCCTCGCCTACCTGTCCGAGCATGTGCTCGGCCTGCCGCGTTCGTACTGACATGACCGATTTCGCCGCCTGGATCGGCCGGACACGCGAGGCCTCCGACCTCGTCACCCCACGCCTGATGGCCGAGTTCCGCGCGACCCTCGGGCCGCATCTCGCCCCGGTCGCCGACGGCATCGCGTGGCCGGCGCTGCACTGGTGTCTCGCCCCGGAGACGCCGGCCGCCGACGCCCTCGGTCCGGACGGCCACGTCGCGAAGGGCGGGTTCCTCCCGCCCGTGCCGCTGCCCCGGCGGATGTGGGCGGGCGGACAGATCGAGACCCTTTCGGATCTGCGCGCGGGAGACGCGGTCACCCGCACCGAGACGGTACGGGACGTCGTCTTCAAGGACGGGCGAAGCGGAAGCCTGTGCTTCGTCACCGTCGAGCACGCCGTCGCCACGGGACGGGGCGTCGCGATCCGTGAACGGCAGGACATCGTCTATCGCGAGGCGGCCGGGGCGCAGACCGGAACCGATGCCGCGCCCGAACGCGACGATCCCGATGACTACGCGGCAATCTGGGCAGTGCCCGCGACGCCGACGCTGCTGTTCCGCTATTCGGCGATGACCTTCAACGGCCACCGCTTCCACTACGACCAGCCCTACGCGACGCAGGTGGAGGGTTATGCCGATCTCGTCGTCCACGGCCCAATGCAGGCCACGCTGCTGATGAACCTCGCCGCGACGCTCCTGGGACACGTGCCGCGGATTTTCACCTATCGCGGCGTCTCGCCGATGACGGCCAACCAGACCTTTCGCGTCTGCGGCCGAACCCGCGGGTCCGGGTTCGAGGGTGTGACCCTCGATGCAGCCGGGAAGGTCTGCATGCGGGCCCGCGCCGACGTGTGAGATCCGGCGCGCGAGGTCAGTCGGAGGGCGGCCTCGTCCGGCACGGATTGCGGGCCGGCGCCATCATCGTACGCGTCGCGGCGCCACGACGGCACGGCATCGACCCGCGGATCGAGCCCGCGGGTGGTGCGACGGCGGGCCTCGCGGACGCGAAACCCGCCGGACACCGTCTTAGGCCAGCTTCAGACCGACATTGACGTTGCCGCGGGTCGCGTTGGAGTACGGGCAGACCTGGTGAGCGGCGTCCACAAGCTTCTGCGCGTCCGCGCGGTCGAGGCCCGGCAGGCTGATCGTGAGATCGGCGGTGATGCCGAAACCGCCCTCGGAGCGCGGACCGATGCCGACGTCAGCCGTGACGCTGGTATCGGCCGGGACCTTGAGCTGCAGCGACGGGGCCACGGCCTTCATGGCGCCGAGGAAGCAGGCCGAGTAGCCGGAGGCGAAGAGCTGCTCCGGGTTCGCGCCCGGGCCACCCGCGCCACCGAGCTCCTTCGGCGTCGACAGCTTGACCTCGAAGCTGCCGTCGGCCGTGCGGGCGGCGCCGTCGCGGCCACCGGTGGCGGTGGCGGTGGTGCGGTACTTCACATCTACGGACATAGCGATCTCCGGTTGGAGGAAGAAAGTCGGCATGTAGGCGCCGGCGGGCCTTCGCACAGCCCCATTTAAATTGCGCACAATCGAAATCAAGGGTCGATCAGGGCGAAACGGTCGACATCCACAAGGCCCCGGTCGGTGATCTTCAGATGGGGGATGACCGGGAGCGGCAGGAACGCCACCTGCAGGAAGGGCTCCGGCAGCACGACTCCGAGGCCTCTGGCGGCCGACCGCAGAGTCACGAGCGACCGGCGGATGTCGTCGAACGGCATCAGGCTCATCAGGCCGGCGACGGGCAGCGCGATCTCGGCGCGCACCTCGCCACCCTCGACCACGACGAAGCCGCCCTCGATCTCGCCCAGACGGTTCACAGCCACGGCCATGTCGGAATCATCCGCCCCGACGACCGTGATGTTGTGACTGTCATGCCCGACCGACGAGGCGATGGCCCCCCGCTTCAGGCCGAAGCCTTTCACGAACGCGACCCCGATGCCGCGCACCCCCGGCGCGGAGCGGCCGTGCCGTTCGACCACCGCGACCTTGATGACGTCCTGGTCCAGGTCGATCCGGCGCTCCCCGCCGGAATAGGGCAGGGCGAGGTCGTGACGCAGGGTGATGATCTGGCCCGGGATCACCCCGATCACCGGCGTCGAAGGCCCGGAGCCCGGCGCGGCGAAATCCGCGGCGCTGACCCGCCGCGCCCGCACGCTGCCGCGGCCGATCGGCTCCACGGCGGATCGCGTGGCGAACAGCGCCTCGTTCACCGGGCGTCCGGCACTGAGAACCTGGGACACGGCGCAGGTGTCGAGATCGTCAAGCACCACGAGATCGGCGCGCTGGCCGGGGGCGACGAGCCCCCGGTCGTGAAGCCCGAACGCCCGGGCCGCCGACCATGAGGCCGCACGGTAGGCGGCGAGGGGTGGGACGCCGAGGGCGATGGCGGTCCGGATGACGAAGTCGAGATGCCCCTCCTCGGCGATGTCGAGGGGGTTCCGGTCATCGGTGCAGAAGGCCAGGAACGGCGCCGTCCGCTCGGTCAGGATCGGCGCCAGCGCGTGCAGATCCTTGCAGACCGAGCCCTCTCGGATCAGCACCGTCATCCCCTTGGACAGTTTCTCCAGGGCTTCTTCCGGCGTGGTGGCCTCGTGTTCGGTGCGGATGCCGGCCGCGATGTAGGCGTTCAGTCCGAGGCCGCGCAGGAGCGGGGCGTGACCGTCGATATGCCGGCCCTGGAACGCGGCGAGCTTGTCGAGCACGCCGGGATCGGCCGCCAGCACGCCGGGGAAGTTCATGAATTCGGCGAGCCCGATGACCTTCGGGTGGCCGACGAAGGACAGCAGGTCCTGCGCGTCGATCCGCGCCCCCGAAGTCTCCAGATGGTCGGTGGCCGGGACGCAGGACGAGAGCTGCACGCGCAGGTCCATCGCCAGCGTTTCGGACGAAGCAAGGAACCATCGGAAGGCGTCCGTTCCGAGAACGTTGGCCATCTCGTGCGGGTCGCAGATCCCCGTGGTGACGCCGTGGGGGAGAACGCAGCGCTCGAATTCCTGCGGGGGCATCAGCGAGGATTCCACGTGGAAATGCGTGTCGATGAAGCCCGGAACAACGACCTTGCCGGAGATGTCGATCTCCCGCGTGCCGCGATAGTGGCCGAAGGTGCCGACGATGCGGTCGCGGCAGATCGCGATATCGGAGGCGACAAGCGCCCCGGTGACGAGGTCGAGGAAACGGCCGCCCTTCAGGACGAGGTCAGCTTCCGTGCGACCCTGGCCCTGCGCGATGGCCCGCCGGAGCGATTCCACCTGTGTCATCACGATATGATCCCTCCGTCCTGCCATCTGCCAGGAGCATGCCACGGGGACGGCCCCTTCCGCGACGCTTGCAGAGGCGCGAGCACCGGCGCAGAAGCCTTTCACCTTTGAACCAGTCGAAGCTCTCGATGCCCGCCTATCGTTCCCGCACCACCACCCACGGCCGCAACATGGCCGGCGCCCGCGGCCTCTGGCGCGCCACCGGCATGAAGGATGCCGATTTCGGCAAGCCGATCATCGCCGTGGTGAACTCGTTCACCCAGTTCGTGCCCGGCCATGTCCACCTCAAGGATCTCGGCCAGCTGGTCGCCCGCGAGATCGAGGCCGCCGGCGGCGTCGCCAAGGAGTTCAACACCATCGCGGTGGATGACGGCATCGCCATGGGCCATGACGGGATGCTGTACTCGCTGCCGTCCCGGGAGCTGATCGCCGATTCCGTCGAGTACATGGTCAACGCGCATTGCGCCGACGCGATGGTGTGCATCTCGAACTGCGACAAGATCACACCCGGCATGCTGATGGCCAGCTTACGCCTCAACATCCCGACGGTGTTCGTCTCGGGCGGCCCGATGGAGGCCGGCAAGGTCCAGCTGCCGGGCATCGCCAGGAAGGTCGATCTCGTCGACGCGATGATCGCCGCAGCCGACGACCGCATCTCCGACGAGGATGTCGCGGTGATCGAGCGCTCGGCCTGCCCGACCTGCGGATCGTGTTCGGGCATGTTCACGGCGAATTCCATGAACTGTCTCACCGAGGCGCTGGGCCTGGCGCTGCCGGGCAACGGCTCGGTGCTCGCCACCCATGCCGACCGCAAGCGCCTGTTCGTGGAGGCCGGTCACCTCATCGTGGATCTCGCCCGCCGCCACTACGAGCAGGACGACGCGGGCGTGCTGCCGCGCGCCGTGGCGAGCTTCAAGGCGTTCGAGAACGCCATGACCCTCGACATCGCCATGGGCGGCTCGACCAACACGGTCCTCCACCTGCTGGCGGCGGCGCACGAGGGCGAGGTGCCCTTCACCATGGCCGATATCGACCGGCTGTCCCGGCGGGTGCCGGTGCTGTGCAAGGTCGCCCCGGCGGTGGCCAACGTCCATATGGAGGACGTGCACCGGGCCGGCGGCATCATGGGGATTCTCGGTGAGCTCGACCGGGCCGGTCTGATCGACACCGAGGTCGGCAACGTCTCGGCCGGCACGCTGGGCAACGCCCTTGCCCGCTGGGACGTGCGCGCCGCGCCGAGCGCGTCGGTCCAGACCTTCTACCGGGCGGCCCCGGGCGGCGTGCCGACCCAGGTGGCCTTCAGCCAGGAATCCCGCTTCGACGAGCTCGACCTCGACCGGGAAGGCGGCGTCATCCGCGATGCCGCACACGCCTATTCGCAGGATGGCGGGCTCGCGGTCCTCTACGGCAACCTCGCCGAGCAGGGCTGCATCGTGAAGACCGCAGGCGTCGATGCCTCGATCCTGACCTTCACCGGGACGGCGCGGGTGTTCGAGAGCCAAGACGCGGCCGTCGACGGCATCCTCAACGGCAAGGTCACGGCTGGCGAGGTGGTGCTGATCCGCTACGAGGGGCCCCGCGGCGGCCCCGGCATGCAGGAGATGCTTTATCCGACGAGCTACCTGAAATCGAAGGGGCTCGGAAAGGCCTGCGCCCTCGTCACCGACGGGCGGTTCTCCGGCGGCTCCTCGGGCCTGTCCATCGGCCACGTCTCGCCGGAGGCCGCCGAGGGTGGCCTGATCGGCCTCGTGCGCGACGGCGATCGGATCGCCATCGATATCCCGAACCGGCGCATTCATCTGGACGTGGATCAGGCGGAGCTGGATCGGCGGCGGATCGCGCAGGACGCGGCGGGCTGGCAGCCTGCGACCCCGCGCAAGCGCAAGGTGAGTACGGCATTGCGTGCCTATGCCATGCTGACGACCAGCGCGGCCCACGGGGCGGTGCGCCGGCTCTGATCAGCGGGCGCCGAGAACCAGAACGGCGGCAGCACCGAGGAGCGCTGCCGCCGCCACCGCAAGACCGATCCACCGTCGGCGGACCTTGGCTGCGCCCCGCCCCACCCCTCCGGGCGTCGGCGGCGGGATGCGCCCGAGGGCGGCGAGCATCAGCGGCTCGATGGCGGCGTAGCCGGCCGGGCTCAGATGAAGCCCGTCGGTGCCGTATTCGGGCCGGAGTCCGCCTGTCTCGGTCGCCAGCACCGCATGGTAGTCGATGAATGTCGCGCCGTGCTCATGCGCATGGTCTCGCAACCATGCATTGACCGCCGCGATCATTGCCGGCGCGTCGCGCACCTCCGGATTCCAGGGGATGCTGGCGGCGGGCATGATCGAGCCGATCCAGGCCTGCACGCCCATGGCACGGGCCTCGTCGAGCATGCCGGCGAGCGTTCGGGCGATCTCGTCGGCCGGGACGAAGAAGCCCTCGTTGCGGCCGATATCGTTCACACCGCACAGAAGATGCACGCCCCGGGCTCGCGTTTCCTCGAGGTCGCGCCGAAACCGCATGGTGATCCAGCGGGCCGTCTGACCGGACCCGCCGCGGGGGATCAGGTTGTAGGCCTCGAAGGTGCCGGCCCGGTGGAAGCCCCACAATTCGGTGATCGAATCCCCGATGAAGACGATCGGTTCGCGCACGGTTCAGGCCGGCGTCGCGGTCTCGAGGGTCTCGGCCACCTCCGCCTGGAGGCGGTCCGCCATCATCTGGCGGCCCTCTGAGGTCACGTGAACGATGTCCGTGAAAAGGTTTCGGGCGTCGCCTTCGAACAGGCGGCTGAGGTCCCGGGCCGCAAAGGCTGAATCCTGCGTATCCAGCCGGCCGAGAACACCCTCGAAACGTGCATACTGGCGATCGAGATAGGCCAGGAACGCGTCGGAGGCCGTGCCCGCCTCCGTGCCGACGGGCGCGCCCTTGCGGACGATCGTGGGCTGCAGGAGGAACCGAACCGGGGCACCGATGCCGGGAGCGAGCCGCGCGAGCCGCCTGAGCGCCAGCTCGAACTGCCGCACGACCTCCCATTCCCAGATCTCGGACTGCCAGTTCGTCAGCGCCCGCAGATTCTCGAGACGGTTGAAGATCATCGCCTGCAGGCCGTCATAGGACAGTGCTACCGTGTCCTCTGCGCTCTTCCTCGGGTCGAAGAAGTAATCGTAGAGACTTTCATTGGCGAAGTGATTGTATGGAACGCCGGCCCGCGGATCGAAGCTCCAGGGCTGAAAGATGTCGGTCGCTCCGCCGACGATCAGGATGACGTCGGGCTGAAGATCCATCAGCCGCGTCGTGACCAGGGCGATCATCTGATTCAGGCAGGCCGAGACGGCACCGAAATTGTAGACGCGCGCCCCCGCCCCATGGGCCTGCTTCAGCCCGGTCTCCAGCCGCCCCGGCACGGTATCGGCGAAGACCTGTCCGTCGATCAGGGTGCTGTCGCCGACGACGAAGACCCGCAGCGTCTCAGATGAGGGCCGCGTATCCGCATGCACGTCGTTGCGATACCCGAGGGCGTCGTAGCGCCAGTCCTGGCCGCCCGCGACCGTCAGCGGCTTGCCGGCGAACTGGACGTACGGTGCGGGAAACCGGCTGTTCGCGTCGAAGTTCTGGAAGCTCTGCAGGAACTTCCGGCGTCGCGCATCGGCGCTGTCATCGGGTGGCCGATGGGCCATGAACCGTCTCCTCCCCGAGCGGCTGGTCGGTGGCGATGGAGTGAAAGGATGAGGCGGCCGCGCCGGCGCGGCCGTTCAGCTCCGAAGCGAGGCGTGGTTCTCGAGGAACCATCCATAGGTCTGGCGCAGCCCGTCCTCCAGGCCGATCTCCGGCCGCCAGCCCATGGCCCTGAGGCGCGACACGTCCATCAGCTTGCGCGGCGTCCCGTCGGGCTTGGTGGCGTCGAAGTCGAGCCGGCCTGCGTAGCCGATTACCTGGGCCAGCGCCTCGGCCAACTCCCGGATGGTGCAATCCTCGCCGGTGCCGACATTGATGTGCGACAGGTCCGGCCGCGTGTTGGCCGCATAGACCCCGTCGTCCATCTCCATCACGAAGACGCTGGCGCGGGCCATGTCGTCCACGTGCAGGAACTCGCGCATCGCCCGGCCGGTGCCCCAGACCGTGACCGACGGGCGGCCTTCGACCTTCGCCTCGTGCAGGCGGCGCATCAGCGCCGGCAGGACGTGGGCGTTCTCGGAGTGGAAGTTGTCGTTCGGCCCGTACAGGTTCGTCGGCATGACGCTGCGGTAGCGCCGCCCGTATTGGCGGTTGTAGCTCTCGCACATCTTGATCCCGGCGATCTTGGCGATGGCGTAGGGCTCGTTGGTCGGCTCCAGAAGCCCGGTCAGGAGCGCGTCCTCGCGCATCGGCTGCGGGGCCAGCTTCGGGTAGATGCACGACGAGCCGAGGAACAGCAGCCGGTCGACATCGTGCGTGTGCGCGGCGTCGATCAGGTTCGACTGGATCAGCAGGTTCTCGTGGATGAATTCGGCGGGATAGGTGTTGTTGGCGTGGATGCCGCCGACCTTGGCGGCCGCAAGGTAGACCTGATCGATGCGGTTGTCGGCGAAGAAGCGACGGACCGCCGCCTGATCGAGAAGGTCGAGACTCTGGCGGTCGGCCGTGAGGATGCGCTCGTGGCCCAGCTCACGCAGCCGACGCACGATCGCCGAGCCCACCATGCCCCGATGGCCCGCCACGAAAATGGTCTGACCTCGACCGTTCATCACGCGTCCGTTCCCTGCCGAAAGCTCGGATTTCCAAGCCCCTATAGCCCCTTTCCGTCGGGATATCGCCGCGCAAACACGCGTTTTCTGAGGCGGCTGCCGGTGCCCCCTCGGCCGCCGGGAGAACACCTATCTGTGCGGGCACTTCCGATATCAATACAACCGAAAGTTAGCGTTAATCATTCCACTAGAAGATGCATTCTGTTCCCGCTCGCTGATCGCTGAGTTGCATGGCCGGTTCGGGACCCCGTCCCGCTGCGCAGCAATGGAGTTCCAGATGCGTCCCTCGACCCTCGTGCCGGCTCGCGCCCGGGCTGCCTGGCTCGCCGTCCCCCGCTGGTGGATCACGCCGACCATCCCGTTCACCGCCGGCCTCCTGATCTGCACGGCGCAGACGACACCGGTCCAGGCGCAGCTTCTTCGCGGTACCCTGGACACAACCACGGGTAGCATTCTGGGCACCGGCGTGACGCTCGGCACCACCGCTCCCGGGACCGGCATACTCGGGACCGGCCTCAACGTCGGGACCACGAGCGGAGGCGTCCTCGGAACCGGTCTGGTCGTCGGCACGACTGGCCCAGGCGACGGACTGCTCGGCACCGGACTCAACCTCGGGACGGCGAGCGGAACCGGAACTGGCGGAACTGGAACCACCGGCGGAACCGGCGGAAGTGTGACCGGCGGCGGGACCGGCGGAACAGCGGGAAGCGGAGCAGCCGCCAGCGCCAATCAGGGTCTCTACATCGTCACAGGGACCACCACGCAGTCCCAGGGCCAGACCGTAATCACCGACCTGAGGCTCTCACAGCTGTCCAGCATCACCGGCGTCGCCGCCAACAACACCAGCGGCTTGGCAGCCCCGATCGCTGTCGGCGCCGACGCCCTCGCGGTGGGCGCCGGTTCAAGTGCGGCCGGTTCTGCATCGACCGCCGTGGGCACCGGCGCGAGCGCGGCGAATACCGGCAGCGTCGCCCTCGGCTTTGCGGCGAACGCTCAGGGCCTCGGCGGAACGGCCATCGGTACGGCGTCTGCGGCGTCGGGGGCCGGGAGCACCGCGCTCGGGTTCGTCGCCGGGGCGACCGGGACAGGTTCCACCGCCATCGGCGCGGCCGCTTCGGCCGCCGGAAACAACAGCGTCGCGCTCGGCAACGGGGCTGCCGCCAACCAAGCCAACACGATCGCCATCGGCGCCAACGTGAAGACCACGCAGGCCAACCAAGTGGCGATCGGCAATTCCGCCAACACCTACCGGCTGGCCGGCGTCGCATCTCAGGCGAGCGCTGCCGCTCAGAGCGGAGCGACGGCCTTCGTGACCACCGATGCCAGCGGCAACCTTGCGGCCTCGGCCTACGGGCCGTCGACGATCGCAGGTCTCGGGAACCGAATCGATTCGGTCCAGGGACAGGTCAACGCTTTGGAGGCCAAGACCGATTCCGTGCAGCGCTACGCCATCCAGACCCGCAAGGAGGCCCGGCAGGGCGTGGCGATGGCCATCGCGATGGCGACCGCGCCGATGCCGTCCGCGCCGGGCAAGACCACCTGGGCAACGAATGGCGCGACCTATCGGGGCGAGTGGGCGGGCGGCCTTGCGGTGGCGCACCGCTTGCCGACCTGCTGCGTCCCGATCGCGGTCACGGCCGGCATGGCCTATGGCGGCGACAACGCCGTCGGCGTCCGCGCCGGACTGGCCGGCGAGTTCTGAACGACTGGGACCCGGCACGGCGGACGGCACTTCGACCTTGCGCGTCGGTGAAAGGCCGCAGTAGTGTCAACCAATGCTGACACTCGCGGTCGACCACAGGATTGCGCATTCGATCGATGGGCGTCCGCACGCCGTCGTCGTCGGCTCAGGCTTCGGGGGTCTCGCCGCCGCGATCCGTTTGGGTGCGCGGGGCTACCGCGTCACCGTCCTCGAACGCCTGGCCCAGGCCGGGGGCCGTGCCCGGGTCCACCGGCAGGACGGCTTCACCTTCGATGCCGGTCCGACGATCGTCACGGCCCCGCAGCTTTTCGAGGAACTCTGGCAGCTCGCCGGCCGCCAGCTCGCGGACGATGTGACGCTGGTGCCGATGGATCCGTTCTACCGGATCCGCTTCGCCGACGGGACATCCTTCGCCTACAGCGGCGACGTGGATCGCATGCGCGCCGAGGTCGCGCGCTTCGCACCGGACGACGTCGCGGGCTACGAGCGCTTCATGGCTCACAGCCGGGCCGTTTGCCGAATCGGCTTCGAGCAGCTCGGTCATGTGCCTTTCGGCAGTGTCGGATCGATGCTCAAGATCGCACCCGACCTGTTGCGCCTGTCCGGACACCGTTCCGTTTACGAGGTGGTGGCGCGGTTCATCCGCGACGAGCGGCTGCGCACGGTGTTCAGCTTTCACCCGCTGCTGATCGGCGGCAACCCGTTCCGAGCCAGCGCCATCTACTGCCTGATCGCCGATCTTGAGCGGCGTTGGGGCGTCCACTTCGCCATGGGCGGGACCGGGCAGCTGGTCGACGGCTTGGTGCGTCTGATCCGGACACAGGGCGGCCGCCTCCGCCTCGGCGTCGACGTCGCGCGCATCCAGGTGGAGGAGGGCGCTGCCACGGGTGTCGTACTGACCAGCGGCGAGGTGATCGGCGCCGACCTCGTGGTCTCCAACGCCGACTCGGCCGTGACGCATGCGAGTCTGCTGCCGGAAGCGCAGCGCTGGAGCCGCACCCGGTTTCGGCGGGCCCGCTCGTCCATGGGGCTCTTCGTCTGGTATTTCGGCACCAATCGGCAGTATCCGGGGGTAGATCATCATACGATCCTGCTCGGACCGCGGTACCGCGGCCTGCTGGCCGACATCTTTGACCGGAAGGTCTTGGCCGAGGACGCGAGCCTCTACCTGCACCGGCCGACCGCCACCGACCCGAGCCTCGCCCCCCCGGGATGCGACGCCTTCTACGTCCTGGCCCCGGTGCCGAATCTCGCGGGTGGCCAGGATTGGCAGGCCCTTGCCGAACCGTATCGGCGCCGGATCGCCGCCATGCTGGAGGCGAGTGTGATGCCCGGCCTGTCGGAGTCCATCGTCACGTCCAAGGTGACGACCCCTCTGGATTTTCAGGACGATTTCCTGAGCTACCGGGGCTCGGGCTTCGGTCTGGAGCCGGTGCTGACCCAATCGGCGTGGTTCAGGCCGCACAATCGGTCGAACACCGTCCGCAACCTTTACTTGGTCGGCGCCGGCACACACCCGGGTGCGGGCCTGCCCGGCGTGCTCTCCTCTGCCCGTATTCTCGACAGCGTGGTCCCCGATGCCCGCGTTACCGCCTGAATTCGCCGCCGCGGCCGACCGCACCGCCTGCCGGGTCGCGATCCGGGCCGGTTCGAAGAGCTTCTTCGCCGCCGGCCAATTGCTGCCGGCCGAAGTCCGCGAGGCGGCCTACGGCCTCTACGCCTTCTGCCGACTCTCGGACGACCTCGTCGACGACGCGGCCGATCCGGCCGGACGACGCGACGCCGTGGCCCGCCTCGAGGCACGCATCGGCCGTGCCTATGCCGGGCGACCCGCCGACGCTCCCGCCGACCGGGCCTTCTCGGAGATCGTCGCCACGTACGCGATCCCGGAGGCCCTGCCGCGTGCCCTGATCGAAGGCTTTGCCTGGGACGCCGAAGGCCGGCGCTACGCCGATCTAGGGGCGCTCCATGCCTACGCCGCCCGTGTCGCCGGCTCCGTCGGTGCCATGATGGCGCTGATCATGGGCACCCGCGAACCGGACGCCCTGGCCCGCGCCTGCGACCTCGGCGCCGCGATGCAATTCACCAACATCGCCCGCGACGTCGGCGAGGATGCCCGGATGGGCCGTCTCTATTTGCCGCTGGACTGGATGGATGCGGCCGGGCTCGATCCGGAGGCATTCCTCGCAGATCCGCGGCCGAGCCCGGCGCTGGCCAAGGTGGTGGCCCGCCTCCTCGCCGAAGCGGACGTCCTCTATACCCGCGCGGAGGCCGGAATCGCAGCGCTGCCGCGCGGCTGCCGGTCGTCGATCCGGGCGGCCGGATTGATCTATTCCGAGATCGGCCGCGTGGTGGCGGCGCACGACTACGATTCGGTCCAGCACCGCGCCCGGGTCGGAACGGCACGGAAGCTGGTTCTGATCGCCCGCGCAGCCCGCACGCCCGCAGTCGCGGCCGGCCTCGGCGGCCCTTCCCTGCCGGAAGCCGCCTTCCTGATCGAGGCCGTCGCGCGCGAACCGCTCGTGCCGACGCGTCGGCGCCCGGCGCTGCGGCCGTGGTGGGATGTCGGCGGCCGGGTCGTGCACGTCCTCGATCTGATCGAGCGGATGCGTGAGCGCGAGACGTTCGGCCGCTCGGCGCCGTCCTGACCTGCGGCCTGGAGGACATCGGTGAGCGACGGGCTGTTCGCGGCTTTCGATATCGGCCTCGTCTTCGCCCTGGCTTTCGGAGTGGGGATTTGGCAGCTCATCGTGGTCCGCCGCAGCATCCGGCGTGATCGCGATCGCAAGCCGGACTGAGGCGATCCGCCCCGGACAGGTCCCGGCCGACTGACCAGGCGCTGAGAGCGCCCGTCGGCGGATCCAGGCTCTGTCAGCGGCGCGCGACGTCAGGCCCCAAATTCGCCCTCCAGCACGTCACGCTCCCCGCCACAGGGCGGCGGCCGGTCGCCAGCCGCACCGGCCTGCGTGAAGGCGATCGAGAGCGTGGGTCCTGCGGCCCGTCTTCTACTGCAGGTGACGGGTATAGGTGTCGCCGGCAGCCGCCTTGAGGGCGGCTCCCGCCTCCTGGCCGATCCGCTCCGCATCCGTCACGGGCCCCTGTCGGGACACGGACCAGTGGCGGCTGCCGTCGGGCAGGAACAGCAAGCCGTCGATCCGCAGGACATCCCCGTCGATCTGCGCCAGGGCGGCGATCGGCGTCCGGCAGGATCCATCGAGTTCCGCGAGCAGCGATCGCTCGGCCGACACCGCGATGGTGGTCCGGGCGCAGGCGATGGGCGCCAGGAGGTCGCGGATGACCGCGTCGTCCGTACGGCACTCGATGCCCAGTGCCCCCTGTGCCACGGCCGGCAGCATCTCCTCGACCGACAGGACGCTGCGGGCCATGTCTTCCAGCCCGAGGCGCTGGAGGCCCGCCAGGGCGAGCAGCGTCGCGTCGCATTCCCCGGCCTCAAGCTTGCGCATCCGGGTGTTGGCGTTGCCCCGCAGCGGCACGACCCGGAGATCGGGCCGCCGCATCAGAACCTGCGCGCCGCGGCGCAGCGACGAGGTCCCGATCCGCGCGCCCGCCGGCAGCCCGGCCAGACCGTCCGCGTGCGGCGACAGGAATGCGTCCCGCGGATCGTCACGTTCGAGGATGCAGGCGATGGTGAGCCCGTCGGGAAGCCAGGTCTCCACGTCCTTCATCGAGTGCACGGCGACGTCGACCTCGCCGGAGAACAGCGCCTGCTCGAGTTCCTTGGTGAACAACCCTTTGCCGCCGATCTCGGAGAGCGGCCGGTCCAGGATCTTGTCTGCCACGGTGGTCACGACCACCAACTCGGTCTCCAGGCCCGGATTGGCGGCGACGATTTGGTCCCGCACCATGCCGGTCTGCGCGAGCGCCATCGGAGAGCCGCGGGTGCCGATGCGCAGGGGGCGGTTCAACATCTGGTTCCGGATCACTTCGCTGGACGAGACACTGCCTTATAAACCGAGCGGGGCGGCAGGCCATGGTCCGTCTCGCGGTTTCGAAGCGGCAAAGCGCGATCGTGAAATCCAGTCTTGCCCCGCTTTCGCCGGACTGCGCTCCTAGCGGGACACCGGCGTAGTTCGGAGCCAACGGGTGTTGTCGCGATGCTGATCATGCCGAGCCGACGGCAAGTCCTGACGGGGCTCGCTGCAGGCGCGGGCATCACCGCCGCCACCGGCGTCTATGCCCTCGACATCGAGCCGCTGCATCGGCTGGTGGTGACATCCTATGCGCCGACCCTGCCGCGGTGGGATCCGTCGCTGCAACTACGGGTGGCGGTCCTGGCGGATTTCCACATCTGCGAGCCGTTCATGCCGTTCGACCGGGTGGCGCAGATCGTCGAAGCGACCAACGCGCTCGAACCGGATCTGGTGCTTCTGCTCGGCGATTATCCGGCCGGGCGGATCGCGTGGCGCAAGCTGCCGCTCGATCAGTTCGCCCGGATGATGACCGAACTCAAGGCGCCCCTCGGCACGCACGCGATCCTCGGCAATCACGATTGGTGGGACGACCATACGGTCCAGAGGAACGGTCGCGGCGTGCCCGCGGTCAGGCGCCTGCTGGAGGCACAGGGTATCCCGGTTCTCGAGAATCGTGCGGTGCGCCTGGTGAAGGACGGCCGGCCGTTCTGGCTCGCCGGTCTCGGCGACCAACAGCCCTTCTTCGACGCGTGGAACACGTTCAGCTTGGCCGACCTGCCGCGAACGCTCGATCCGATCACCGATTCGGCACCCGTGATCCTGATGGCGCACGAGCCCGACATCTTCGTCGCCGTGCCCGACCGCGTCTCCCTGACCCTCGCCGGGCACACCCATGGCGGCCAGATTCGCCTGTTCGGCCACGCCCCCGCGATCCGCAAGGTGCAGGGACACGACTATTCCTACGGCCATGTCATCCAGGACGGCCGCCACATGATCGTCTCGGGCGGGTTCGGGATGAGCCGCATCCCGGTGCGGATGGGCGTCCCTCCCGAGATCGTCCTCCTCGAACTCGGCAAGACGGACGCGGTAACTGCCGCCAGCTGAACGCGGGGCATTCGCGGGACCGCCGCTCGACTGTCAGACGATCGATGGATCGTCGAAGCACAATCCAGCCGCGCGCAAGTCATGCGATCGGAATTCTTTAGATCAGATGATGAATTCCGGTGCCCGGAGGCTTTCGGCGGCAATTTGACACATCGAGATGTGCATGGGACCGTCCCGCATCGATTCGATCTGGGGACGTTCATGCCGATCCTGCTCGGCCTCATCGGTCTCATCGTTGCGGGACTGTTCTGGATCTTGCGGACGCACGGGACCGTCAAGGGTCTGCAGGAGGTCAACCGGGACACGAAGGGGCTCCAGCGCCGCGCCGTGTCCACCTTCGAGAACCTCGTCGGAACGCCGCTGCAGCGTGTGCGCGATCCCCGCTTGGCCGCGATCATCCTGATGATTCAGCTGGTCCGTACGGGCAGCCCCCTCACCGCCAGCGAGAAGACGCGGATCCTCGAATACATGGAGACGCCCCTGGAGGTGGAGCGGATCTCGGCGACCTTCGAGCGGGCCTGGGGCTACACGCAGGCGCGGCTTCCCTTCTCGCACGTCGCCGACGCGCTGGCTCCGCTGCTGCGCGACGCGCTGACACCGGCCGAGCGGGAGCAGTTGATCGCGATGCTGACCCAGGTGGCTGGCGCGCATTCTCCGCCGAGTGAGTTGCAGCGCGAGGGCATCGCCCGCCTGAAGCGACGGCTTCTCGCCGGCGCGGGGGCCGCTCTCGACACGCGGCGGGGCGAATCCGCCTGATCCGGACCATGGCGGGTCGGAGGCGCCGAAGCGCCGGTTGGCTCGCCTTTGCGCGCCGTCGCGCTACCTCGCGGGTATGCGCGCACTCTTCCCCCTGATCGTCTTCACACTTCTCGCGGCCGGCTCGGGAACGGCCCGGGCGCAATCCTGCGACACCTTGATCGACAAGGTGACCGGCGAGACTGCGGCCAAGACTACGGATCGCCGGAGCGACTATGCCAGCTTCACGGCCGGTGAGGACATGACCCTGACCCTCGCCTGCGGCGGACCGGACCACTCGTCGGTCGGCGCCCAATATCGGGGCGCCACTCCGCCGGATCGCTATTTCGACGTGTTCGGCAAGGCCGGCCACGCGGTGACGGGCATCGATGCCTCCGTCATCACGGAGGCCGCGCACCGGGCCCAGGCCACCGCGACCAAGCTGCGCCACAGCAATGTCGATCTCGGCGGCGCTCGGGTGACCTGTTCGGCCATGGTGTCGCCCGACAAGGGTCCGCTGACCCTGTGCGCGGTGATCGAGAACAGCGACCGCAGTTGAGAGGCCGGCGGAGCGTGCCGCCGGCCACCGCGCCCGTGTCAGAGCGGGATGTTGTCGTGCTTCTTCCAGGGCTGCTCCATCTTCTTGGTGCGGAGCATGCCGAGGGCCTTGGCGATCCGGCGGCGGGTCGAGTGCGGCATGATCACCTCGTCGATGTAGCCGCGCTCGGCCGCCACGAACGGTGACAGGAAGCGGTCCTCGTACTCGCCGGTGCGGGCCGCGATCTTCTCTGGGTCGCCGATCTCGCTGCGGAAGATGATCTCCACCGCGCCCTTCGCGCCCATTACGGCGATCTGGGCGGTCGGCCAAGCGTAGTTGACGTCCGCACCGACGTGCTTGGAGGCCATGACGTCGTAGGCGCCGCCGAAGGCCTTCCGGGTAATGATCGTCACCAGCGGCACGGTCGCCTGCGAATAGGCGAAGAGCAGCTTCGCGCCGTGCTTGATCAGGCCGCCGTATTCCTGGGCCGTGCCGGGCAGGAAGCCCGGCACGTCCACGAAGGTCACGATCGGGATATCGAAGGCGTCGCAGTAGCGCACGAACCGCGCGGCCTTCCGCGAGGCGTCCGAATCGAGGACGCCCGCAAGCACGAGCGGCTGGTTCGCCACGAAGCCGACGGTGCGCCCCTCGATCCGGCCAAAGCCGGTGATGATGTTTCGGGCGTAGGCGGACTGGATCTCGAAGAAGTCGCCCTCATCCACGACGCGGCGGATCAACTCGCCCATATCGTAGGGCTTGTTCGGATTGTCGGGGATCAGCGTATCGAGGGATGCATCGATGCGGCTGACGTCGTCGAAGCTCGTGATCTCCGGCACGCCGTCGGTGTTGTTGGCCGGCAGGAAGTCGAGGAGGCGGCGGATCTGCAGGATCGCCTCGACGTCGTTCTCGAACGAGCCGTCGGCGATGGACGACTTGGTGGTGTGGACCTTGGCGCCGCCGAGCTCCTCGGCCGTGACGACCTCATTGGTGACGGTCTTCACCACGTCGGGGCCGGTCACGAACATGTAGCTCGTGTCGCGGACCATGAAGATGAAGTCGGTCATGGCCGGCGAATAGACGTCGCCGCCCGCACAGGGGCCCATGATCACCGAGATCTGCGGGATCACGCCCGAAGCCATGACGTTGCGGCGGAACACCTCCCCGTAGCCGCCGAGCGCCGCGACGCCCTCCTGGATGCGGGCGCCGCCGGCGTCGAAGATGCCGATGATCGGGGCGCGCATCTTCAGCGCCATGTCCTGGACCTTCACGATCTTCTGGGCGTGCGCCTCCGACAGGGAGCCGCCGAACACCGTGAAGTCCTTGGAGAACAGGAAGACCGTGCGGCCGTTGATCGTGCCCCATCCGGTGACGACACCGTCGCCCGGGATTTTCTGCTTCTCCATGCCGAAATCGGTGGAGCGGTGCTGCACGAACATGTCGAATTCCTCGAACGACCCGTGGTCGAGGAGGAGTTCGATCCGCTCGCGCGCCGTGAGCTTGCCGCGCTTGTGCTGCGCCTCGACGCGCTTCTCACCGCCGCCGAGCCGGGCCTGCGCCCGCCGCTCTTCGAGCTTGTCGAGGATATCCTTCATGGCTGTTTCCGCCCTTCCCCTGCCCGTAACCTGCGACCCGGATCGGGCCGGGTCCAAGCTTATGCGTTCACCGATCGAGCGCCCTTAGCACGCGCATTTCGGGTGGCAAACCGACACGGTGGTCCGCGGGATCAGACCGTCTGGGGATGGGAGCGGGATGGTGGACGGTGCAGGGATCGAACCTGCGACCTTTCCCGTGTGAAGGGAACGCACTACCGCTGTGCTAACCGTCCGTACCGGCGTGCCGTTTCAACGCACGCGATCGAGCCGCTCGCCCCCGAGGGCGCCGCAACCCGGTGGCCGGCGTTCTAGAGCGCGGCGGCCCGGGACGTCAAGCGCGGCCGACGATCTTTGCCGCACGGAGACGGGCCGGCGAAGCGCCTCCGCATCCCGGATTGCCGAGTCCGGGTTCGGCCGTCGCCGGCGGCAGGCGCGCCGCTACGGGCTTCGGCGAGGTTGACAAGGCCCGCGGCCCGGTGCGCTGTGGGGTCATGCACGATGGGCCAGCGGGCGCGAGACAGGGCAGCGACGTGACGGCGGCCTGCGCGACGGGGCCTGATCGGCCGCGCGTGGCGATCACCTACTGCACCCAGTGCAACTGGCTGCTGCGCGCAGCCTGGATGGCGCAGGAGCTCCTCTCAACCTTTCGCGACGATCTCGGCGAGGTCGCCCTCGTCCCAGCCTCGGGGGGCCTGTTCCGCATCACGCTGGGCGATGCGCTCCTCTGGGAACGGGTGCGGGACGGCGGCTTCCCGGACGTGAAGACCCTGAAGCAACGCGTGCGCGACCACCTCGACCCGGCGCGCGATCTCGGCCATATCGACCGATCATGAGGCGAGGGAACGGCAAGGCGCCTGCGGGGCACTGCGGGCCGGGGACGGACCCCGCTTGAGTCCGGATCACCAAGCCGAGGGGGCGGGCGTCCCGGCGATCATCCCCGCGCGCCGGTCGTGGCTGTCGCGGCGGCTGCATCGCTTCGGGCGGAACGGCTTCTCGACGCAGGTCTACCTGATCGCGCTGGTGATCGCGCTGATCGGCCCGGGCCTGCTGTTCACCAGCATCCTGCTGATGCGCTACGCCTCTGCCGAGCGGGCGCGCTTCGAGCAGGACGCCCGCGAGAACGTGCGCGGCATCGGCCTATCCCTCGACCGCGACACCGCCGGTCTGGTCTCGGTGCTCCAGACGCTGGCCACCTCGCCGCGGATCCGGCAGGGCGATTTCGAGGCGTTCGACGCCCAAGCGCGTCTCGTGCGCGAATCGATCGATCTGGACGTCCTACTGCGCCGGCCCAACGGTCAGGAGGTGGTGAACACCGGCGTTCCTCGTGGGGCGCCGATGCCGATCGTCGCGTTCCCCTTCGATCAGGACCTCGCCCGGGGCACGCAACGGGCGATGGTAAGCGGCTACGTGCCGGGTCCGATGCCGGGCGAGGCGACCTACGCGGTGGGCGTGCCGGTGATGATCGACGGCGAGGTCGGCTACATCCTGAGCTTCACGGTGCCCCTGTCGCGCCTCCAAGGCATCCTGTCCCGTGAGGTCGTCCCGGGCTGGACCACCGGCATCAGCGACCGGGCCGGCATCGTTCTCGCCCGGCTGCCGGATCCCGAGGCGGTGGTCGGCAAGCCGCGCCTTGCCAGCCTTCGACAGGTGCAGTCGGCGACGCCCGGCGTCTGGGACGGCCAGGACCGCCAGCACAAGCCGGTGGTGGTGATCGAAGCGCGCTCGCGGCTCACGGGCTGGATGGTCGCCACCAGCATCCCGCAGACTGTCGTCGATGCGCGGGTGCGGCGCTGGATCTGGGCGTTCGCCGGTTTCGGCCTGCTGGTCCTCGCCACGTCGTCGCTCCTGGCGGTGAATCTCTGGTCGCGGGTCTCGCGCCCCCTCCGGTTGCTGGCCGCCTCCGGGCCAGCCCTCGCCCGGGGCGAGGCGATCCCGCGGGTGTCCTCACCGGTGCACGAGATCCAGCGACTCGCCGTCGTGCTGTCCGAGGCCTCGCTCCGGCTGCGGACCCGGGAAGAGGAGCGCGACCGGGCGCTGGCGGAGACCAAGCGCGGCCTGAGCGCCCTGAGCGAGAGCGAGGCGCGCTTCCGGCACATGGCCGATTCGGCGCCGGCCCTGATCTGGATGACCGACGAGACCGGGGCGGTCAGCTTCGCCAATCTTCATTTCGAGCACCTGTTCGGGCTGCCGGCCAACCAGTTCAACGACGATGGCTGGCACCAGATCGTCCATCCCGATGATCTGGACGGCTTCCGGACCGCCTTCGCGGAGGCCTTCGAGGCCCGGATCCCGTTCCGCACGGAGGCCCGGGTGATCGACCGGACGGGGGCGGTGCGCTGGCTCCAGTGCGAGGGTGTCCCGCGGCTGGACGACGGACAGAATTTCCTGGGCTACACCGGCTGCAACATCGACATCACCGACACGAAGAATGCCGAGGAGCACCTGCTGCTCCTGATCCACGAGTTGAACCACCGGGTGAAGAACACCCTGGCGACGGTCCAGTCGATCGCCGCCCAGTCGCTGCGCGGGCTGGAGGGCGCGGAGGCCGATGCGGCACGCGCCGCCTTTGAGGCGCGCCTCCTGGCCCTGGCGCGGGTCCACGATGTCCTCACGCGGGAGAGCTGGGAGGGCGCGGAACTCTCCGCGGTCGTGGCGGACGCGATCCGGCCTCTGGAGGCCGGCGCCGGCCGGGACTCGCGGTTCCAGGTCGTGGGACCGGCCCTGCGTCTGCCGCCACGGCTCGCGCTGTCCATCGCCATGGCCCTGCACGAACTCGGTACGAACGCCGTGAAGTACGGCGCGCTCTCCGCGGAGGGCGGCGTGGTCGAGATCTCGTGGACCGTCCGGCGCGCGGAGGACATGCAGCTGTCGCTGCGGTGGTCCGAGCGCGGCGGCCCGCCGGTGAAGAAGCCGACGCGGACCGGCTTCGGCTCGCGTCTGATCGAGCGCAGCCTCGCCCGGGAACTCGCCGGCGAGGTCGTCCTCAGCTACGAGCCGACCGGCGTGGTCTGCACCATCGACGCCCCGGTGCCGCCGCCGGGCCTGCTCGAGCGCAAGGGCGTCGCTGCACCGACACGGATCGCACCGTTGCCGCTCGCGGGTTAGGGGTTTCGAGACGCCCGCCCGTGGGCGCGGGGACGGCCGCCTCCGTCAGTGATACGGATCGGCCGCGTCGCGCAGGCCGTCGCCCATGAAATTGAAGGCCAACACCGTCACCAGCACGGGCAGGACCGGCAGGAGCAGCCAAGGGTAGAGCTGCACCGCCGCAAGATTCTGCGCCTCGTTGAGCAGCACGCCCCAGCTGGTCACCGGCGGTCTCAGGCCCAGGCCGAGGAACGACAGGGCGGTCTCGCCGAGGATCATGGTCGGGATCGACAGGGTCGCCGAGGCGATCAGGTGGCTCATGAAGTTCGGGATCAGGTGCCGGCCGATCACCCGGGCAGGCGAGGCGCCCATGAGTTCGGCGGCCTGGACGAAATCCTCCTCGCGCAGCGCCAGCAGCTTGCCGCGCACCGCCCGGGCGAGCCCGGGCCAGTCGAGCAGCCCGAGAATCACCGTGATCCCGAAGAAGATCAGCAGCGGGCTCCAGTTCGGCGGCAGGGCCGCCGACAGGGCGAGCCAGAGCGGCAGCTCGGGCAGGGACCGGACCACCTCGATCAGCCGCTGCACCCCGGCATCGACCACGCCGCCGAAATAGCCCGCGATACCGCCGAAGAAGAGCCCGAGGGTGAAGGAGATCGCCACGCCGACAAGGCCGATGGTGAGGGAGATCCGGGCCCCGTAGACCATGCGGGAGAACAGGTCGCGCCCGAGCTTGTCGGTTCCGAGGAGGAACAGCGTCCCGTTCTCCGGCGGGCAGACGAGGTGCCAGTCGGTGTGGACGAGCCCGAGCCAGTCGTAGCCGTCGCCCCGGCAGAAGAACCGCAACGGCTGCGGCGCGGACGCGTCGACCTTGTAGTCGCGGCGGAACGTGTCGAGGTCGAGATGGGCCCGGTAGGGATAGACGAAAGGGCCGACGAAGCGGTCCGCATGGAACAGGTGAACGCCCTGGGGCGGCGCATAGAGGTAGTCGCCGTTGCGGCGGGCCTGGCCGTAGGGTGCCAGCTGCTCGACGAAGGGCACGATCGCGTAGAGGGCGAGCAGGATCAGGGCCGAGGCCACGGCCAGACGATGGCGCAGGAACTTACGCAGGATCAGCCGCCAGGCGGACGCCGTCGCGACCGGGCTCTCGGCCCTGGCCTCAGGCTCGAAGGGGGCCGGATCGACGAAATGTCCCGATGCGGGGAGCGCGTCGTTCATGGCGGGCCGGTTCATCGCAGGCCCATGCGGATGCGCGGATCGAGCCAGACCAGGATCAGGTCCGAGATCAGCATGCCGACGAGGGTCAAGGCCGCGACGAACATCAGGATGAAGCCGGCCATGAACTGATCCTGACTGCGCAAGGCTTCGAGGAGCAGCGGCCCGACGGTCGGCAGGCTGAGCACCAGAGAGACCAGAACCGAACCCGAGACGAGGTGCGGCAGCAGGTTGCCGATATCCGCCACGAACGGGTTCAGCGACATCCGGAACGGATACTTCAGCAACGCCTGCAGGGGCGGCAGGCCCTTGGCACGGGCCGTGACCGTGTAGGGCTTGGCCAGTTCGTCCAGCAGGTTGGCACGCATCCGCCGGATCATGGCCGCCGTACCGCCGAGTCCGATCACCAGGGTCGGCACGATGAGATGCGCCAGGAGCGAGCGGACCTTCTCCCAGGTCCAGGGCTGGTTGGTGAGGGCCGAATCGTAGAGGCCGCCGATCGACAGCCCGAACCAGCGGTTGGCGTAGAAGAGCAGGATCAGCGCCAGCAGGAAGCCCGGGACCGCGAGGCCGACATAGCCCAGCAGGGTCACGACGGCGTCGCCGACCGTGTTCCGGTGTGTCGCCGAATAGATCGCCGCCGGGATCGCGACGAGGTGGACGAACACCACGGCCGTCAGATTGATCAGCAGGGTCAACCACAGGGCGTCGCCGACGACATCCGCCACCGGCTTGTCGTACTCGAACGACCAGCCCCAATCGCCCTGGAGCAGGCCCGAGAACCCAACCGAGCCGGGCATCACCCCGATCCACATCAGGTATTGCTGCCAGACCGGGCGGTCGAGCCCGTATTGCTGGATCAGCAACTCCGCCTTCGCCACGGAGCTGGCATCGCCGGTGGCGCGCAGCTCCATGATCCGGTTGGACAGGTAGTCGCCGGGCGGCAGCTTGATGATGATGAAGACGAGCGCCGAAATGACCAGCAGCGTCACCGCCATGGTGACGATCCGGCGAAGGATCTGACGGATCACCGGACCTCCGCGCGGGTGTCGGCGCCGGTCTCCCAGAACAGCTCGTCGAGGCGCTGCACGCCGATCATCGCAGTGGGTTCCCAGGAATAGAGGGCGCGCTTCGGAAGGTTGATCAGGCGATCCGCGCCGACAACGGGCTGGAGCGCCCCCGCCACCGTGCCGATCACCCAGGTGTTGCGCGCGTGATTCGTCAGCATCTCGCGCCAGATCGCGGCCTGCTTGGCGGCGTCGTCGGTGTCGCGCCACTGGCGGTCGAGGTCGAGCAGCCGCTGGACCTCCGGAACGTCGCAGGGCTCGCCGCTCTTGCCGCGGCTCTCGACGTTCATGCTCCAAAGGGGCCAGGAATAGTGCTCCGGCTGGGCAGGGCTCAGCTCGGTCGGCGGCATGATCGCGGTCGGCACCGCGAGGTCGAGCCCCTGGGCGGCTACCATGATGGTCATGCCGCCGATGGAGCGCCGATGCAGGTTGGTGCGCTCCTGCGGCTTTGTGATCAGCCGGATGCCGACCTCGCGCCAGAACTCCGTGATGAGGAGCAGCGCGTCCAGCACCATCTCGGCCTCGCCGTCGCTCTCCACCACGATCTCCAGCGGCCGCCCACCGGGCAGCAGCCGCGTGCCCGCGCCGTCGCGTCCGGTCAGACCGAGTTCATCGAGGAGCTTCGCCGCCTGCGCCGGATCGTAGGCGGCGTTCAGCGTCCGCATCTCCGGCTCGAAGAGGGCGCTGTCCGAGAGGATCGTATCGTTCCCCTCGGTGCCCAGTCCGAACAGCAGCGTGTTGTTCAGGGTCCGGCGATCGATGGCGAGCGACAGGGCGTGCCGGTAGCGCACGTCGCGGTTGAGCTGCCGCCAAGCCGGATCCGTCGTGGTGAGATTCGGGTAGAGGGCGATCTCCGATCCCCGGGCCACGGGCCACAGGTTGGTGCGGTACCGATGGGCCGCCTCACCCTCCTTGAGGCTCGGGATATCGGGCATCGTCAGGCCGCGAAACATCAGGTCGGCCTCGCCGGCGTTGGTCTTGGCGACCAGGAGGCCCTGCGAAGCCACGTCCATCACGATGGTGTCGACATAGGGCAGTTGCGTGCCGGCCGTGTCGACCCGGTGGTAGCTGCGGTTGCGCTCGAAGCGGAACCGGGTGGCCGGCGAGCGGGTCCGCGGCACCCAGCCCTGCAGGGTCGGACACTCCGGATTGTTGAGCTCGTAATTGTCGTCGAGGCGGTTGTGCAGCGCCGCCCAGCTGCGGAGCTTGAGCGCCTTGGCCTTCGCGTCGGCCGCCTCCTTGCCGATATAGCGGGCATGATACGGTTTCAGGTAGTGCGCCGGCCGGTAGATCAGCGGGTCCCGCGGCGCCGCCAGGGCGGGCAGGAACATCGGGTTCGGCCGGTCCCAGCTGTAGCGGACCGTGACCGGGTCGAGGAATTCCACCTGCGGCAGCTTGCCGTCGACCCGGAAGAAGGCCGGCGGCCCATCGGGATTCAGCGCCTTCTCGTTGGCGACGTCCTCCCAGTAATAGCGGAAATCCTCCGTGGTGAACGGATGGCCGTCCGACCAGCGGTGGCCCTGGCGGAGCGTGAAGGTGAAGCGCCCGCCCTCGACATCGACACGCTCCAGCACGTCGGGCCGCAGGTTCAGCGCGGCATCGTAGCCGACCAAGCGGGTATAGCCGTAGACCGACAGGTAGCGGACATCCCGGGCCTTCGCGATGAGGGTCCGGATCGTGCCGCCTGCCGTCCCGAGACGGCGGCCATGGGCAGCGAGGTCGGCGACGGCGGGCTTGGTCGGCGGCCCGGGCGCATCCGTCGGCGGCGTCTCTGCGAAGGCCCATGACGGCGCGCGCGACCAGCTCAATGTGGCGCCCAAGCCGACGAGGAGGGCGCGGCGGGAGACCGTGCCGTCCCGCCTGCCGCGGCGAGGGAGGGAGGCGGAAGAATCGTCCCGGAAGTCCCCGGCGCTCATGGGCTGCCCCGAAGCGTCACCGAGGTCAGCCGCGCCGGCGAGTAGCCCGTGGCCCGGTGCAGGTCATCGAAGGCATGCGACCGCACGATCAGGTCTGCAGCCTGCCGGAGAAGAGAATCGTCGGCCGGCTGCTCGAAGTGGCGGCCGTTCCGGGTCCAGCGGATCGGCTCCGGGCTGCGTTCGGGGCCGGTGATCATCGCGATGGTCGGATGCGCAGGTCCGCCATGGGCGTGGATCCGGTGTCCGGCCGCATCGTCGTCGAAGAGCAGACGGGTCAGGCCCCGGGCCTGCGCCTCGACGACCCGCCGCCCCTGGGCGACGTGGTCGTCGAAGAACGCCACCGTCCGCGCCGGGTCCAGCATGGACCAGTCGGCTTTCGACCAGTCGGCGGTGCTGTAGCGCGCCTGCCGGTCGCGGTACTGGAGGCCCGACAGGTCGGGATCGTGGCAGAAGATCTGTGCCTGCGGGCGGGCCTGCCGGATGACCCAGGTGGTGAGGCCGCGGAACACGCCGGATTCGACCACGAAATCCGGCTTCAGCGCCCGCATCGCGATGTAGAGCTGCAGCGCGCCGTTGAAGCCGCTGCCGCCCCGGCGCTGGCGGACGGGCGCGGTGGGGATCAGCGCCCAGAACGCCTGGACCTGTTCGAGGACGTCGCCATCCGGAACCAGGCCGGCGGCGGCGAGATCCCGTTCCAGGATGGCGGCGGCCGATTCGAGCAGCGTCGCCACCTCGCGCGGTGACGTCGGCCGGTGGCTCCAGTCGGGGGCCGCCGGGACGAGGTCGTAGCCCAGGCGGTCGAAGAGCGGCGACAGCACCTTGCGGCGCAGGCGCTCCAGCATCACGGGTGGCCGGGCCTGCATCACGCGGCCTCGACCGCGTGGGCGGCGCCGAAGCGCACCCGGTGGCCGATCTCGACCGCGCGCATCGCCCCGGCCTCGTCGGGGGCCAGGCGAAAAGGCTCCTCCCAGCGCATCGGATCGTTCTGGTCGCCCGCGACCGCCGCGAAATCGAGCGGATGGTCGAGGCTCGGATCCGGCACGGCCGCGAGCAGCGCCTGCGTATAGGGATGGACCGGCCGGCGGAACAGGGCGGCGCGGGGCGCCTCTTCGACGATGCGCCCCCGGCACATCACGCTGATGGTATCAGCCATGTAGTCGATCACTGCCAGATTGTGGGAGACGATGAGGTAGGAGAGACCCAGCGCCGCCTGGAGATCCTTGAGCAGGTTCAGGATCTGGGCCTGGACCGAGACGTCGAGGGCCGAGACCGGCTCGTCGAGCACCAGCAGCCGCGGCTTCGGGGCGAGGGCCCGGGCGATGCCGATGCGCTGCCGCTGGCCGCCCGAGAAGGCGTGCGGGTAGCGGCCGAGACCGCTCGACTCCAGACCGACCATCGCCATCAGGGCACGACAGCGCTCCCGTCGCTCTCCTGCCGGGACGCCGTGGATCTCCATCGGCTCGGACAGGATCTGGCGCACGGTCATGCGCGGATCCAGGGACGCGTAGGGGTCCTGGAACACGAACTGGACCGTGCGGCGATAGGCGAACAACGCATCGCCGCTCAAGGCGTGGACGTCCCGGGGGCCGCTACCGTCGTCGAACAGGATCCGCCCGGCATCCGGCCGCAGCGCCCGCATGATCATCTTCGAGACGGTGGTTTTGCCCGATCCGGACTCGCCGACGAGCCCGAGCGTCTGGCCGCCCGCGAGGCTGAGCGAGACGTCCGAGACCGCATGGACGGTCCGCGGCTTCTGCCACATCCGTCCCGCGCGCAGGGTGAAGCTCTTGCTGACGCCCTCGACCTGGAGGAGCGGCCCCGGCAGCGGCGCGGGCTTCTGCCCGGGCGGTATCTCGGCCCGCGCGGGGCGGATCGGCGTCAGGCGCTCGCCGGGTTGCATGTCGAAGCGGGGCACCGCGTGAAGGAGCGCGCGGAGATAGGCATGGCCCGGCGTCCGCATCACCGTGTCGCGCGGGCCCGCCTCCACGAGGCGGCCGCGATACAGGACCGCCACGTCGTGGGCGATGTTGGCCACCACGCCGAGATCGTGCGTGATCAGCAGGATCGCCATCCCGGTCTCCTCCTGGAGCCGGGCGAGCAGGGCGAGGATCTGAGCCTGCGTTGTGACGTCGAGCGCGGTGGTCGGCTCGTCGGCCACCAGCAGGGCGGGCTTCAGGATGAGCGCCATGGCGATCATGGCCCGCTGGCGTAGGCCCCCGGACAGCTCGAACGGATAGGTCCGCAGGGCGCGGTGCGGATCGGGGAAGCCGACCCGGGCCAGCGCCTCCTCGGTTCGGGCATCCGCCTCCTTGCGGTCGGCACCGGTATGGATCCGCAGGGCCTCGCCAATCTGATCGCCCACCGTGTGGAGCGGAGACAGGCAGGTCATCGGCTCCTGGAAGATCATCGCGATCCGCTGGCCGCGGATCGCCCGCATCGCCTCGCTGTCGGCGGGGAGGCGCGCGATGTCGGTCTCCGTTTCGCCATCCCGAAACAGGATCCGGCCGCGGGTGATGGCGGCGGCCGGGGGCAGAATCCGGAGGATCGCCTGGGCGGTCACCGATTTGCCCGAGCCGGACTCCCCGACGAGAGCAAGGGTCCGGCCGCGGTGAACGTCGAGGGACAGGCCGTGCAGCGCCTCGAACGGGCCGCTCTCCGTGCGGAACGCGACCGCGAGGTCGCGGATGGACAATAGCGGGCTCAACCCGTCCTCGCGATCTGTGAGACCCGAGACTTAGACGCCTTGAGGCCCATGTCCATCGCGGCGACGCCGAAGTGCTCGCGAAGATCCAGCAGCTGTATCGCCGGGTGCCGGACGAGGTGCGCGATCAGCGCCGCGACGAAGCTCCAGAGGGCGTCGTCATGGACGCGATGGTGGGTCAGCAGACCGACCGGCTGCTCCGGCGCACGGACGATGGCGTCGGCGACGCCGGTCAGCAGCGCCTCCGGATCGCGCAGGGACCGGGTGCCCCGCCAGTCGATCGGGTCAAGCGTGGCGTCGAGCCGGCGCAGACCCGGAACCGGTGGGCCGGGTACGGCCGAGAGGCCGCAATAGCCGAGATCAGGCAGGGCGGCGGCGAGATCCGGCGCGAGGCGGTTCCAGGGTGGGACGAAGACCGGCAGCACCGTGGCCTCCGCCAGCCGCGCGCGGGCGATCCTCAAGCCGGCCGCGGCCTCCGCGATCCGGATATCGAGGGGCCGGTGCGCACCGAACTCCGCCGGCTTCTCGCCGGGGGGCGCGTGGTTGCTGTGGGCGAGGCCATGAATGGCGACCCTCACGCCCGGAGCCGTTTCGAGGCGCCGTTTGAGCGACGGCTCGATCCCGGACGGAATCGCCGCGAGGAGCAGCGGGATGCCGTGCGCCTCCGCAAGCCCCACGAGCCGATCGAGCTCCGGGCTCGCCGCGATCGCATCGTCGTCGCGCCAGAACAGCGGAACACGCCCGCCGCGGGCGGCCACGGAATCCAGGGCGCGATCGATGACCGCGAAGGCCGGATCCGTCGGGGGAACGGATCCGCGCCGCGCCGGACCGACGCCGTGCAGGCTCTCGACCAGTTCCACCGTGCGCCGGGCGCCGGCGATGTCGATGCCGTGCGGACCGGGGACGGGTGCAGCCGCCTGGGCCTCGACGGCCTGGACCAGGGTTTGGGCCGTCAACTCCGATTCCGGCAGCACACGGGCGAGACCGCGGGCGGCGAGGCACGCGGCGCGCAGGCGTTGCTCGGTCTCGACGCCGGCCTCGAACGGCACCAGCACGGCGGGCGTGCCCGTGGCGAGGAGATCGATGGCCGTGTTGTAGCCGCACTGGCTCACAGAGACGGCGGCCCCGGCCAGGAGGGCGCGGTAGTCGGGCCGGGCACGGCCGAGGACGCCTGGAGGAAGATCGCGGCCGATCCCGGCCAGCGCCGCCACGGGCACGCCATGACCGGCGAGGATCCGCCAGCCGAGATCCGGCCGTTGCCGGGCCGCCTCGGCGGCAGCGCCGAGCAGAACCAGCCCGGCCGGCCCGGATCCGGCGGCGACCAGCACGCCGGCGCGACGGATTGCCGGCGGAGCGACCGTGCCCTCGTCCACGTAGCCGGTGTACCGGACTTTCGCGGCGGTGGCCGCATCGACGGGCCAGGAGGTATCGAGGGGCACGAGAGCCGGATCGCCGTGTACCAGAACGGCGTCGTAGAGGTCCGCCACGCGTGCGTGCGCCTCGGCGATGCGCGCGGGCTTCGTCGAGGCGACGAGAATGTCGCGAACGGATGCGAGGACGAGCGGGCGCGGCCGACCTGCACGAGCGGCATCCACCAGAGCCAGGAACTCGTGTGCCAGGGCGCGCCGGCCGAAGGGGAACAGCTCGGTGATGACGGCATCCGGTCCGAAGGCCGTCACGGTCTCGATCATCAGGGCGCTTCGGCGTGCCAGCAGCGCCGGCTCGGCCGGACGGCCGTCGGGCTCCAGCAGCGTCGAGAACTCCGTGCCGGCGATCCGGAGCGGCGGCAGCTGAACGAGGCGCAGGCCGTCGCGGCGGACCATAGGCGCCGGAACGCCCCCTGAGACCAGCAGCGTCTCGTGACCGGCCGCCGCGAAGGCGCGGGCGAGGGCGGCGGCGCGGGTGAGATGCCCCGCGCCCAAGAGATGCGTCACCGCGATCAGGACGCGCACGCGGGCAGCTCCGATTCGTGTGCGGCCACGTCCGACGACAGACCCGCGGAGGCACGCAGCCGGCCGGCGATCAGCGCGATCGCGGCCTCCTCGGAGAAGTCTCGCACAAGCCGCGCCCGGGCGGCCTCGCCCAGCCTCCGGCGGAGGCCCGGATCGTCGGCGAGACGGATCAGCGCCGCCGCCAGCACCGCCGGGTCGCCCGGCGGGACCAGGACCCCGTGCGTGCCATCGGTGATGAATTCCGGCGTGCCGGCGAATGCGGTCGCCAGAATCGGCAACGCTTGGCTTGCCGCCTCCATCAGCACGTTCGGCAATCCGTCGCGGTCGCCGCCCGGGGCCGGCTTCGTCGGCAGGACGAACAGATCGGCCGCGCGCATGGCCTCGATCACCGCAGGCTGCGCCAGGGCGCCCCGGAAGCGGATCCGCTCAGCGAGGCCACAGGTGCCAACCCGCGCCTCCAGGGCAGCGCGCAACTCTCCGCCGCCGATCAGGTCGAGCTGCCAATGCAGGCCTGGGGGCAGGGTGGCCAGGGCGTCGATGAGATCGTCGTGTCCCTTCTTGGCGACGAGCCGGCCGACGCAGAGGAGCCGGAGCGGCTGGGCTGGATCCGTGCCGTCGCGCGTTTCATGCGGCGGCGGGATCGGAAAGCGGCTGAGGTCGAGCCCGTGGTAGGCGAGCAGCGTCCGGCCGGGCGCGAGCGCGTCCAGACGTGCAAGCCCGTCGCGGGTACAGGTCACACCCCAAGCGGCGTCGCGCAGCTTCTCGGTCAGCTCCCAGTCCGGCGTCGTCCAGATATCCTTGGCATGCGCCGAGAAGCTCCACCGGCGCGCGGTGAGCAGCGCGGCGTAGCGGGCGACGCTGGCCGGCGTATGCAGAAAATGCACATGGATATGGGCGACGTCGGCCGGCAGTTCCCGGGCCAGGACCAGGGCCTGCCCGAGGCGGCGCAGCCGCGACGCCGTCGGGTCGCGCCGGAAGTCGCGGGCGAACAGCGCGAGAAGCGCCGGGAGATTCCGCCGCCGGAGCGCCGCACCGAGTCCGCGGAGCACACGCAGCGGCGCATCGCGCAGATATTCGGGCAGGTAGGCGGCCTCGGCTCGGATCTGCCCGTGCATCGGATGGCGCGCCCGGTCGGTCGGGCGGCGCAGGGACCAGATCTCCAGGGACAGACCGCGCCGCTCCAAGGCGAGCAGCTCCTGCGCGATGAAGGTCTCGGAGAGCCGCGGATAGCCCTTCAGCACCACGGCGACCCGTTTGGCGCTCACGAATAGGCCTGCAGGCACGGGCGGGTCTCTTCGTCCGCGCTGCCGCGCGCCGTCAGCGCCCGCACGCGGCGGGCCACCGCGTCGAGGCCGTCGAGCAGACCCGGCACCAGCACCCGCGACGGCGGATCCTGCTCCGGCAGGTCGCGGAGCGCGGCCGCCATGCGCCCGGGCGTCCGGCCCTCGGCCTCCATCAGGACCCGCGCGAGGCCAAGCCGCTCGGCCGCGAGCGCCCGGATCGCCTGCTCCCGCCGCGGCTCGGTCCGGGGCACGAGGATTGCGCGACGGTCGAAGGACAGAATCTCGCAGAAGGTGTTGTAGCCCCCCATGGCGACGATGCCGGCGGCCTTGCGCAACAGGAACTCGATCTCGCTGTCGAAGGTGATCGCGGCGATCTTTCCGCCGAGCGCGCGGATGCGCGCCGCGAAACCGTCGCGGGTGGCGGTATCGAGGAAGGGACCGAAGGCAATCAGGGCGGGCAAAGGGATCGCCGGATCGGCCTCGTAGGCGGCGATCACCCAGTCGATCAGGGCGGCACCATCGCCGCCGCCGCCCGGCGTGACCAGAATGAACGGGCCGTCGGCGATGGCCGGCTCCTCGCGGCCGGCGCGGCGCTCCGGGAGGTCCCGGCGCAGATAGCCGGTATAGATCAGGCGCGCGTCGATGCGCGCGGCGATCTCGGGATCCATCGGCAGCGCCGCGAGGGGCTGATGGATGCGGCTCAGCCCATAGACCCAGATCTCGTCGTAGAACTGCACCATCGTCTCGATCGCCCCCTTGCGCTCCCATTCGGGCACGAGACGATCGGCGTCGTCGAGGACGTCGCGCAGTCCGAGGACCAGGCGGATGTCGCGGTCGGCGGCGCCTTCCAGCACCGGCAGCAACTCGCCGTGGAAGCCAGCCGGTTCCTTGTCGACGATGATCAGGTCGGGGCGGAAGGTTCCGCAGGCCTGGGCGATGATCGCCGACCGCTGCTCGACCGTGCGGGCGAGGGGGGTCGCCGCGTCGAGGCTGGCATAATTGCCATCCGCGAACTTGGTCACCGGCGGCAGCCGGACGGTCCGGACGCCCGGCGCAAAGGCGAAGCGATCAACCACCGGCGAGCCCGAGACGATCATCGCTTGAGCGCCGCGGTTGCACGCCACGATCGCGTTGGCGATCGCCCGCGAGCGGCGCAGATGCCCCAGCCCGAAGGTGTCGTGGCTGTAAATCAGGACGCGCGGGGCCGAAGACGCCTCGTCCAGTCGCATCAAGGTGACCGCCCCGGTTGACGGCGCAAGGATCGCAGCCGCCGCCCTCTCGCACAAGCCGGGCCGGGCCGCAAACAGCGCTGTTAACGGGCTTCAAACCGCGGGAACCTAAGCTTCCGCCAAGTCCGGATACCGAAATCGCCCGATGCCTGCGCCTCCCCAGTCCCGCGCGCCGGGCCCCGCGACCGCACGTTTGCCTGCCTTATGGGCCGACCTCGCGGATCTCGTGAGCAGCGACGCCCGACTGTCCGCCTTTGCCATGCGCGCGGCCCGTGTGCTGGTCCCGTTCGGCCTCGCCCTGGTCCTGCTGGTCTACGGGACCGGCCCGGAGCCGCGGCGGAACTGGTACGGCGATCCGCTCGGAAACGATTTCGCTCAGGTCTGGACGGCGGGCCGTTCCGCTCTGGAGGGCCGGGGCGGCGAGCCCTACGATCTGCCGGTGCATCTGGCGAACATGAAGGCCGCCTTCGGGCAGGATTGCCGCTTCGCCTGGCACTACCCGCCGGTGTTCCTCCTGCCGGCGGCCGCCATGGCGCTCATGGAACCGCAGCCGGCCTATCTGCTCTGGATTGCACTCTCGGTCGCCCTGTTCGCGCTGACGATGCGCGTGGCAGCCGGCCGGATGGATGTGGCTTTCGTCGCGCTCGCGCATCCCTTGGTCCTGAGCAACCTCGCCTACGGCCAGAACGCTCTGTTCACGGCGTCGCTTCTGACCCTCGGCGCGGTGCTCGTGGACCGGCGCCCCTGGCTGGCCGGGCTCTGCTTCGGCCTGCTGGCCTACAAGCCGCATTTCGCGGCGCTGGCGCCCGTGCTCCTGCTGGCGACCGGGCGGCGGGATTGTCTGGCGGCCTGCCTCGCCACGGTGCTGGTCCTCTGCCTCGCATCGCTGGCCCTCTTCGGCACGGCGCCCTGGAGCGGCTTCTTCGGCACGCTCGGAGACACGAATCGGATCATCCTGCAGAACGCCGCCGCGGGCCTCGACCTCAATGCCAGCGCGTTCGGGGCCGTGCGCTTGGTCGGCGGCGCGATGGCCACAGCCTGGATCGCGCAGGTGCTCGTCGCCGCACTGGCCCTCGGGGTGGCCTGCCGCGCCTGGTGCCGCCCCACCGACGCGGCGCTGCGCGCGGCGGCGCTCGTCGCCGCAGCGCCGATGCTGTCGCCGTATCTGCCGGTCTACGATCTGGCGCCCGTCGTCCCGGCCACGCTCCTGCTGGCCCTCGCCGCGCACCGGGCGGGCGGATTGCGACCGCACGAACGCGTCCTGATCTGCTGTGCGCCGCTCTTCGCGGTCACGCGGGAGGTGGCGGGGCTGACCGGCTTTCCCCTCGGATTCGTGCTGAGCGTCGCAACGCTCGCCTGCATTGCCCACCGCATCCGGCCCTGGACGGTCTTCGAAGGTCGGCACCGAACCGGGAGGGGCGGCGTCGACATCCAGGCCCTCACGGGGCCAGCGGCCGGGGAATCCGGAAGGGCAGCATGAGCCGCACCAGCGGGTTGCGGAACCGGTCGAGCGACAGGCTCTCGTGCATGGCCCGCACCGGCTCGCCGCCCAGCGTCGAGGCGAGGAGCGAGCGGGCGTAGAACGGCGTGTCCTCGTAGGTCGCGAGCACCCGCGACCGCCCGTCATCGCTGCGGGTCTCGCGCGGCATCCGCCAGAACCCGGTCGCCGGTAGCGACGCCGCGGGCGGCGGCCGTATCTCGCGCCGGCTGCCGTCGGCTGAGAACCGGAGCGACAGATTCTGTCCGCCGCCGTCTCGGTGGTGGACGTCGTACAGAATCGCGGCGCCGTCCGGCAGGTCCGCCCGGCACCACGTCCATCGGGAGAAGGCAGCCTCCAGCGGTTCGTCGCCGTCATTCGTGTCGAAATAGCCTCCGCCGCTCCAGCGCAGATCCGGCTGGTCGAAATCCACCTCGACCCGGGAGGACGGCGCCATCGGCCACCAGCGGTGGCGGCCCGCCCTGTCGAGATGGAACGGGCCCGCCGTGAAACCGCGCGGCTCGAGACGGACGGTGCCGCGGAGTCGATGGGGCAGCGGCGCCCCGCGCTCGTCGATGCGAACGGTCAGCGCCGTGCCATCCCAGTGC
Source organism: Methylobacterium sp. 1973 (assembly GCF_040545035.1). Lineage (NCBI taxonomy): Bacteria > Pseudomonadati > Pseudomonadota > Alphaproteobacteria > Hyphomicrobiales > Methylobacteriaceae > Methylobacterium > Methylobacterium sp. 1973. The sequence goes on from NZ_JBEPLA010000004.1 coordinate 205,232, forward strand.
ATCGCGCTCGGGCCGATGGCGATGTGGTCGGGGCCGCGCGACAGGCTGGCGGCGCGCCGCTCGGTCATCGCGAAGCGGCCGCGATCGCCATAGAGGACCACATTCATGGCGCAATGGGCGAAGGGGTCCTTCTCGGCGCTCCACGCGTAGTAGGGCGAGAACACGCTTCCGATGAACGCGATGATCGTGAGGCCGTGACGGCCATCGTCGCTCACCGCATCGACGTACCACCACGCGTAGCCGCCCCGCGCGACCGGGCCATCGAATCGCGGTCCTCCAGGATCGCCGCCGCTGCCAGCCGACCCGATTGCGCGGCCATCGGCACGCCCGGGCCGGGATGGACCGAGCCCCCCGCCAGATAGAGGCCCGGCAGCGCCGTCCGGGCGCCCGCGCGCTTGAAGGTCGTCGCCCATCCCTGCGCCGCCCGCCCGTAGAGCGCTCCGCCCGTCCCGGGAAAGAGGGCGTCGAAATCCCGTGGCGTCGTGGTCACCGCCGACGACGCGAAGGTCAGGGTGAGCCCGCAGGCCTCCAACCGGCGGATCAGGGTCGTCTCGCATCTCTGGGTCTCCGACGGCGTGAGCGGTCGCTCCCGGCCATCCGCCGGTGCGTTGACGAGCATGAGCAGGCGCTCGGGCCCCTGCGGCGCGGTCCCCGCCGCGTCCCGGTCCTGGGCACAGACGTAGACCGTGGGATCGTCGGGCAGGCGACGGTCGCGCAGGATCGTGTCGAACTCGGCCCGATAATCGCGGGAGAAGAAGACCGTGTGGTGCGCCAGCGGGAAGCCGGCAGGCACCGCCTCCGCGCAGAATGTGACGGCGGACAGCGAGCGCTCGCCGGGCGCGAGCCGCTCGCCGGCGACGACGGCGTCCGGTCCGAACAGGCCCGCGCCGAGGGCGGCGCAATCGGCATTGCAGACGACGCGGTCGGCCGGAACCGTCGTGCCGTCGGCCAGGCGCACGCCGACGACCCGGCCGCCCGCGGTGAGGATCCGCTCGGCCTCCGCAGCGTAGCGGAAGGCCGCGCCGCGCTCCGCGGCGAGATCGGCCACGGCCCGCGCGAGGCCGCTGAGGCCGCCCGAAACGGTCCAGATTCCGGCCTGCTCGACATGGGCGACGAGCATCAGCGTCGCCGGCGCGGTGTAGGGCGAGGCGCCGCAATAGGTGGCGTAGCGTCCGAACAGCTGGAGCAGCCGGGGATCGCGGAAGTAGCTGCCCAGCGCAGACTGGAGCGTGGTGAAGGGCTGGATCCGCCAGAGATCGCCGAGGCCCGACAGGCCGACCCTTTGCGCGAGGCCGGCGGGGCCGGTCCGGCCCTCGCGGATGAACGGCCCTTCGAGAGTGCGGTAGACCTCCGCCGAGCGAGCGCAGAAGCGCCGATAGCCGTCCGCCTCACGCCGTCCCGCGAAGGCCGCGACGGCGTCGGCGGACGCCTCGATGTCGGCGAACAGGTCGAGGCGCTCGTCCCGGCTCCAGGCATGCCGGGCGAGGAGCCGAGCCGGCGCCAGGGAGACCCGATCCCCGAGCTCTGCACCGCATTCCGCGAACAGCTCCTCGAAGACCCAGCGCATCGTGAAGACGGTCGGGCCGGCCTCGATGGCGCGGTCTCCGACGGGGATGGCGCGCATCTTTCCGCCGGGCTGCTGCGCCCGTTCGAGGACCGTGGTGTGGAATCCGGCATGAGCGAGCCGCACGGCCGCGGCGAGACCACCGATCCCCGCTCCGATCACGACGACGCGCTCCTGCGCCACGGTCGCTCCACCTTCTCCCCCGGAAACGGGATTGATCTGATGGCGCCAAAGTGTCAATAAGAAATGACACTTGTTGCTGACAACCGCACACAACACGGGAGGCAACGCGATGGAGTCCGGTCGGCGGATCGAGATGGCGCTGGATCGCGCCGTTGCTCACGCGGAGGCGCCGGGCGCGCCGCCCCTTCTGGCGGAGGCGCTCCGTTACGCGGTGTTCCCGGGCGGGCATCGGATCCGGCCGCGGCTATGCCTGTCGGTCGCCCGCGCCTGCGGTGATGACGACCCGGCCGGCTCAGAAGCGGCGGCCGCAGCCATCGAGCTTCTGCACTGCGCCTCCCTGGTCCATGACGACCTGCCGTGCTTCGACGATGCGCCGATGCGGCGGCAGAAGCCCTCCGTCCATGTCGCTTTCGGCGAGCCCATCGCCGTCCTGACCGGCGACGCCCTGATCGTCCTTGCCTTCGAGACACTGGCCCGGTCCGCCGGCTCCCATCCCGCCCGCCTGGGACGGCTCGTGGGCCTCCTCGGTCGCGCCGCCGGGTCGCCGTCGGGCATCGCCGCAGGGCAAGCCTGGGAATCGGAGGCCCATATCAGCCTCAGCGACTACCAGCAGGCGAAGACCGGGGCCCTGTTCGCCGCCGCCACCGTCGCCGGCGCCGCCGCGGCGGGAGCGGATTCGGAGCCCTGGCGCCGCCTCGGCGAGTGCCTCGGCGAGGCCTATCAGGTCGCCGACGACCTGCGTGACGTCGCCTGCCGCCAGGAGGAGATCGGCAAGCCTGCCGGGCGCGACGCAACTCTGGGGCGGCCCAACGCTGCGGCGCTTCTGGGCACCGGCGGCGCGCTGGATCGGCTGTCGAGACTGACGCGCGAGGCCGTGGCGGCGATTCCGGCCTGCCCGGGCATGGCCGCGCTGACCGCCGAGATCGAGGCGCAGGCGCGGCTGTTCCTGCCCGCGAGCCTGCGGGCGGTGACGGCCTGACCGGCCGATCGCTCTCCGGCATCGGTGCGGCGGCGTCCGTCCCGTCCGCCTGGACGGATCGATGGAACGCCTGGCGCAGCCGCCTGGTCGCGAGCCCCCGCTTCCAGCGCTGGGCGGCGGGCTTCCCCCTCACGCGGGGCATCGCCCGCCGGAACACGCGCGCCCTCTTCGATCTCTGCGCGGGCTTCGTCTACGCGCAGGTTCTGACTGCCTGCGTCCGCCTCGACCTGTTCGCGATCCTGGCCGAAGGCCCCCTGACGATCGAAGCCCTCGCTCGCCGGCTCGACCTGCCGCCGGACAACACCCAGCGCCTTCTTCGGGCCGCGGAATCCCTCGGGCTTGTCCGCGCCCTGTCGGGTGAGCGGTTCGGGCTGGCCGATCTCGGCGCCGCTCTCGTCGGCAATCCTGGGATCGCCGCGATGATCGAGCATCACGCGCTGCTCTACGCAGACCTTGCAGATCCGGTGGCCCTGCTTCGCGGCCAGGCCCCGCCGACCGGACTCGCGCGCTACTGGCCCTATGCCTCCGGCCTCTCGGGCGATGCGCAGACGGTGGCCCCCTACAGCGGCCTGATGGGCGCCTCGCAGGCGCTGATCGCGGAGGACGTGCTCGATGCCTGCGACCTGTCAGGGGTCCGGCACCTGATGGATGTCGGAGGCGGGGAGGGCGCCTTCCTGCAAGCGGTGGCAGGACGGCACGCGACGCCGCGCCTGACCCTGTTCGATCTCCCCGCCGTGGCCGAGCGCGCCGCCAGCCGCTTGGCCCAGGCCGGCCTCGAAGGCCGGATCGCCTGCCGCGGCGGCGATTTCCACGGGGGCCTGCCGACCGGCGCCGACACGATCTCCCTCGTTCGGATCGTCCACGACCACGACGACGAGCCCGCCCTGGCGTTGCTCCGAGCGGCCCACGCGGCTCTGCCGCCGGGCGGAACGCTTCTGCTCGCGGAACCCATGGCCGGAACGCCGGGCGCGGAACCGGTCGGGGACGCCTATTTCGGCTTCTATCTCCTGGCGATGGGATCCGGGCGCCCGCGCCGTGCGGAGGAGCTCCGCGCGATGCTCCGGACGGCAGGATTCGCCGTGACGCATGAACATCCGACCCGACGCCCGCTGCTCACCCGAGTTCTGAAAGCCCAAAAAACAGGCCGTCTCAAGTAAGTGTCACTTGACGCTGGCCTGTGTCTATCTAGGATGACACTTAGCGGCTTCGCATCAGAGAGAGTCGCAAGGCAAAGGGTGGACGATTCCAGCCATGGACGCTCTGGCCGTCATTCTGGAAAACCCGGAGCACCTTTCGGTTCAGCGCTTGGCTCTGACGCCGCCCGGCGATGCCGATGCCGTGGTGGCCATTTCCTGGAGCGGGATCAGCACCGGCACCGAGCGCCTGCTCTGGTCGGGCCGCATGCCGCCCTTTCCCGGGATGGGATATCCGCTCGTACCCGGCTACGAATCCGTCGGGACCGTCATTGAGGCCGGCGCCGATACCTCGGTTCGGGTCGGCCAGACCGTCTACGTTCCGGGGGCACGCTGCTTCGGTTCCGTCCGCGGCCTGTTCGGCGGCGCGGCCTCTCATTTGGTGGCGCCGGCCGCCCGGCTCGTGCCGGTGGACGCGTCGCTGGGCGACCGGGCCTGCCTCCTGGCCCTGGCGGCGACGGCCTATCGCGCCCTCGGCGGGATCCGGCCCGGGGCGACCCCGCTCATCGTCGGGCACGGCGTCCTCGGACGGCTGCTCGCCCGCCTGACCCTGGCGGCCGGCGCGGAGCCGACGGTCTGGGAGACGGATCCGGCCCGGGCCACGGGAGACCATGGCTACGCGGTCATGGCGCCCGGCGCCGACCCGCGCCGCGACTACGCGACGATCACCGACGTCAGCGGCAACGCCGCCGGCCTCGACGACCTGATTGCCCGGCTGGCGCCCGGCGGCGAGATCGTCCTGGCCGGGTTCTACGAGGCTCCCCTGAGCTTCGCCTTCCCGCCCGCCTTCATGCGCGAGGCGCGCATCCGGATCTCCGCCGAGTTCCGTCCGGAGGACACGGCGGCGGTGACGACGCTGATCGAACGCGGACGCCTGTCCCTCGACGGACTGATCACCCACCGTCTTCCCGCGGGTCGAGCCCAGGACGCCTACCGCACCGCATTCGCGGATCCGGCCTGCCTGAAGATGATCCTCGATTGGAGGGACGCCGCGTGAACGTTCAGCTCAACAAGGCCGCCCTGTCCCAAGCCGCGCAGCTCCGCGCCGAGGCCGCGGTCGAACCGGATCCCGTCGCGACGAGCCCGGCCAAGAAAGAGACCCAGATCATCGCGATCTACGGCAAGGGCGGCATCGGCAAGTCGTTCACCCTCGCCAATCTCAGTTACATGATGGCCCAGCAGGGCAAGAAGGTCCTGCTCATCGGTTGCGATCCGAAGAGCGATACCACCTCGCTGCTGTTCGGCGGCAAGGCCTGCCCGACCATCATCGAGACCTCGACCAAGAAGAAGCTGGCCGGCGAGGCGGTCGCCATCGGCGACGTCTGCTTCAAGCGCGACGGCGTCTACGCCATGGAACTCGGCGGCCCGGAGGTCGGGCGCGGCTGCGGCGGCCGCGGCATCATCCACGGCTTCGAGCTCCTCGAGAAGCTCGGCTTCCACGAATGGGGCTTCGACTTCGTCCTGCTCGACTTCCTGGGCGACGTGGTCTGCGGCGGCTTCGGCCTGCCGATCGCCCGGGACATGTGCCAGAAGGTCATCGTCGTCGGCTCGAACGACCTGCAATCGCTCTACGTCGCCAACAACGTCTGCTCGGCGGTGGAGTATTTCCGCAAGCTCGGCGGCAATGTCGGCGTCGGCGGCCTCGTGATCAACAAGGATGACGGCACCGGCGAGGCGCAGGCCTTCGCGGATGCCGCCGGCATCCCGGTCCTCGCCTCGATCCCGGCCGACGACGATATCCGCCGCAAGAGCGCGAATTACGAGATCATCGGCCGGCCGGAGAGCCGCTGGGGCAGCCTGTTCTCGGATCTGGCCGCCAATGTCGCCGACGCCGCGCCGCACCGGCCGACCCCGCTGACGCAGGATGGGCTGCTCGGCCTGTTCTCCAGCGACGTCACCGGCCGCGACGTGGTGCTGGTGCCTGCGACCCACGAGGACATGTGCGGCGTCGCCCACGTGTCCAAGCCGTCCCTCGAAGTCGTCTACGACGAGGTCTGAGCGATGGCCGTCTCCCTCGACATCGCCGATCTGCGGGCCCGCCAGGCGGCGCCCACCATCGATCGCGCCGCCACCGAGGGCGACGGGCTCGGCTGCCACGCCGGCAAGGACGCGATGCGGGCGGCCGCCGAGGCCGCCGGCCTGTCGGACACCCTGGCACAACTCCGCAGCGACTATCCGCAGGGTCCGCACGACCAGCCCCAGAGCATGTGCCCCGCCTTCGGCTCGCTCCGGGTCGGGCTGCGCATGCGCCGGACCGCCACGATCCTCTCCGGGTCGGCCTGCTGCGTCTACGGCCTGACCTTCACCTCGCACTTCTACGGGGCCCGGCGCAGCGTCGGCTACGTGCCGTTCAATTCCGAGACCCTGGTCACCGGCAAGCTGTTCGAGGATATCCGCGAGGCGGTCTACGCCACGGCGAAGCCCGAGGATTACGACGCCGTCGTCGTCATCAATCTCTGCGTGCCCACGGCCTCCGGCGTCCCGCTACGCCTTCTGCCGAAGGAGATCGACGGCGTCCGGGTGATCGGCATCGACGTGCCGGGCTTCGGCGTCCCGACCCATGCCGAGGCGAAGGACGTGCTCGCCGGCGCCATGCTGAAGGTCGCCCGCGCGGAAGCCGAGCAGGGACCGGTGGCGGCGCCCCGGGGCGGCCGTTCGGAGCGCCCGAGCGTGGCGCTCCTCGGCGAGGTCTTCCCGGCCGATCCGGTGGTGATCGCGTCGCTCCTGGAGCCGCTCGGACTCGCGGCCGGCCCGGTGGTGCCGACCCGCGAGTGGCGCGAGCTCTACGCCGCCCTCGACTGCGCCGCCGTGGCGGCGATCCACCCGTTCTACACCGCCTCCATCCGCGAATTCGAGGCGGCGGGCCGCCCGATCGTCGGTTCGGCCCCGGTGGGCGTCGACGGAACCGCCGACTGGCTCGACCGGATCGGCGAGGCCTGCGCGGTGCCCCGCGCCACCGTCGAGGCGGCCAAGAACCGGATCCTGCCCGGCATCCGCGGGGCGCTCGCCGCCATGCCGATCAAGGGCCGGATCACCCTCTCGGGCTACGAGGGCTCGGAGCTGCTGGTGGCCCGGCTGCTGGTCGAGAGCGGCGCCGAGGTCCCCTATGTCGGCACCGCCTGCCCGCGCACGCCCTGGTCCGAGTCCGACCGCGCATGGCTGGAAGCGCGGGGCACGCAGGTTCAGTACCGCGCCTCCCTGGAGGACGATCTCTACGCCCTGGATTCGCTCAAGCCCGACCTCGCCATCGGCACGACGCCGGTGGTGCAGCGGGCCAAGGAGCGCGGCACGCCCGCCCTCTACTTCACCAACCTGATCTCGGCCCGCCCGCTGATGGGCGCGGCCGGCGCCGGGTCGCTCGCCACGGTGATCAACGCCGCGCTCGGCAACAAGGCGCGGTTCGATGCCATGCGCGACTTCTTCGAGGGCGTCGGCACCGGCTACGCCGCGGGGGTCTGGCAGGAGGTGCCGCAGCGGCGGCAGGGCCCGAAGATCGAGGGCCCGAAGAAGCCGATCGGGGAGATGGCATAATGCTGATCCTCGATCACGACAGGGCCGGCGGATACTGGGGCGCGGTCTACGTCTTCACGGCGATCAAGGGCCTGCAGGTCGTCATCGACGGCCCCGTGGGCTGCGAGAACCTGCCGGTGACGTCGGTGCTGCACTACACCGATGCGCTGCCACCCCATGAATTGCCGATCGTGGTCACGGGCCTCGCCGAGGAAGAGCTCGGACGGCACGGCACCGAGGGCGCCATGAAGCGCGCCCACGCGACCCTCGATCCCGGCCAGCCCAGCGTGGTCGTCACCGGCTCCATCGCCGAGATGATCGGCGGCGGCGTCACCCCCGAGGGCACCGGCCTCCAGCGCTTCCTGCCCCGGACCATCGACGAGGACCAGTGGCAGGCCGCCGACCGGGCGATGCGCTGGCTGTGGCAGGAATACGGGGCGAAGAAGTTCGCCAAGAAGGGCATCCCGGCCCGGCCGGAGCGCAAGCCCGGCGAGCGGCCGCGGGTCAACCTCATCGGTCCGGCCTACGGCACCTTCAACATGCCCTCCGACCTCGCCGAGATCCGGCGGCTGGTGGAGGGGATCGGCGCCGAGGTGAACCTGACCTTCCCGCTGGGCTCGCACCTCGCGGACGTGCCCAAGCTGGTCAACGCCGACGCCAACATCTGTCTGTACCGGGAATTCGGCCGCCTGCTCTGCGAAGACTTGGAGCGGCCCTACCTGCAGGCGCCGATCGGCATCCTCTCGACGACGAAGTTCCTGCGCTCGCTGGGTGCCATTCTGGGCCTCGACCCGGAGCCGTTCATCGAGCGGGAGCGGCATACGACCATCAAGCCGGTCTGGGATCTCTGGCGGTCGGTGACCCAGGATTTCTTCGGTACCGCGAGCTTCGGCATCGTCGCCACCGAGACCTACGCCCGGGGCGTGCGCCATTTCCTCGAGGACGAGATGGGCCTGCCCTGCCATTTCGCCTTCGGCCGCTCCGCCGGGCTGAAGCCCGACAACGACGCCGTGCGGGCCGCCATCGCGGCCAAGCCGCCCCTGGTTCTCTTCGGGTCGTTCAACGAGCGGATGTACCTCGCGGAGTGCGGCGCCCGGGCGACCTATGTTCCGGCCTCGTTCCCCGGCGCCATCATCCGGCGGCATACCGGGACGCCGTTCATGGGCTACGCGGGCGCCACCTACCTGGTCCAGGAAGTCTGCAACGCCCTGTTCGACACCCTCTTCCACATCCTGCCGCTCGCCCGCGACATGGACAAGGTCGAGGCCACACCGGCCCGCCTCCACCGCGAGCTGCCCTGGGACGAGGCCGCCCGTCAGGCCCTCGACAGCCTCGTAGAGGCCCAGCCGGTCCTGGCGCGGATCTCCGCCGCCAAGCGCCTGCGCGACGCCGCCGAGCGCGCCGCACGCGACACAGAATCCGCCGCCGTGGCGCCCGCCCATGTGGCGCGGGCCCGGGCCGATCTCGCCGGGGGGATCCCCGCGTGAGCCGCCTTTCCGTTTCACCCAGAGGAGACCTGACGATGAGAACGATGGTCCCGACCGGCCGCCAGCATCAGGAAGCCATTCAGTTCCGGCTGATCCTGACGGCGACCTACCCGTTCTTCCTCGCCGCGGCCGCGCTGAACCGGTTCCGGCCGGCGCGCGAGGCGGCCCGTCCTGGCCTGGCACCGGCGCGGCGCTCGGTCTTCGGCGAGGCCCGCGCCATGGCGGTTCAGGCGATCCCCTTCGCCTTCATGGGCTGACACGCCCTTGAGCGAGACACTTCCGTCCGGTCACGCGGGGGAAGTCGAGCCGCGACCGCTGCAAGGCATCGTGGCTGAACCCGTCGCGCCTCGTCAGAGGCGCGGCCAACACACGGAGGTCTGAACGATGGCGAGTGGACCCGTCACAACAGAAAGACCGAGCAGCCTGTCCGGGCTGACGGAACCGGAAGCCAAGGAGTTCCATGCGATCTTCCTGACGAGCTTCCTCATCTTCACGGCGATTGCCGTGGTCGCTCACATCCTCGTCTGGTTGTGGCGCCCCTGGCTTCCCGGACCGCAGGGCTACGCCTCTCTCGACGGCGTCCGCGATGCGGCCCACGCCCTCGTCACGATGATCGGCTGAGGAGGATCGAATGCACAAGGTTTGGTTGCTCTTCGATCCGCGGCGCACGCTGGTGGCTCTGTTCACCTTCCTCTTCATCCTGGCGCTGCTGATCCACTTCATCCTGCTCTCGACCGACCGGTTCAACTGGCTTGACGGTCCGAGAAACAACAAGGCGGCCGAGAACACCATCACGCTCGCGCTGCCGCAGATGCCGGCCTGACCGCCGGTCCGGACCGCGGCGCGCGAGGGCCGCGGTCACCCCAAACCTTCCCTTTCTCCGGCCTGACTGAGGAGCAGCCGCCATGGCGATGCTGAGCTTCGAGCGCAAATACAGGGTCCGCGGCGGCACCTTGCTCGGCGGCGACCTGTTCGACTTCTGGGTCGGGCCGTTCTTCGTCGGCTTCTTCGGGGTCGTCGGTTTGTTCTTCACGGTGCTGGGCACCGCCCTCGTCATCTACGGCGCGGCGATCGGGCCGACCTGGAACGTCTGGCAGATCAACATCGCGCCGCCGGATATCAGCTACGGCCTGCGGCTCGCCCCGCTGAAGGAGGGCGGTCTCTGGCAGATCATCACGTTCTGCGCGCTCGGGTCCTTCGTGTCCTGGGCGCTGCGCGAGGTCGAGATCTGCCGCAAGCTCGGTATCGGCTACCACGTGCCCGCGGCCTTCGGGATGGCGATCTTCGCGTATTTCACGCTGGTGGTGGTCCGGCCGTTCCTGATGGGCGCCTGGGGATACGGCTTTCCCTACGGTATCCTCAGTCACCTCGATTGGGTTTCCAACACCGGCTATCAGTATCTGCACTTCCACTACAATCCAGCGCACATGCTGGCCGTGACGTTCTTCTTCACCACGACGCTCGCCCTGGCGATGCACGGCGGCCTGATCCTGTCGGCGACCAACCCGAAGAAGGGCGAGGTCGTGAAGACGCCGGAGCACGAGGACACCTTCTTCCGCGACACGATCGGCTACTCGATCGGCACGCTCGGCGTTCACCGCCTCGGCCTGTTCCTGGCCCTGTCGGCGGGGTTCTGGAGTGCGGTCTGCATCGTGATCAGCGGGCCGTTCTGGACGCAGGGTTGGCCGCAATGGTGGGGCTGGTGGCTCAATCTGCCGGTGTGGCGATGACAAGCCGGACGCGATCGGAACGAAGGACATAACGCGGGTCGCCGCCGTCGAGCGCGCGGCACTCCGGGGGAGGGCAGGCCATGGCCTATTACCAGAACATCTTCACGCAGGTTCAGGTGCGCCCGCTGGTACCGGAGCACGGCGTTCCGGTGGCGGTCGATGACCGGATCGGCAAGCCGTTCAACAGCTACCTGTTCGGGCTCATCGGCAACAGCCAAGTCGGTCCGATCTATATCGGCTATATCGCGGCGCTCTCGATCGTCTGCGGCTTGATCGCCTTCGAGATCATCGGGCTCAACATGTGGGCCTCGGTGAATTGGGATCCGGTCCAGTTCGTCCGGCAATTGCCGTGGCTCGCCCTGGAACCGCCGCTCCCGAAGTACGGGCTGAAGGTCCTTCCACCCCTCAACGAGGGTGGCTGGTGGCTGATCGCCGGCTTCTTCCTGACGGCCTCGATCCTCCTCTGGTGGGTCCACCTCTATCGGCGGGCGCGGGCGCTCGGGCTCGGCACCCACGTGCCGTGGGCCTTCGCGTCGGCGATCTGGCTCTACCTCGTCCTCGGCTTCATCCGGCCGGTGCTGATGGGATCGTGGTCGGAAGCCGTGCCCTTCGGCATCTTCCCCCACCTCGATTGGACCGCGGCCTTCTCGCTCCGCTACGGGAACCTGTTCTACAACCCGTTCCACATGCTCTCGATCACGTTCCTCTACGGATCGACGCTGCTGTTCGCGATGCATGGCGGCACGATCCTGGCCTGCTCGCGCTACGGCGCCGAACGTGAGATCGATCAGATCGTCGACCGCGGCACGGCCACCGAACGCGCAGCCCTGTTCTGGCGCTGGACCATGGGCTTCAACGCCACGATGGAGTCGATCCACCGCTGGGCCTGGTGGTTCGCGGTCCTGACAACGCTCACGGGCGGCATCGGCATCCTGCTCACCGGGACCGTGGTGGACAACTGGTACCTCTGGGCGGTCAAGCACGGCGTCGCGCCCTCCTATCCGCAGGTCTACGGCCCGATCGTGGATCCCGCTCATCTCGCACCCGGCATGAAGCCGTGAGGAGGCCGTCATGAAGACGATTCTGGCGGTCATCGGCGGGGCTCTGGCCCTGTTCCTCACCATCGCGATGTTCGGCGGCGCGGGCTGGACCCATCCGCCGATGGCGAACAAGCAGACCGGCTTTCGCGGAACGGGCATGGACCTGATCCGCACCCGGGCCGGGAACGCGGCGCTGTCGGCGACCAACGTCGCGCCGGCCCCGGCCGACCCGGCTGAGGCAGGGGGCGACAAGGCTTCGGCGGTCTACCAGAATGTGCAAGTTCTGGGAGATCTCTCGGCTGAGCAGTTCAACCGCTTGATGGTGTCGATCACCGAGTGGGTCGCACCCCAGCAGGGCTGCACGTACTGCCACAGCACCGAGAACATGGCTTCGGACGAGCTCTACCAGAAGCGCGTCGCCCGGCGCATGCTTCAGATGACCCAGTACATCAATTCCACCTGGAAGGAGAAGCACGTCCACGAGGCGGGTGTGACCTGCTACACGTGTCACCGCGGCAATCCGGTGCCGGCGAATATCTGGTTCGACCACCCGGTTCAGGGGGCGGGGCGTTTCATCCCGCGCAACAACAGCCAGAATCTCGCGTCCGCGGAGGTCGGCAACACGTCGCTGCCCTACGACGTCTATCAGGCCTTCTACCAGCACAAGGACACGCCCGAGGATGCGGTGCGGGTCAACGCCACCACGGCGCTGCCTGAGACGAAGGGCAAGCCGATCCAGGACGCGGAGAAGACCTTCGCAATCATGATCAGCATGTCGCAGTCACTGGGCGTGAACTGCACCTTCTGCCACAACACCCGCTCGGTGGCGCAGTGGGATACGAGCACGCCGAACCGCGTCCATGCCTGGTACGGCATCCGCATGGTCCGCGATCTGAACCAGGACTACATGACGCCGCTGACCTCGGTCTTCCCGCGGAATCGCCTCGGCGTTCTGGGCGACGTGCCGAAGATCAACTGCGCCACCTGTCACAACGGCGCCAACAAGCCGCTCAACGGCGCCAACGTGATCGAGCCCTATCCGGAACTGTCGCACCCGACGATTTCGGCGAACCTGCCCACGGGCGAGGCGAAGGACCCGATCCCCGGCACCGAGACGCCGAAGCCGTGATCGGACCGGAGCGGCCGGACCGTCCGGCCGCTCCGCTCAAGCTCCGGGGAACCTCTGTTGGGTAAAGGCGTCGATACCGGCGGCCAAGCTCGGCCTCAGGAGGCGCCCGTGACCATCACCATCTCGAACCTCCAACCGCTCATCGCGATCCTTGCCGGGATCCTGATCCTGGTGATGCCGCGGCTGCTCAACTACATCGTCGCGATCTACCTGATCATCGTCGGCGTGATCGGGCTCGGAATCCTCCATTGAGGGGCAGCGCCCGCACCGCGACGCGGGGGGCCTGACAGACCGTCGAACCCGTCATCCACGCACGCACAGGGCCATCGCGCGTTCATCTTGCGTTGCGCTGCGGGATGGTCCAACCCCGCCCATCAGCTCGGCCAGCGCCGGGCACCAGATACGGACGGGATCGACATGGCGACCGGAAGCGCGAAGTGGGTCTACGCCTTCGGCGACGGCAAGGCGGAGGGCAAGTCGCAGATGCGCGACCTGCTCGGTGGCAAGGGCGCCAACCTCGCCGAGATGTGCAATCTCGGCCTGCCGGTTCCGCCCGGCTTCACCATCACCACCGAAGTCTGCACCTACTACTACGATCACGGGAAGTCCTACCCGCCGGAGTTGAAGGATCAGATCGCCGCTGCGCTCGCCCAGATCGGCACGCTCACCGGCCGCAAGTTCGGCGATGCCACGAATCCCCTCCTCGTCTCGGTCCGCTCGGGCGCCCGGGCGTCGATGCCCGGCATGATGGACACGGTCCTGAACCTCGGGCTCAACGATGAGACCGTGCTGGCGCTGGCCAAGGAGGCCGAAGACGAGCGCTTCGCCTTCGATTCCTACCGTCGCTTCATCACCATGTATTCGAACGTGGTGCTGGGCGTTGAGCACCACGCCTTCGAGGAGGCGCTGGAGCAGTACAAGGAAGCCAAGGGCTTCGAGCTGGACACCGAGCTCAGCGCCGCGGACTGGAAGACGCTCATCCAGACCTACAAGAAGATCGTGCGCGACGAGCACGGATCCGACTTCCCGCAGGTCGCGGACGACCAGCTCTGGGGCGCGATCAGCGCCGTATTCAATTCCTGGATGATTCCCCGGGCCAAGAAGTACCGGGAGCTGAACAACATTCCGGAGAGCTGGGGCACGGCCGTCAATGTGCAGGCCATGGTGTTCGGCAACATGGGCGACACGTCGGCCACCGGCGTCGCATTCACCCGCAATCCGTCCACCGGCGAGAAGGCGCTCTACGGCGAGTTCCTGATCAACGCGCAGGGCGAGGACGTGGTCGCGGGTATCCGCACGCCGCAGAACATCACCGAGAAAGCCCGGATCGAGGCCGAGAGCGACAAGCCTTCCATGGAGAAGGCCATGCCCGAGAGCTTCGCGGAACTGACCCGGATCTACGGGATCCTGGAGTCGCACTACCGCGACATGCAGGACATGGAATTCACCATCGAGAAGGGGAAGCTCTGGATGCTCCAGACCCGCAACGGCAAGCGCACGGCCAAGGCCGCCCTGCGCATTGCCGTGGATCTGGCGGGCGAGGGGCTGATCTCCCGTGAAGAGGCGATCGGCCGGGTCGAGCCCGGGGCGCTCGACCAGCTCCTGCATCCGACCATCGACCCGAAGGCGGACCGCAAGGTCATCGCCTCGGGCCTGCCGGCCTCGCCCGGCGCGGCGACCGGCGAGATCGTGTTCAGCTCCGAGGACGCGGAGGCGCACCGCAAGGCCGAGCGCAAGTGCATCCTGGTGCGGATCGAAACCTCGCCCGAGGACATCCACGGCATGCACGCCGCCGAGGGCATCCTGACCACCCGGGGCGGCATGACGAGCCACGCGGCCGTGGTCGCCCGCGGCATGGGCAAGCCCTGCGTCTCCGGCGTCGGCTCCATCCGGATCGACTACAAGGCGCAGACCCTGACGGTCGGCGGCAACACGCTCAAGGCCGGCGACAAGATCACCATCGACGGGTCCACCGGACAGGTGATCCAGGGCGAGGTGAAGATGCTGGAGCCCGAGCTGTCGGGTGACTTCGCCACCCTGATGGAATGGGCCGACGCCTTCCGCGGCATGAAGGTGCGGGCGAACGCCGATACGCCGACGGATGCCCGCACGGCGCGCAACTTCGGCGCGGAGGGCATCGGCCTCTGCCGTACGGAGCACATGTTCTTCGAGGGCGACCGCATCATCGCGGTGCGCGAAATGATCCTGGCAGACGACGCCGAGGGCCGCCGTGCGGCACTCGCGAAGATCCTGCCCTATCAGCGCCAGGACTTCCTCGAGCTGTTCACGATCATGTCCGGGCTGCCGGTCACGATCCGTCTGCTCGACCCGCCGCTCCACGAGTTCCTGCCGCATACCGATGCCGAGGTCGCCGAGGTCGTGAAGGCGACCGGGGTCGCCGAGGAGAAGATCCGGCACCGGATGCGGGAGCTGTCCGAGCACAACCCGATGCTCGGCTTCCGCGGCTGCCGGCTCGCCATCGCCTTCCCGGAGATCGCCGAGATGCAGGCCCGGGCGATCTTCGAGGCGGCCGTCCAGGCCGCCGCCGATACCGGTAGCCCGGTCACGCCCGAGGTGATGGTGCCGCTGGTGTTCACGCGCGCCGAGTTCGACATCGTGAAGGCGCGCATCGACGCGATGGCGAAGGCTGTCGCCGAGGAGAAGGGCGCGACCCTCGACTATCAGGTCGGCACGATGATCGAGCTGCCGCGCGCAGCGCTCAAGGCCGGCGAGATCGCCGAGACGGCCGAGTTCTTCTCCTTCGGGACGAACGACCTGACGCAGACGGCCTTGGGCATCTCCCGCGACGACGCGGCAACCTTCCTGGGCCCGTACACCCAGAAGGGCATCCTGCCGGCCGATCCGTTCATCACCATCGACCAGGAAGGCGTGGGCGAACTGGTGCGCATCGGCGTCGAGCGCGGCCGCAAGACCCGGCCGAACATCAAGCTCGGCATCTGCGGCGAGCACGGCGGCGATCCGGCCTCGATCGGCTTCTGCCAGGAGGTCGGCCTCGATTACGTGTCCTGCTCGCCCTATCGGGTGCCGATCGCCCGGCTCGCGGCCGCCCAGGCGGCGCTGGGCAAGGTCTCGGGCAAGGAAGGCTGAACGCGCGCCGGAGGCCGCTGCGCGGCGGCCTCCGGACGGCGATCAACCATCCGAATGAAGACCAGTGGAAAAACCTCGCCTTTCGGTTGAACTCGACTCTTTGTGAGGCGTTCTTTCGTTGAACGAGGCGGTCTGGCGTGCGCCTATTCGGCCTGCGTCGGGTCAACGTCGCCCGTCAGAATCGGCCGTCAAGATGTCTCACAGCCCATCGCCGCTGTGCCTCACCGGGACCGATGCGGCCGCGTCAGTGCCGCGCGCGGCCGTCCGTGCGTATCTCGCCCTGGTCGGCGGTCTGGGCGGCTTGGTGACCGCCGTGATGCTGATGATGTCGGTCGCGGCCAACAGCGGTGGCGAAGCCGAACGCATCGCCGGGACGCAGGACGACAGCTACGCGGCAACGCTGGTCGGCGCCTTGGCGGTCAACCTGTCCAAGCCTCTGCGCTGAATCGAACGGGTGCGCTGGCCGCCCTGCACGAGCCGTCCGACGCGGACGGGCAGGCGAAGCGCACCTCCCCGTCAGACCGACGCCTCGATCAGCGTGCTCCGGGCAAGGCGCGCGCGGCGGAGCCGGTAAACCGGGTTGTCAGGTCATCGCCCGGACTGCGCGTGCTGAACCGCGTCGTGACGCGGTCCGGAACCGCAGCGACGACCGAGTCGGGCGCTGCACTGCGGAGACGCGTGGCAGCCACATGCACGGGGACAGCGCGGCTCGCCGGCGTCGCAACGGGACCGGCCGACACGGAATCGAACAGGGCGCGCAGCTGGGCCTTGGCGTCCGCGTCCGGAGCCACGAGCGAACGCGGACGAACCGGGTCCGGCGCCGTGGGCTTGCCGAGGGCGCGAATCTCGCTCGCGGACGGAAGATTGGCCATCCCCCGTTCGAGCGCGGCGAATTGCACCGGGCGCGGTGGCGGAAGCGGCATGTTCAGGCTCGCGACCGCGGCTGCGAGGTCCGAGGGACGCCGCGGCGGCAGCGGCGTCGTGACCGCCGGCATGGCGTCGTCGGCGGGCGCGGTTTGATCGGCCGTCAGAAGCGACTTGGCATCGGACGGCTTGATCTCCGCGCTCTTCGCCTGAGCCCGCGCCGCCAGCGAACCGCGCAGCGCGTCGTCGGTGGCGGGGGCCGCATAGGCGAGGGCCGTCCGTGCGCCCACCGGATCCTGCGGATCGGCGCTCGCCACGGCGACGACGGGGGCGCGCCGTCCCTTCTTCTCGACCGCCACCGGCGGCGGTGCCGGAGCGGGCTCGGGGCTGGATCGACCGCCGCCGAACAGACTCGCCAGGAAGCCGAACAGGCCGGGACCGTCTTCTTCCTCGCCGCCGGCCATCTGGGTCGTGATCCCCGCGACGGTACCGCCGCGGGCCAGGATCTCGGCCTTGGCCTCCTCATAGCGCGGGAAGGGTCGATTGTCGCTCGGGAGCAGCACGGTCTTGCCGTCGGGGAAGAGCCGGGCGAGCTGATCGTGGGTCATCCGCGGCCACATCCGCACGGAACCGACATCGAGATGCACGAAGGGCGTTCCGGCATGCGGATACCAGCCGACGCCACCCCGTTGCATCTGGAGCCCGACCTCGCGGATCCGGTCGATCGAGACGTCCGGCACGAAGAAGTCCATCGCCTTGCCGAGCATGTGCTGGCTGTACTCGGCCACCATCTTGGAGCGGCGGCGAAGCATCGCGTTGGTGCCGGGAGACCGATAGGCCGAGACGATGTGGATCGGTTGCGACGAGCCGACCTGGCGATAGGCCTCCCAGACCGTATCGAACAGCCGCGGATCCATCTTGGTGGGCTCGTTGATCCGCCAGTCGCGGAGCAGCCAGTTCAGCTGATCGAGGGCCGCGCGGTCGTAGCGGCCATCGCGCTTGAACGTGATGGTCGCGCTTTCCTGCGTGTGCGTGTGGTAGATGGTCAGCGAGCGGGTGTCGCCGTTGGCCACCGCGTCCTCGGTTTCGGCCGTCCCGACCAGCACTCCGAGCACGAGGCCGGACAAGCCGAGGGCGAGATGACGGAGGGGACGCGGGAGACTGGGCACGACGGTCCTGATCCTCTCCCGAACCCTCGCCCGACGCATCTCAGCCCGGGCTGTCGGTCGAAACGGCTAAGGCTCGACCGTGGCGAAATCGTGCCCGGCTGTGCGTCTGCGCACGCGAAAGTTGCGGGTTCCGCGGGTGGCCTACCACCACCCGCGCGGCGCCGATTGCTGCGGCGCAGGCGTCCAGAGCCCGGGCTCGCCGTATTCCGGCGCGCTGTCGGCCCGGGCGGCGCGGCGCAGGGACCGGCGCCGCGTGTCCGCGTCCTCGTAGCGCCCTTCGGGCCACGCCTCGGCATTGGCCACCGGGCGCTCGGGCGCGCGGCGATGGACCGTCCGCGCCACGGTAGGCTTCGGGGCGGGCTCGGCCTTGCGCCGCGGCGGCTCGTCCGGCAGCCGGGCGATCGCCGGTCCGCCGCCGCCGGGCAGCCCGAGGGCCGCGCGCATCGGCGCGTCGTAGCCGTAAAGGTCCGGCAAGGTACGGTAGGTGCCGCCATCGTCCACGAAGGCGGTGAAGTAGGCGAGATGGACCGGCAGCTTCTCCGGCAGCCGGATCGTCCGCTCGCCCTTGCCGATCAGCTTCTTCAACCTGTCCTGAGACCAGTCCGGCAGCACCGCGTCGGCAAGGCGGAACGGGTCGTCGACGCGCACGCAGCCGTGGCTGAAATCCCGCTTCGAGGCTGAGAACAGCGAGCGGTTGGGCGTATCGTGCAGGTAGACCGCGTGCTGGTTCGGGAACATGAACTTGATGAAGCCGAGCGCATTGCGCTCGCCGGGGGGCTGGCGGAGCGAGATGTGCCCCCCGCGGCGGACGACCTCGTAGCCCCCCCAGGTCTTGCCACCGTAGCCGGCGAGCTTCGGCGCCATCGTCTTCAGGATCGAGGGCGGCACGTACCAGGACGGGTTGACGACCGCGTATTCCATCAGCCCCGAGAACAGGGGCGTCCGCGATTCCGGCTTGCCGACGATGACCCGCGCCTCATCGCGCAGGACGCCGCCCCGGTAGGCGCGCAGGCGGTATTCCGGGACGTTGACCAGGATGTAGTCGGATCCCAGATCGCCGGGAAGCCACCGCCACCGCTCCATGTTGACGATGAGTTCGGCCTCGCCCCCCGTCGGGCGTGCGGCGCGACCGGCATCGGCCAGGGCCAGGACCGTCTGGACGTTCAGGACCCCGTTGCCCGGCAGCCCGCGGCCGCGCTGGAACTTCGCGACCGCGTCGGCGACGACGGTATCGTACTCGTCCGGCTCGCCGGGGGGCTTGTCGAACGTTCCGGCCGGGCGGCTCTCGAGATTGAAATGCGTCCGGAGCAGCGGCACGCGGGCATCGCGCATGCCGACGCGCAAGGCCGGCCCGGCCGGAAGACGCAGCGGCTTCACGGCGGTCGCCACGGGACCGCGCAGGGCGGCGAGACGCGCCTTGAGGGCGAGATAGCCGGGCGTCGCCGGATTGTAGCCCTGGAGCGCCTCGCCCGCCTTCGCGCCGGCTTCATCGAGCTTCGCCAGCACCGCGTCCCCAGCGGGAAGATCGAGATGCGGCGTGATCAGCCGCGAGATCGAGGCCAGGTTGACGCGGCCGCCACGGGCGTCCCGGGCATAAAGCACGGCCGCCGCGGACAGGCGGAGATCGGCATCGGCGAGCGCCTTCTCGTCCGGCTTATCGGGCAGCGACGGGACTGTGTAGGCACGCGAGTCGAGACCGTCCTCGGCGGCAGCCGCCAGCCGGGCCGACACCGCCTTTGCGGCCTCGGTCCACGCCCCGCCGGAGATCCAGAGGGGCTTGTAGGTGCGGGCTTCATAGAAGCTCCGGATCGCATCGCGATCCTTGCCGGTCAGACGGAGCAGAAGGGGGGCGGGATCCGCGAAGCGGGCGAAGACCGCAGCACCGAGCGGATCCGTCGGGGCGACCGGCGCCGTGGCGGCGGGGGCCGGTGCCGGCTCGGCCGCCGGTGCCTCAGGCTTGTAGTCGGGTAGAGCCGTCGTGGCCGGAGCCGAGGGAGCCGCCTGCGCAGGCGGCGCGGTGGCTGGCGATGCCGGGACATCGGCGGTGGGCTGGTCCAGCGAGACGGTCTCCGCACGAAGCGAGGCGGCCGGGGCCAGCGTACCGCAGAGAAGGGCGGCCAGCGCCATGAGGCTGGAGCGCGGGACGCGCATCGTGATCTCCCGGGGTGCGGCGGCAGGACCGCACGCTCAGAGTGTGATTATCCGCGCAAGCGTGGCTTTCAGCAACCGCAGTCGTCGCGAATAGAACCTCTGTCGCGCAGATGAATGTGTCATTTCTAATGCTGCTCAGCTTATGATCTACCTAATCGTCGGTCGATTGCGTGCAGCATCAGGTGAATTTCCCGCACCACCGCGCCGACCGAATGCGGTCGGTGCGTTAGCGCACGCGGCGCTCGATCAGGCCGCGTCCTCGGTCTTCGCGTCGTCCTCCAAGCCCAGATCCTTGAGCTTGCGGTAGAGGGTGGAGCGACCGATGCCGAGGCGGCGCGACACCTCCGACATCCGCTGCCGATAGAACTGGAGCGCGAAGCGGATGATCTCCGCCTCCAGGACGTCCATCGGCTTCATCTCGCCGGTCTCCTCGGTCACGAGGGACATGGCGTGAGGGTCGCGCACCTCCACACGGACGATCTCGCGCACGGGCTCGGGGGCGTAGGCCGGCATCTGCGTCTGAACCGGCAGGGCCGGGATGCGGACGTCGAAGCCTTCCACCTGCGCGGCGATCTGGGGGAATTCGGCCACGGTCAGCTCGTCGCCGTCCGCGAGCACGACAGCGCGGAACAGGGCATTCTCCAGTTGCCGGACATTCCCCGGCCAGGGATAGCGCGTCAGCAGTGCCATCGCCTCCGGCGTGATGGCCCGCACGCGCTTGCCTTCCTCGGCCGAGAACCGCGCGCAGAACGAGCGAACGAGGTCGGGTATGTCCTCGCGGCGCGCCCGCAACGGCGGCAGCGTCATCGGGAAGACGTTCAGGCGATAATAGAGATCCTCGCGAAACTTGCCCTGCTTGACGAGGTCGAGCAGCGATCGGTTGGTGGCGGAGACGAGGCGGATGTCCACCCGCACGGAGCGTTTGCCGCCGACGGGATCCACCTCGCCCTCCTGCAGGGCCCGGAGCAGCTTGACCTGCGCGTCGAGGGGAAGCTCGCCGATCTCGTCGAGGAAGAGCGTACCGCCCGAGGCCTCGACGAACTTGCCGGCATGCTTTTCGGTCGCACCGGTGAACGCGCCCTTCTCGTGACCGAACAGCGTGGATTCCACGAGATTCTCGGGGATCGCCCCGCAATTGACCGTCACGAACGGCTTGCCGCGCCTGTCGCCGGATCCCTGGATCGCCCGGGCCAGCACCTCCTTGCCGACGCCGGACTCGCCCTCGATCAGGACCGGGATATTCGATTTCGCCGCCCGCTCGGCGAGGCGGATCAGCCGCTCCATGTCGGGGCTTTTGGACGTGAGATCCTTGAAGGTCAGCGCCCCGGAGGCCCGGCGGCGCATGCGACGCACCTCCTCCTCCAGCGTATCGACCCGCAGGGCGTTCTTGATCGAGACCTGCAGCCGCTCGGCACCCGCCGGCTTGACCACGAAGTCCACGGCGCCGGCCCGCATGGCGCCGACCACCGTGTCGATGGAGCCGTTGGAGGTCTGGACGATCACCGGGGTGGCAAGGCCGCTCTTGCGCATCTCGGCCAGCACGCCAAGCCCATCGAGACCGGGCATGACGAGGTCGAGGAGCACGACGTCCGCGCCTTCGGACCGGAGCAGGGCCAGTGCGTCCGCGCCCGTTTCGGCGACCCGGGGCTCGAAGCCGAAGCGGCGCACCGCCGCCTCGGCGAGACGCCGCTGGACCGGATCGTCGTCCACAATGAGCACGGTGGCGGACATGGCGGCTCCCTGAACGGCGCGCGAAGGCCGGACTCGCGACATGGGCTCAACCCCGTCACGGGCTCCGATTCGGCGACTGTTTCGTTTCGAGCCGTAGGGTGACCCACAGACGTAAAGTGGCGCTTAACGACGTTTGCATCGTGTCGTCGACGATCGCGCGGGGCTTCGAACCGACACGCCGCGTTGAACGCGTGGCGGCACGCTCGATATCAGGGTACGGGGCCGCTGCCCTTAGAGAGGATTGCACGACATGATGCCGAGCCACGCCGCATCGCCGGTGACTGTCCGCCTGCCGGAGGGCGTGAGCGCCGCGCGCGCCGCCGCGAAGGCTGCCGACCTCGGCCATCTTCCGGAATGGGATTTGTCGGACCTCTATTCCGGCCTCGATGACCCCAAATTCTCCGGCGACATGACCCGGGCCGAGGAGGAGTGCCGCCGGTTCTCCGAACTCTATGCCGGCCGCATAGCCGAGCTCGCCGCGGGACCGGAGGCGTCCGCCCGACTGGCGGAGGCCGTGCGCACCTACGAGGGGATCGAGGACCTGCTGGGCAAGCTGATGTCCTTCGCGGGTCTCGTCTATTCCGGCGATACCACCGACGAGGCACGGGCCAAGTTCTACGGCGACACGCGCGAGCGCCTGACCAGCGCCTCAGCGGATCTCCTGTTCTTCGCCCTGGAGCTGAACCGCGTCGACGACGCGGCGATGAATGCCGCGATGGCGGAGGGGCCGCTCGCCCACTACGCGCCGTGGATCGAGGACCTGCGCAAGGAGAAGCCGCACCAGCTCGACGACCGGACCGAGAAGCTCTTCCTCGAGAAGTCGGTCACGTCGAACGCCGCCTGGGACCGTCTGTTCAACGAGACGATCGCCTCGCTGCGCTTCACCGTGCAGGGCGAGGAGATGCCGCTGGAGCCGACGCTCAACAAGCTCCAGGATCCGGACGGAGCCGTCCGCAAGGAGGCGGCCGGTGCGATCAGTGAGGTTCTGCGCGGGCAGTTGCGCGTCTTCACGCTGATCACCAACACGCTGGCGAAGGACAAGGAGATCTCCGACCGCTGGCGCGGCTTCAAGGACGTGGCGGACGCGCGCCACCTGTCGAACCGGGTCGAGCCCGAGGTGGTGGAAGCCCTCGTCGACGCCGTACGGGCGGCCTATCCGCGGCTCTCACACCGCTACTACAAGCTGAAGGCGAAGTGGTTCGGGCAGGAGACGCTGCCCTATTGGGACCGGAACGCGCCTCTCCCGCGGGTCGAGCAGCGGACGATCCCCTGGACGGAGGCCCGCGACACGGTTCTCTCCGCCTACGATGCCTTCTCGCCGGAGATGGCGGGGATCGCGAAGCGCTTCTTCGATGAGCGTTGGATCGACGCGCCGACCCGTCCCGGCAAGGCGCCGGGCGCCTTCGCGCATCCGACCGTGCCGTCGGTTCACCCCTATGTCCTGGTAAACTACCAGGGCAAGCCGCGGGACGTGATGACGCTGGCGCACGAGCTCGGCCACGGCGTCCACCAGGTTCTCGCCGGCCCGAACGGCGCCCTGATGGCGCCGACCCCCCTGACGCTCGCGGAGACCGCCAGCGTGTTCGGGGAGATGCTGACCTTCCGCAGGCTCCTCGCCGCCACCACCGACACGACCCAGCGCCGGGCCATGCTCGCCGCCAAGGTCGAGGACATGATCAACACGGTGGTGCGCCAGATCGCCTTCTACTCTTTCGAGCGGAAGGTGCATCTCGCCCGCGCGAAGGGCGAGCTGACCACCGATCAGATCAATGCCCTGTGGCTGTCCGTGCAGGCCGAGTCGCTCGGTCCGGCCATCACGCTGGATTCCGGCTACGAGCCGTTCTGGGCGTATATCCCCCACTTCATCCATTCGCCGTTCTACGTCTACGCCTACGCGTTCGGCGATTGCCTGGTGAACTCGCTCTATGGCGTCTACGCCCAGGCGGAGGAGGGCTTCGTGGAGCGCTACTTCGCGCTGCTCTCGGCTGGCGGCTCCAAGCCCTACGGCACGTTGCTTGCGCCGTTCGGGCTCGACGCGAAGGATCCGGGCTTCTGGCAGATCGGGCTCGGCATGATCGAAGGGATGATCGCCGAACTGGAAGGCATGGAAGGACAGCCCTGACCGCGACGCCGCGGGGTGCCACCCCCGCGGCGCAGGGCCCCACGCCCCTGGTTCACGCGGGGGCGCGGCTTATCTCCGGACCATCACACGACAAGCAGATCGAGAGATGGCCGAGACCGACCGCGAAGCCAACCGCTTCTCCGCCCGTGCCGGGCGCTACGCCAGCGTGGGCGCCAATGTCGGCGGCGTGGCCGCTCGCATGGCCATGGCACGGCTGTTCGGGAAGGAGGGCACGACCAATGCGGCCGCCCTCGCGCAGGCGCTGGGCGGGCTGAAAGGTCCGATCATGAAGGTGGCGCAGTTGCTGGCCACCGTCCCCGACCTCCTGCCCCCGGAATACGCCACCGAGTTGCAGAAGCTCCAGGCTGACGCGCCGCCGATGGGCGCGGCCTTCGTCCGGCGCCGGATGCAATCGGAACTCGGAGCCGGGTGGCAGAGCCGCTTCGGCAGCTTCGACCTCAAACCCGCAGCCGCCGCCTCGTTGGGCCAAGTGCACCGTGCGACCGCTCAGGATGGTGAACGGCTCGCCTGCAAGCTTCAGTATCCGGACATGCAATCGGCCGTGGAGGCCGACCTGAAGCAGCTGGAAGTCGCCTTCGCGCTGCATCGCCGGATGAACACGTGGCTCGACACCCGCGAGATCGCCAAGGAGATTGGCGCCCGGGTCCGCGAGGAACTCGACTACGAACGTGAAGCCAAGCACGCGGCACTCTACGGGGCCGTTCTGAAGGACATCGCGGCGGTGCGCGTGCCCCGGGTCTTTCCGGATCTGTCCACCAAGCGCCTCCTGACGCTCGGCTGGCTCGACGGAGACAAGATCCTGGGCTTCGCCGACGAGCCGGTGGAGGTGCGCAACCGGATCGCCCAGGCGATGTTCAAGGCGTGGTGGCACCCGTTCAGCCGCGCGGCCGTGATCCACGGCGATCCGCATCTCGGCAATTACACCGTCTTTTCAGAAGGCGGCGAGGCCGCGGGCATCAACCTGCTCGATTACGGCTGCGTCCGCATCTTCCATCCGCGATTCGTGGGCGGTGTCGTGGATCTGTATCGCGGCCTCTTGGAGAACGACGAGGCCCGCATCGTCCACGCCTACGAGGTGTGGGGCTTCAAGGACCTCGACAAGGAGAAGATCGAGATCCTGAACATCTGGGCCCGGTTCATCTACGGCCCCCTGCTGGAGGATCGTACCCGCACGGTCGCGGACGGGGTGAAGCCCGGAGAATATGGCCGGCGGCAGGCCTTCCAGGTCCACCAGGCGCTGAAGGAGCGCGGACCCGTGACCGTTCCGCAGGAATTCGTCTTCATGGACCGCGCCGCCGTCGGCCTCGGCGCGGTGTTTCTCCACCTCAGGTCGGAACTCAACTACCACCGGTTGTTCGAGGCCGAGATCGAGCATTTCTCGCTGGACGAATTGTCGGATCGCCAGGGCCGGGCCCTCGCCGAGGCGGGATTGCCGGAACCGGTCTGATCGGGATCGAAGATCCACCGAGAGAGCGATCAACTTGCGTGCGTCCGATTGCGGCAGATAAACGCTTGAGCTACATCCGACCCTGACCGCAAGAAGTCGCGTCTTAGGGAAACGAGCGCACGATGGCCGAGAGTGACACGGTGGCCGGGCACACCTACAGCCCGGCGATGGACGCGAGGACTCACGAACAGACCTATCGCGGGTTCGTCCGGTTCGTTGAAATTGCCACCGGCGTCGTGATCTGCTGGGTCTTGGCCCTTGCGATCGGCGGAATCCGCGAGGCGTGGCTGCTGGCCATCGTCGGCGTGATCGTGGCCGGAGCGGCAGGAGCCGTCGGTGCCCTGGCGCCGGCCGTGGGCTGGCGTGCGCCGCTGGTCGTGGGCATCCTCCTCGTCCTCTACCTGTTTTTCGCCTGAGGCGAGGCCCGAGCGGCCGGTTCGCTGGTTGCCTCGGACGAGGTGCTCGCTCGCATTCGCCGAGCGGGCCGCTGACGCATTGTTGGCAATTAAATTGAGCACAAGTTACATTCCGGCCGCTTCCAACGCGGTATCGTAGATCCGCCTCTCGAAAAGCGTCGCCGGTTCGCGCATTCGAAGGCCGAGCTTTTCCAGGGGAACCCTCGCATGCGCATTGCTGTGCTGTCCGAGACGGACTCCGCGGAGCCGCGCGTCGCCGCTGTTCCTGAGACCGTCAAGAAGTTCATTTCGCTCGGTGCCGACGTCGTGGTGCAGTCCGGTGCGGGCAAGAGAGCCGGCATCCTCGACAGCGAGTACGAAGCGGCCGGCGCCAGCATCGCTGGCAGCGCGGCCGACGCCGCCGGTGACGCCGATCTCGTGCTCAAGGTCCGCCGACCGAGCGCCGAGGAGCTGCCGCAGCTGAAGCGCGGCGCGACCGTGATCGCGATCATGGACCCCTACGGCAACGAGGCGGCCCTGAAGGCGATGGCCGAGGCCGGCGTCGACGGTTTCGCCATGGAGCTGATGCCCCGCATCACCCGGGCCCAGGTGATGGACGTGCTGTCCTCGCAGGCGAACCTCGCCGGCTACCGCGCGGTCGTCGATGGTGCCGCCGAGTACGGGCGAGCGATGCCCATGATGATGACCGCCGCCGGCACGGTGCCGGCCGCCCGCGTCTTCGTGATGGGCGTCGGCGTGGCCGGTCTTCAGGCCATCGCGACCGCCCGCCGCCTCGGCGCGGTGGTCACGGCCACCGACGTCCGGCCCGCCACCAAGGAACAGGTCGAATCACTCGGCGCCAAGTTCGTGGCCGTCGAGGACGACGAGTTCAAGCAGGCCGAGACCGCGGGCGGCTACGCCAAGGAGATGTCGGCCGAATACCAGAAGAAGCAGGCGGAGCTGGTCAAGGGCCACATCGCCAAGCAGGACATCGTCATCACCACGGCGCTGATCCCCGGACGCCCGGCTCCCAAGCTGGTGTCCGAGGAGATGGTGGCCTCGATGAAGCCGGGTTCGGTCCTGGTGGATCTCGCGGTGGAGCGTGGCGGCAACGTCGCCGGCGCCAAGGCCGGTGAGGTCGTCACCAACGACCGCGGTGTGAAGATCGTCGGCCACGTCAACGTTCCGGGGCGCCTCGCCGCGACAGCCTCGAGCCTCTATGCGCGCAATCTCTACGCCTTCGTCGAGACCCTGATCGACAAGGACTCGAAAGCGCTCGCCATCAACTGGGACGACGAGCTGGTGAAGGCCACGAACCTCACCCGCGGCGGTTCGGTCGTCCACGCATCCTTCCAGCCCAAGACCGAGGGAGCGACCTCGGAAGCCGCGTCCGTGGGGCTCGCCAAGCCGGAGACCGGCACGGCCGCTCCGGCCGGCGCACAGTGAAGCCCGGCCGAGAGGAGTAGCAGAATGGCAACCGTCATCGTCCCTCCCGATCAGGCGGCCGATCAGGCCCGCGTGCTGGCCGACGCCGCGCGCGCGGCGGCCGCGGTGGCCCGCAACGCCGCCGACCAGGCACAGGTCATCGCCGACGGCATGGGCCACGGGCTCAGTGCCGCGACCGGCGGCGCCGTGGATCCCACGGTGTTCCGGCTCGCGATCTTCGTGCTGGCGATCTTCGTCGGCTACTACGTGGTCTGGTCGGTGACGCCGGCGCTCCACACGCCGCTCATGTCGGTCACCAACGCGATCTCGTCGGTGATCATCGTCGGCGCGATCCTGGCGGTCGGCGTTCCCCTGATCGAAAAGGGCACCGGACTGGCCCGGTTCTTCGGCTTCATCGGCATCGTGCTCGCCAGCGTGAACATCTTCGGGGGCTTCCTCGTCACGCAGCGCATGCTCGGCATGTACAAGAAGAAGGGCTGAGCCGGTGTCTGAGAACGTCTCCTCCCTTCTCTATATCGTCGCCGGCGTCCTGTTCATCATGGCGCTGCGGGGGCTCTCGCACCCCACCACCTCCCGGCAGGGCAACCTGTACGGCATGGTCGGCATGGGTCTCGCGATCCTCACCACGCTGGTCGGCCACCCGCCGGCCGGGTTCGGCGCCTGGATCCTCGTGCTCCTCGGCCTCGGCATCGGCGGCGGCGCCGGCGCGGTGATCGCCAAGCGCGTGCCGATGACCGCGATGCCGCAGCTCGTGGCCGCCTTCCACTCGCTGGTCGGTCTCGCCGCGGTCTTCGTGGCGGCCGGCGCGCTCTACGCGCCGCAGGCCTTCGGCATCATCGAGAACGGCCACTTCCACAAGCAGTCGCTGTTCGAGATGGGCCTGGGCGTCGCCATCGGTGCCATCACGTTCACCGGCTCGGTGATCGCCTTCGCCAAGCTCGACGGACGCATGTCCGGCAAGCCGATCATGCTGCCCCAGCGTCACCTCATCAACGCGCTGCTGGCCGCCGGCCTCGTCCTGCTCATCGCCCTGTTCATCGGCACCGAGTCCAAGGCGATCTTCTGGCTGATCGTCATCGCCGCGCTGGTGCTCGGCGGCCTGATCATCATCCCGATCGGCGGCGCCGACATGCCGGTGGTCGTGTCGATGCTGAACTCCTACTCGGGCTGGGCGGCAGCCGGCATCGGCTTCACCCTGGGCAACCTCGCGCTGATCATCACCGGCTCGCTGGTGGGCTCCTCGGGTGCGATCCTGTCCTACATCATGTGCCATGCGATGAACCGGTCGTTCATCTCGGTCATCCTGGGCGGCTTCGGCGGCGATACCGCGGCGGCCGGCACGGGCCAGGTCGAGACGCGCCCCGTGAAGCAGGGCTCCGCCGACGACGCCGCCTACATCATGAAGAATGCTGAGCGGGTCATCATCGTCCCGGGCTACGGCATGGCGGTCGCCCAGGCGCAGCACTCGCTCCGCGAGATGGCCGACATGCTCAAGAAGGAGGGCGTCGACGTGAAGTACGCCATCCACCCGGTGGCGGGGCGCATGCCGGGCCACATGAACGTGCTGCTCGCCGAGGCGAACGTGCCCTACGACGAGGTCTTCGAGCTGGAGGACATCAACGGCGAGTTCCCGCAGGCGGACGTCGCCTTCGTGATCGGCGCCAACGACGTCACCAATCCGGCGGCCAAGACCGACAAGGCTTCGCCGATCTACGGAATGCCGATCCTCGATGTGGAGAAGGCCAAGACCGTGCTGTTCATCAAGCGCGGCATGGGTTCCGGCTATGCGGGCGTCGAGAACGAGGTGTTCTTCCGGGACAACACCATGATGCTGTTCGGCGATGCCAAGAAGGTCGTCGACAGCATCCTGAAGTCGCTCTGAGGCCCGGGTCTCGGGCGGATTTCCGGGGCGGGCAGCGATGCCCGCCCTTTTTCGTTGCGACGGCGCGCGTTCGCCGACGCTGTTGCGGCGGTGCGCAAGATTCCACGGCCCACCCGGTGTAGGGTGGCATCCGTGTCATCCGCCCCGCTCTCCGTCGATCCGCCGCCCTTCCTGGGGGTCGCCGCCTCCATCACCGGCCGGCGCTGGCAGGAGCGCTGTGGCGGCGCGGCAGTCCAGAATCACATCGCCAAGATGGTTCAGGCCCACGGCCTGCCGGAATTGCTCGCCCGTGTGCTGGCAGGGCGCGGGATCGGTCCGGAGGCCGCGCCGCGCCACCTTGCGCCGCGTCTGCGCGACCTGATGCCGGACCCGAATACGCTGCTCGATATGGACGCCGCCGTCCGCCGGCTCGTCCGGGCCGTGCGCCGCGGCGAGACCGTGGCGGTCTTCGGCGACTACGACGTAGACGGCGCCGCGAGCGCGGCCCTGCTCGCCGGCTACCTGCGCGGTGTGGGCCTGAGGGCTCCGATCCACATCCCCGATCGGATCACCGAGGGCTACGGCCCCAACATCGCTGCGATCACCGCATTGGCGGCGGACGGCGCGACGCTTCTGGTCTGCGTCGATTGCGGCACGAGCGGCCACGCGCCTTTGGAAGAAGCCGAGAAATCGGGCCTCGACGTGATCGTCCTCGACCATCATGCGGCCTCCGAGGTGCTGCCGCCGGCCCGCGCCGTGGTCAATCCCAACCGCCTCGACGACCTGTCGGGCCTCGGCCATCTCTGTGCCGCCGGGATCGTGTTCCTCACCCTGGTGGCACTGAACCGTGCCCTGCGGCTGGAGGGCTTCTTCGGGCCGGACCGCCCCGAACCGCAGCTCACCGATGCCCTCGACCTCGTAGCGCTGGCGACCGTGGCCGACGTCGTGCCCCTCACCGGTCTCAACCGGGCCTTCGTGACGCAGGGCCTGACGGTGATGCGCCATCGCGGCCGCATCGGCCTGGCGGCCCTGCTGGACGCGGCCTCGCTGAGCGAACCGCCGGAATCGTGGCATCTCGGCTTCGTCCTCGGGCCGCGCATCAATGCCGGTGGCCGCATCGGCGATTCGGCCCTCGGTGCCCGGCTTCTGACGACGGCGGACCCGAACGAAGCGGCCCGGATCGCCGCCGACCTCGATCGCCTCAATCGCGAGCGTCAGGCGATCGAGGCGCAGGCCGTCTCCGAGGCCGAGGCCGAGATGGACCGTGCCCTGACGCTCGACCCAACCCGCACCGTGCTGGTCACGGCCAGTCCTGAGTGGCATCCCGGCATCGTCGGACTCATCGCGTCGCGCCTGAAGGAACGGTTCAACCGCCCGGCCTTCGCCTTCGCGATCCGACCCGACGGCAGCGCCACCGGCTCGGGTCGCTCGATCCCGGGGTCGGATCTCGGGCTTGCGGTGCGCGCCTGCGTCGAGGCCGGGATCGCCCTCAAGGGGGGCGGACACGCCATGGCGGCCGGCGTCACCGTACGGACCGACGACATCCCCCGCTTCGAGGCGCATCTCGTCATGCTGCTGGGGGCGAGCGTGACCGTGGCGCGGGCGGCCGACGCCCTGCTGATCGACGGCGGACTCAGCGCCGGGGGCGCTACCGCGGAAACGGTCCGGCTGCTCCAGCAGGCCGGACCGTTCGGACAGGGCGCGCCGGAGCCGATCTTCGCCCTCGGGCGCCATCGCCTGGTCGATGCCGGCGTGGTCGGGTCGAGCCATGTCAGGGCTCGCCTGCGCAGCCGCGACGGACAGGCGGTGGGCGCCATCTGCTTCCGTGCCGCCGAGCGCCCCCTCGGCCTCGCGCTGCTGAACGGGATCGGTCGGGAACTGCACGTAGCCGGAACGCTGTCCTGCGACCGCTGGCGCGGGGCCGAGCGGGCCCAGCTCCGGATCGTCGATCTGGCGCCGGCGGACCCCTGAGAGCCGATGCGTCAGGTTCCTGCCATGACAAGGGCCCAGAACCGCTTGTAGCGCGTGGTCGGCGCATCCACGCGGGCGATCCCGATCCTGCGGATCTGCGGCAGCAGCATATTCTTGTTGTGCTCGGGGCTCGCCTTCCAGCGGGCGAGCACCTGCTCAAGTGTCTCGGAGCCGGCACTGAGATTCTCCGCCGCCCAGGCTTTCGCCAGACCGACGGAGGCCATGCGCGACGTGAAGCTGCCGCCGATCTCGTGGCTGAGCTGGCCGTGGCGCGCGTTGTTGCCGGCCTGGAAGGCCGCCGCCTTCACGAGAACCGGATCGACCACGACGGGGCTCAGGCCGTTCTGAACCCGGTAGGCCGAAATCGCGGCCGCGGCCGCGACCTCGTCGAGCACGGCTGTGTGCGTCGCATTCTCAACGGACGCATCCGGCATGACGGAGACGCCGCCGCATGCGGTGAGGCTCATCAGAAGGGCGGCGGCGAGGGCGAACTTGAATTTCGGCACGGTCCGGACGGCGATCGGTGACAGACACCCGCCTCCCTCCAGGGCGGTTGCGGCGAAAGCGCGGCACGCGGCGCGCCCGCACGATGCCGCACTCGCGCGTGGCACGCGCGCCACGTACCCGGCGTGATCACGCCGCCAGGGACATGCCGGCCAGCATCGAGGGTGCGAAGGCGCGGAGGAGATCCAGATCCAGATGACCGGTGCCGCCGACCATCGTCGCCAGGGCGTCGGCGGGGGTCGCCGATTGCCGATACGTGCGCCGCTCGGTCAGGGCCGAGAACACGTCGCAGATCGTCACGATGCGCACGAGGTCCGAAATGGCCGAGCCGGCCAGGCCGTCGGGGTAACCTTTGCCGTCCAGGCGCTCGTGGTGATGACGGACCACATCGATGATTGCCGCCTCGAACTCACCCTGAGCGACCAGCAGGTCGGCGCCGATATCGGGATGGCGCTGCATGAGCCGCATCTCCTCAGGATTGAGCGGCCCCGGCTTGTTGAGGATCTCGACCGGAATGCGCGACTTGCCGATGTCGTGCAGCAGCGCAGATCGAACCAGTCGCGCGAGGTCGGTCCGATTGAGGCCGATCTGCGCGCCGAAGGTCGCAGCGTGTCCGGCTACGCCGAGCGTGTGCTGATAGACGCCGATCTCGTGGCGCCAGACTTCGGCGAGCCACGCCCCGATGCCGACCTCGGAAACGGCAGCGAGGACCAGCTCGGTTCCCCGCTCCACGTCGGCACGGCGGAGTCGGGCGCCGAGGGCGGCGCTGTCGAACAGGTCCGCGACGATTGCGGTGGCATCCGTGACGCGCTCCGCGAGCTGTCGCCGACGCGCCTCGGCCGACCGCGTCGCCTCTTCGATCATGGCGAAGACATTCGCCAGGACGATCTGGCGCGGTGCCGCGGCGGGGAGCTGGCGGAGGTTGGACGCACCCGCCATGGGCTCGCCGCGTACGAGAACCAGGAGCGGGAGTGACGGCCTGTACCGGTCGAGAGTGGTCCGCAACGTTGCGGCTTGGACCGGTGGAAGATCCAGAATTACGAGGTGGGGCCGCTCGGCCGGGATCGGCGCGCCCGGCGAGAGCGCCCGGCAATCCATCACCAGCGCGATCGCGCGCTCAAGGGCTCTCTGCTCGGATGGGCGATCCGAAATCAGAAGGACGTAGGGGCCGTCCGAGAATCGCGATGCGGCGCCGAGGGCCAACGCGGTCGCTCCTCGCCCGCAGGGTCAACGATCCATTTACCCTACGCGCAAGTTTTGAGGAAAGCGTTAACCGTGCTCGGCGCCCTCACCGAAACATCGACGGATCGCGTCAGGCCAGCTTGGCGGAGGCGACGTCGCCGGTCGGTGCGACGGTCGAACGACCGGACGTGCGCTCGGAGCTCAGAAAGTCGGCGAACTTCACGGTCAGCAGCGCCTGGCAAACGGCGAAAGCGACAAAGATGGCGAGGAAGCTGGCGATCATCGGACTCTCCAGGGCGGCCGGGCACCGCAATATGTTGCGGTGCGAGAGATGTCATGCCGCCCCGCAAACTGGTATGCCAGATAACGAATACCGTTCATGCGGCCTATGCATGGAGGACGGAGATGCGCCCTCATTCCACACAGAAGCCACACCTCGCATGCGCCACGCTCGCAGTTGAGAGGGGCGCAGAGGGACTGCGCGCCTTTCAAAATTTTTGCAGTGCGGCAATGTTTGTGCGCGATTTAATTTGTGACCAGCGCTCGGTCGGAGTTCTGAGCACCGGGTCGGTCGGTGCTGTCGCAGCCGACGCGCACGACCGTGCGGCCCTCGCCGACAATTCCCGATGCGGTCGGCGAGGCTTTGTAGGTGGAAAAGGACCCTGTGGGACGGCCTCGACGCCGATCAGTCCAGGTAGTCGCCGTAGGTGTCGACGTGCTGAGCCAGCCCGAGGCCATGCTCGCGCACGAGACGCTCTGCCAGGTCGGCATCTCGGGCTTCCAGCGCCGAGATGATGGCGACGTGCTCCCGGATCGAACGCTCGGCCCGGTCGCCCTGCCGGAG
Source organism: Methylobacterium sp. 1973 (assembly GCF_040545035.1). Taxonomy (NCBI): domain Bacteria; kingdom Pseudomonadati; phylum Pseudomonadota; class Alphaproteobacteria; order Hyphomicrobiales; family Methylobacteriaceae; genus Methylobacterium; species Methylobacterium sp. 1973. Next base: position 238,863 of record NZ_JBEPLA010000004.1, read on the forward strand.
CGCCGTGCTGCGGATGCCCCGCACATGCATCAGGAGATTGCTGGTCAGATCGGCAATCGCATCACAGTGTCCCAGAGCGATGATGCGTTGATGGAAGCGGATGTTCGCGTCCGAGTACTCATCGATGTGCTCTGAGGGCTGTCCTTCGAAGAATTCCGGGAAGGACTCCCGCAGGGCGCGAAGCTGGGCATCGGTGGCGCGGGTGCAGGCGAGGCGAGCCGCCATGCTTTCCAGCGCCGTCCAGGCGTGGATCATGCTGACGATCTCGCGCTTGTTCTTCTTGATCACGAAGACACCGCGCCGCGCCTCGGACCGGACGAAGCCTTCCTGCTCCAGAACCGTCAGCGCCTCGCGCACGGGCGTCCGGCTGACGCCGAGATCCTGCGACAGCTTCCGCTCGTCGAGGCGGACCTCGTCCGGACGTCCGTAGATGTCCATGTTGGTGATGGCTGTCTTGAGCGCCTCGTAGGCCAAGGTCCGGAGACTGGAGCTGGCGACGATGGGCTTCACGCTCAGCGGTTCGGAATTCGACATCCCTCGTCCAGTCAGCTCACACGTATGATGTCTCGCACGCATTCTCTGTCGTGCGCTCCCAAGCGGACTAACCCAAACCTTGGCCAGATCCTAGTCAATTGCGGGGCGGCCCCACAGACCTGTGACCTTTGCCGACTTTTCGCCTCGCGGAAGTTGTGCAGGCGCGGCTCCCCATCCCCAGTTTTGACCGCACGTTCGGCCGATCGGTTTTAATCCCAGCACCGAAACGTGTATTTTTATGCCGGTTCGATTGACAGCCCGGAGGGATACCAGCACCATCCTGCTGGCATACCGTCGACCATCAGTCCCGCGCTGCTGAGTCCAATGCGGATGCTCGAGTACTTGAGACTTTATTTGCCTGCGGGCCAAGAATTTTTCGAAGAATCCTGGTCATCTTGTTCTGCCAAGCTGGGCCGCGGCAGGGCATACAGCCGGTCTGAGCACAGACCCCAACAATAATACTGCCAAGGAGGGATGGGTATGTCCGAGATCGTCAAACCGGCGGGGCGTGGCCGATGGCTGCAACTCGCCTTCGGCGTCGTCTGCATGTGCATGATCGCCAACATGCAGTACGGTTGGACCTTCTTCGTGAACCCGATGCAGGAGCGGCACGGCTGGGATCGCGCGGCGATCCAGGTGGCGTTCACGCTGTTCGTCGTCACCGAGACGTGGCTGGTCCCGATCGAGGGCTGGTTCGTCGACAAGTACGGCCCGCGGATCGTCACGCTGTTCGGCGGCCTGCTCTGCGGCATCGCCTGGGTGATCAACTCCTACGCCGACTCGCTCACCGTGCTGTACATCGCGGCCGCGATCGGCGGCACCGGCGCCGGTGCGGTCTACGGAACCTGCGTCGGCAATTCGCTGAAGTGGTTTCCCGATCGCCGCGGCCTCGCCGCGGGCATCACCGCCATGGGCTTCGGCGCGGGCTCGGCCCTGACCGTCGTGCCGATCCAGGCCATGATCAAGTCGCAGGGCTACGAGGCGGCGTTCTTCTACTTCGGTATCGGGCAGGGCGTCATCGTGATGCTCATCGCCCTGTTCCTGCGGTCGCCCGCGAAGGGGCAGGTTCCGGAGATCGCCCGGGTCAGCCAGTCGAAGCGCGACTACAAGCCCTCCGAGATGGTCCGCACGCCGATCTTCTGGGTCATGTACGCGATGTTCGTCATGATGGCGGCCGGCGGCCTGATGGCCACCGCGCAGCTCGGCCCGATCGCCAAGGACTTCAAGATCGCCGACGTTCCGGTCTCGCTGCTCGGGATCACGCTGCCGGCGCTGACCTTCGCGGCCACGCTCGACCGGGTGCTCAACGGCGTGACGCGTCCGTTCTTCGGCTGGGTCTCCGACCATATCGGCCGCGAGAACACGATGTTCCTGTCCTTCGCGATCGAAGGCCTGGGCATCTACGCGCTCAGCCAGTTCGGCCAGAACCCGATCGCCTTTGTGCTTCTGACCGGTCTCGTGTTCTTTGCCTGGGGTGAGATCTACTCCCTGTTCCCGGCGACCTGCGGAGACACGTTCGGCTCGAAATACGCCGCCACCAATGCCGGTCTACTCTATACGGCCAAGGGCACGGCGGCGCTGATCGTCCCCTATACCAGCGTGCTCACGACCATGACCGGGAGCTGGCATGCCGTCTTCCTGGCGGCAGCGGCCCTCAACATCGTCGCGGCTCTGCTGGCGCTCTTCGTCCTGAAGCCGATGCGGGCCGCCTATACCAAGAAGCCCGAGGCGAGCCTCGCGCCGGCCCTGGCCCAGTAGCGCGGTCCAGGCGACACGAACCGACGAGAATGAGCCCGGCGCCGTCTTTACGGCGCCGGGCTTCCTGCATACCGGGGACCGGGCTTTCCGGAGATCGGGTATGGACAGGGACGAGCGGATCGCGCGGGAGAGCGTCGTGGCGGCGGCACGGGCGCTCGACGCCCAGGGGCTGAACCGCGGGACGTCGGGGAACGTCTCGGTGCGGTTCCGCGATGGGCTCCTGATCACACCCTCCGGCATGCCCACCGACAGGACGGGACCGGACGATGTGGTCCCGATGGCATTCGACGGAACCCACCCGCCGGATCAGAAGCCCTCTTCGGAATGGCGCTTCCATCGGGACATCCTGGTGTCCCGTCCGGAATTCGGTGCGGTGGTCCACGCACATCCGGTCTACTGCACCGCTTTCGCCATCTGCGGTCAGGCGATACCGGCGATCCATTACATGATCGCCGCCTTCGGAGGCCCGAGCGTGCGCTGCGCGCCGTATGCGCCCTATGGCACCGCTGAACTCTCGGACTTGGCCCTGACGGCGCTGGCCGATCGCAACGTCTGCCTCCTCGCCAACCACGGCATGATCGCGGCCGGCGCCGATCTGGAGAAGGCCCTGTGGCTCGCCGTCGAGCTGGAGACCCTCTGCCAGCAATATGCCGTCGCCCGGCAGATCGGGACGCCGATCATCTTAGCCGATGAAGAGATCGGCATCACCGTCGAGCGCTTTCGCGGCTATGGGCTGAATGCGGCGGGGAGCACAGGCTCAACGACCGCGTAGCCGTGACGTCCCGCGGAATTGGTCGGGCGTCGCGCCGTCTAAGGTCGGATGCGCTCCACCGCCGGCGCGGGCATCCTATCGCCCGAGCACCTGCCCGACCGCCAGCCCGACCTCCTGGGCAAATGCGGCGGCCGTGATCTTCTTGCCGCCCTCCGCCTTGACCTTGCGGATCTCGATCCTGCCACCCTGCGCGCAGACGCTGAACCCCGCGTCGTCGATGGCGATCACCTCGCCGGGCTTGCCCACGACATCGGCGAGCTTACGGACCCGATGCAGGGTCGAATCGAAGATCTGGAGCTTCTTGCCGTCGAGCGTCGTCCAGGCGCCCGGCGCCGGATTGGCCGCGCGGATCAGGTTGTAGATCTGCTCGGCATGCGCGGACCAGTGGATCTCCGCCTCCGCCCCCCGGAACCAGCCCTCGTAGCTGGCGGCATCCTCATCCTGGTCGATCTCGACATGCTCTCCCGCAACGACGAGATCGGCCGCCTCGAGCATCGCCTCGACGCCCATCGGGAACAGGTTGTCGAAGTAGACGTCGCCCAGCGTCGCATCGGCGCCGATCGGGCAAGTCTTCTGCAGGATCACCGGCCCTTCATCGAGCCCGTCGGTGGGCCGGAAGATCGTGAGGCCGGTCTGCAGCTCGCCGCGGGCGATCGGCCAGTTGATCGAGGACGGGCCACGATACCGCGGCAGCAGGCTCGGATGATACTGGATTGTGCCCTGCTTCGGGATGTTGACGAAGCTCTGGGGCGCGAATTGCAGCACGTAGGCCATGATGCCGATGTCGGCATCGAGCCCGCGCATCGCGGCCTCGGCCTCGGGACTCTTCAGGCTGGGGAACTGGAAGACGGTCAACCCCTTCTCGACCGCCGCGGTCTTGAGGACGTCCGGCTTGGCGCCGGGCTTCTCGGGCGCGCAGAACACCGCGGCGACCTCATCGCCTCGCTTGAGGAACGCCTCCAGGACCGCCTTGCCGAAATCCTGTTGGCCGATGAAGGCGATGCGCATGCAATCTCCTGGGCTTCGACCGGGCCCATGGCGGCCCGGGAAAGGGACGGTCGGAGCGCGGGGCGCGGCGGCGAACGGTCGTGCCCCGTTGGTCGGACGGCGTCATCCGAAGTCCGGGACGGTGCGGCCCCGGACACGACGGCGGCGAACCCAGGCCGAAGCCCGGGATCACCGCACGCCGCTCACTCTGCGGCGATCTTCTGAACGACGCCGATCGCGCCGGACTCGGAGATTTCACCGACCTCGGCCTCGGAATAGCCAAGCACGCTGCGCAGGATCTCCTCGGTATGCTCACCGAGCAGCGGGGAGCGCTTCACGTCGCTCGGGCTCGCCGACAGCTTGATGGGATTGCCCACCGTCAGGTACTTGCCGCGCGTCGGATGGTCGACCTCGACGATCGTGCCGGTCTTCCGCAGCGACTCGTCCTCGGCGATCTCCTTCATGGACAGGATCGGGCCGCAGGGGATGTCGTACTTGTTCAGCGTGTCCATCACCTCGAACTTGGACACCTTCATCGTCCACGCCTCGATCCGCGTGAAGATCTCGTTGAGATGCGGCAGTCGGGCCTTCGGCGTGGCGTAGTTCGGGTCGGTCTTCCAGCTCGGCTCGCCGATGATGTCGCAGATCGGCTCCCACACGGCGGCCTGGGTGATCACGTAGATGTAGGCGTTCGGATCCTGCTCCCAGCCCTTGCAGCGCAGGATGCGGCCCGGCTGACCGCCGCCGGAATCGTTGCCGGCGCGCGGGGTCGCCTCGCCGAACGGGATGCCTTCACCGAACTGGCTGTATTCCTTCAGCGGCCCGTGCTCGAGCCTCTGCTGATCGCGCAGCTTCACCCGGCACAGGTTGAGCACGCCGTCCTGCATCGCGCAGTCGACCTTCTGGCCGAGGCCGCTCTGGGTCCGGTGATACAGCGCCGTGACGATGCCGAGCGCGAGGTGCAGACCCGTTCCGGAATCACCGATCTGCGCCCCCGTCACCATCGGGATACCGTCCCGGAAGCCCGTGGTCGAGGCCGAGCCGCCGGCGCATTGCGCGACGTTCTCGTAGACTTTGCAGTCCTCGTAGCGGCCGGGACCGAAGCCCTTCACGGAGGCCAGGATCATGCGCGGGTTGGCCTCGTGGATCTTCTCCCAGGTGAGGCCCATGCGGGCGAGCGCGCCGGGTGCGAAGTTCTCGACCAGGACGTCGCATTCCTTGATGAGGCGCCAGAGGACCTCCTTGCCCTTCGGATTCTTCGAATCCAGCGTGATCGAGCGCTTGTTGTGGTTCAGCATCGTGAAATAGAGGCTGTCCACGTCAGGAATGTCCTGAAGCTGCTGACGCGTGGCGTCGCCGACGCCCGGCCGTTCCACCTTGATGACGTCTGCACCGAACCAAGCCAGGAGCTGCGTGCAGGTCGGGCCGGATTGAACGTGGGTGAAGTCCAGGATGCGGACGCCTTCGAGGGCCTTGGTCATGATCGGTCTCGGAGCTGGAGTCGGATGCGGGAATGTCGGAGGGCGGCTCAGGCCGCGCGGAATGCCGGCATGCTGCCTGCACGGGTCGGTGACGGGCAACGTGCGACGCCGGGGCAGGGACCTCTCATCCTCGAACGGATCATGTCTGCTATCCCTCCCAATGCGCGGTCTCGTCGTGTCGCGACACCGTCACTCGGACCCTGGGTGACGAGTCCTTGAATTTGTATACCACATGCCATTCGCCGGATGCGAGTGCCGATTGTGGATCGGGCCTGTGCGGCCCGTGACGAAGCGTAAGCCGGCCAGCCGCGGCGCTCAACAGACAGCTTGCAGCCTCGGACCAAGTGGGAGCGCCCCTTGGCATTCGCGGCCGGGCGGTCCATGATTTCGCCAAAATTGGCCCGCCGCCGCGGGATTAAAGTCGCAACGCTGCACGAGGAACGCCCATGCTCGCCAGCACCAGCCTGATCAAATCCTCCTGGATCGCCGTCGACGTCGCCCGAGACCGCGCCGAGCGCGTCCTCGTCGTGGAGACCTACATCGCGGTCAGTCCGCTCGAGCCGAACTACGATGCCGCGCAGTACGAGCGTGTCCTGGCCTGCGTCCAGAACGTGCTCAAGTCGCACCCGGAGATCGACCGCGCGTCGATCCTGAGCATGCACCGCGGTTCCGGCTGCACGGCGCTGTTCCGAGACCAGTCCGCCAAGCAGTCCGCCGCCGCCTGAGGGTCTCAACCCTCTCCGTCTTCGGCTGGCCGGGAGAGATCCGGCGGGTCCAGGGCGACGCGCGCCGCGTGAAACCACCAGAGCGGTATGTCGCGATTGGCTTGGGCCAGTTCCGAGGCCCAGCCTTCCTTCGGCATCACGTCGGCGCGGTCGGCGAACAGGCGCAACGCCGCCTCCGCGCGCTCCCTGCGGCACCGTTCCGCGATGGCCCGGCGCTCGGCCTCGGCGCGCGCATCCGTCTGCTCGATGAGGCGGCGGGTCGCGAGATCGTCGGCATCGAAAGCGAATTGCTGCCAGAACGCCTCCGCCTCCCGGGCGACGTCGCGCTCGCGGCGGAGCGTGGCGAACGCTCCCTCGGCCGCCTCCCGGGCCGCTTCGGCCGTTTCAGCGCGCGCGAGAAGACGGTTGTTGGCCTCCAGAAGCTCGCGCTCCCGCTCCGGCGACATCCGCTGCCGACGCAGCACCCGCAACTCCTCCTCGTCGGCGAGGCGGCTCAGAAGCCATTCGGCGAGCGGGCCGTCGGCAAGGGCGTCGGCGGAGCGGCGATAGCGCTCGCGCAGACCCGGGTGACGGATCTCGAAATCCGCGGCCTCCCAGCCCGCGCACGCCTCGCCCGCCGGCCGGTCGTGATCGTAAAGGGTCCGCGCCAGGGCGTCGCGCAGGTCGTCCGGAAGTCGTGCCGCAGCGTGTCCGTTCATGAACCTGCATTCGCGATGAGCGATCGACGGAACTCTAGAACGCGCGCGCGCGACCGATGAGGCCATCGCGGTCTGGCGAACGCGGATTTTTCTACGCAGTCTATGGGCGCGCCGGCGGCGGCGCCCAGGGTCGGTCGGGGCCCGGCCGTCGGCTTGCCCGGATGGGGCCCGCATCTTGGCTCCCCCCTCCACCGCGAACCCGCGTCAGGGCGGCGGATCTTCGGCTCGGGCGGGGGCCACGATGGATCGTCGCTCCTCCTGCTTGCCGCAACCTGTCGGGACAGGCCGAAGGCCGCCGCGCGGGACAATGCGCGATCGCCGCGGCGACGGGAAGGCCCGGGCTTCCGCCACGCCGCGCCAGCCGCAGCCGACCGGCAGGTCGGCCCCGCGCTCACGATCCTGGCTGCGGGAGACCACGGTGCCTTCGATTCCCGATGGCGCGCTTCCAGGGCTCAGGATACATCCCGATCTGCGCGCTCCACACGTCGATCCCAGTCGATGGTCCATACAGGCTACAATCCGGCGCTCGTCGCCCTGTCGATCGGCCTCTCCGTCTTTGCGTCCTACACAGCGCTGGATCTGGGCAGTCGCATCCGAGGGCCCGTCGCGGCGGGCCCCCGCTGGCCGTGGATCACCGGCGCTGCGCTCGCGATGGGCGGCGGCATCTGGTCGATGCATTTCGTCGGCATGTTGGCCTTCGAAACCGGCATGCCCACCACCTACGACATCGGCCTGACCCTCCTGTCCCTCGCGATCGCCGTCGCGGCCACCGGCGCCGGCTTTCTGTGGGTGGAGCGGACCGGGGAGGGGCTCGGCAGCATCCTCGTGGCGGGCGTGCTGATGGGTCTGGGGGTCGCCGGCATGCACTACACCGGCATGGCGGCGCTTCGGATCCCCGGCGACCTTTCCTACAATCGGCCCATGGTCGCGCTCTCGGTGGCGATCGCCGTGACCGCGGCCACCGCGGCCTTGTGGCTCTCGTTTCACCAGCACGGCGTCTGGCAGAAGCTTGTCGCGGCCTGCGTCATGGGGGTTGCCGTGGCCGGCATGCACTACACCGGCATGGCCGCCGCGACGATCACCGTCGATGAAGGCGGCCCCCACGCCGCCCATGCGATGACGAGCGTGCAGGGCCAGCAGAATCTCGCGCTTTACGTCGCCGGCGCGACCTTCCTCATCCTGTTCCTGGCGATCCTCGCCTCGTCCCTGGACCAGCAGCGTGTGCAACGCGAATTGCTGGCGAGCGAGGCACGGTTTCGAGCCGCGGTGCAGGCCGTGCGTGGCGTCCTGTGGACCAACGATGCCGAAGGCCGGATGCTCGGCGACCAGCCCGGCTGGAGCGCGATCACCGGCCAGACGCGGGCGGAGTACCAGGGCTACGGCTGGGCCGACGCGGTGCATCCGGACGACGTGCAGGCCTCCATCGAGAGCTGGAACGCAACCGTCCGGGCGCGACAAACCTACGTCCACGAACACCGGGTCCGGTCCCGCGACGGATCATGGCGACATTTCGCGATCCGCGCCATTCCGGTGCTCGATGCACGCGGCGCGATCCGGGAATGGGTCGGCGTCCATACGGACATCACCGAACAGAGACAGGCCGAAGCCGATCTGCGCGAGTCCAACGAGGAGATCCAGCGCTACGCCTATATCGTGAGCCATGACCTGCGCGCGCCGCTCGTCAACGTCATGGGTTTCACCAGCGAGCTGGAGGCGACCCGGACCGAGATCCAGGCGGCCCTTCGCGGGCACCCGGAGGCGGAGCGGCTCGACGGCGATCTCGCCGAGGCGCTCGGCTTCATCAAGGCGGCGGTGAACCGGATGGAAGGGCTGATCGCCGCCATCCTGAAGCTCTCCCGAGAAGGGCGGCGGCAATTTTCCCCCGAGCGCCTCGACATGACGAATCTGCTGCGCGACGTGGCGGACGCCCAGAGGCACCAGACGGAGGCCACGGGCGCCACCGTGACGATCGCCCCCGACCTGCCGACGATCGTTGCCGATCGCGTGGCCGTCGAGCAGGTCTTCGGGAACCTGCTGGACAACGCCGTGAAGTATCTCGACCCCAGCCGGCCGGGACGCGTGACCGTGACCGCCACGGCCGTCGGAGACCGTCGGGTTTGTTTCTCCGTCGCCGATAACGGCCGGGGGATCGCCGCACGGGATCATGCCCGCGTCTTCGAACTCTTTCGACGCTCCGGCCTGCAGGATCGCCCGGGCGATGGAATAGGCTTGGCCCACGTCAAAGCCCTGGTGCGCTCGTTCGGCGGCCGGATCGAGGTCCGTTCGGAACTCGGCGTCGGCACGACGTTCGACGTGACCTTGCCCCGCGCTCCGGCTACAGCGGTCCAGATAGACCCCGAACCGGCGCCCATCGCCGCCGAATGAGCGTGGAGCCCGCCCGTGCATCCTGTCAGCATCGTGATGATCGAGGATGACGAGGGACATGCGCGCCTCATCGAGCGCAACATCCGTCGCGCCGGCGTCAACAACGAGATCGTCCCGTTCCGGAACGGCACCTCGGCGCTGGACTACCTGTTCGGCGCGGACGGCACCGGCGAGGCGAGTGCCCGGCGGCATCTGCTGATCCTGCTCGATCTCAACCTGCCCGACATGACCGGCCTCGACATCCTGGAGAAGGTCAAGGCGAACCCGCATACGCGGCGCTCCCCGGTGGTTGTGCTGACCACCACGGATGACAGCCGCGAGATCCAGCGCTGCTACGATCTCGGGGCCAACGTCTACATCACCAAGCCGGTCAGCTATGACGGCTTCGCGAACGCGATCCGTCAGCTCGGATTGTTCTTCTCGGTCATGCAGGTTCCCCAGAACCCATGAGCACCGGGCGTGTCAGCGGGGACGGGACCGCCGCGGCGGCACGCATCCTCTACATCGACGACGATCCAGGCCTCGGTCGCTTGGTCCGGCGCGCCCTGGAGGCCCGGGGCTACGCGGTCGAGATCTGTCCCGACGGCGCCGCGGGGCTGGCACGGCTGGCGCAGGGCGGTATCGATGCCGTCGCCCTGGACCATCACATGCCCGGCCAGACCGGCCTCGATCTGCTGCCGGAAATCCGTGCCCTGCCTGAGGCGCCCCCGGTCATCTACGTGACGGGCTCCGAGGACAGCCGCGTCGCCGTCGCGGCCTTGAAGGCCGGCGCGGTCGACTACGTCTGGAAGGACGTTCAGGGGCAGTTCCGGGAGCTGCTGGGCGAGGCCGTCGCCACGGCGCTGCGGCAGGAGAGCCTGCGGCGCGACAAGGAACGCGCCGAAGCGGAGGTGCGTGAGGCGCGCGACCGCGCCGAACTGCTTCTGCGCGAGGTCAACCATCGCGTCGCCAATTCCCTGGCCCTCGTCGCGGCCCTGGCGCATATGCAGCGCAACGCCGTCACGGATTCGGCTGCCAAGGCTGCACTCGACGAGATGCAGGCCCGGATCTCGGCGATCGCCGGGATTCATCGGCGGCTCTACACCTCGGACGACGTCGAGTCCGTGGAGCTCGACGCCTACCTGCAGAGCCTCGTCGAGGAATTGCAGGCGGCCATGCGGGCGAGCGGGCGGGATCATGCCATCCGGCTCCGGGCGGCGCCCGTGCGCCTCTCGACCGACAAGGCCGTCTCGGTGGGCGTGGTCGTAACCGAACTCGTCACCAACGCGTACAAGTACGCCTATCCGGCCGGCACGTCGGGCGAGATCCGCGTGGCGATCGAGTGCGATGCCGCCGACACCGTGCGGCTCGCCGTCGAGGATGATGGAATCGGCTGGACCGGAGAGGGTGAGATCCGCGGGACCGGACTCGGCTCACGGATCGTGCGTGCGATGGCATCGAACCTGCGCTCGGCATTGTCGTATGCCCCCGGATCTCCGGGCACGCGGGCGGTTCTCGCCTTTCAGGTCTGAGCGCGCAATCTCAGCCGTCGGTCCGGCTCGCGATTCGATCGAGGGCGTCGAGCATCGGCACGAGCGAGTCCTCGCCGAGCTGGTGGAAGCCCAGGGCCCGACTCATGAACAGGCCGAGGATCGCGAAGAACAGGACGGAACCCTCGCCCGGACGGGCGCCGTCGATCTGACCGAGCTGATCCAGCTGATCCACCACGAAGGCCTGGAACCCCTTCTGCGCCTCCGGCGACTCCATCGAGGCCAGCAGGAGGGCGCGCGCGGATTCGTTGTCCTCGCAATAATGCCCGCGCACATGCGCCACCATCGCCTTCGGGAGCTGAGACGGGCCGGCGGGGATCGCCGCAGCGCATGCCGCGATCTCCTCGCGCACATCCGCAAGCTTTCGGGCGACCAGAGCCACCACCAACGCATCCTTCGACGCAAAATGGTGCAGAACCCCGCCTTTGCTCAGCCCGGCCTCGGCGGCAACCGCGTCGATCGTCAACCCCCGCACGCCCGCCTTGAGCAGCACCGCGGCGGCGGCCTCAAGGATGATCTCGGGCCGGGCCGCCAGCCGTTGTCGCTTCACCTGCATCGCTGACCTGCACTAAAAACCGTCTGGACGGTATGTAACGGATGGCGTAGGAACGCGCCACGCATTTCGCACGAGCCGCGCCGACACGGTCGATCGCATGAGCCGCATCGTCTTCCGTCCACCCCCATCCGTTGTACTGGTGTTAACCGCGCTCGCGTCGATCGGGTGCGCACGGGCCGAACCGGACGCCGCGCTCGATCCCGCGATGGCGCGCGTGCGGGTGGTGCAGGCACGCCGTACGCCTCAGGCGCTCGAAGTCGTGGTGACCGGCGACATCCAGGCCCAGGCGCAGGTCAACGTTTCGTTCCGGACCAACGGCAAGGTGGCCGAGCGGCGGGTCGAGGTCGGGGATCACGTCACCGCCAATCAGGTCCTCGCCGTTCTCGAGCCCCTGACCCAGCAGGCGAATCTCGACAACGCGAAAGCCGCCCTCGCTTCGGCCGAGGCACTCCTGACCCAGGCCAAGATGTCCTTCGAGCGTCAGAAGCAACTTCTTGCCGGCGGCTTCACCACGCGCTCGACCTACGACAATGCCGAGCAGGAGCTGCGCACGACACAGGCGGCCGTCGATTCGGCGAAGGCCGCTTTGGGAACCGCGCAGGAGCAGTTCTCCTATACGGAACTGCGCGCCGGCGTGGCCGGTGTCGTGACCAGCCGGAGCTTCGAGGTCGGCCAGGTGGTCCAATCGGGGCAGACCGTTCTCGTGATTGCGCAGGACGGCCCCCGGGATGCGGTCTTCAATGTCTACGAATCGCTGCTGGCCCAGCCGCCGGCGGGCGACACCATTGCGGTCGCGCTCCAGTCGGATCCGGCGATCACCGCGGTCGGGACCGTGCGCGAGATCTCGCCGACGGTGGATGCGGCGAGCGGCACGGTCCGGGTCAAGATCGGACTCAAATCGACTCCGGCCGCGATGGGGCTGGGTGCCGTCGTGGTCGGCCGCGGACGCTTCGCGCCCCATGAAGCGGTGATCCTGCCCTGGTCGGCGCTGTACCGCTACGACGGGCAACCGTCCGTCTGGATCTACGACCCCGACCGGCGGACAGTCTCGGTCCGCGCCGTCGAGATCGACCGCTTCGGGCCCGACATCATCGCGCTGAAGCGCGGCGTCGAGCCGGGCGAGCGCGTGGTCGTCGCCGGCATCCAGTTCCTGCGCCCCGGTCAGACCGTCGCGGCCGCCGAGATCGGAGCTCGCCCGTGAAGGCGCACACGTATCTCGCCCTGAGCCTCGTCGCGGCAGCGCTGGCGGCCTGCAACGGGCACGGCGAGGAGGGCGGCGAAGCCGCGGCAGCGGCCCCGATACGTCCGGTGCTCACGCAGGTGGTCGTGCCGAGCGACACCGTCATGTTCGGGCCCTTCGCCGGCACGATCGAGCCGCGCTATCAGGCGCAGCTCGGCTTCCAGATTCCCGGCCGCATGGTGGCGCGGGACGTGACGATCGGCGACCTCGTCACCCGGGGCCAGCGCCTCGCGGCCCTGGACACCATCGTGACACGCTTCGACCTGACCCGTGCCGAGGCGGACCTCGCCGATGCGAAGGCGCAGGCCGAGAACGCCGAGGCCGCCGAGGCGCGGACCCGGCGCCTGATGTCGGGCAACAGCGTCGCCCAGGCCACGCTCGACCAAGCGGTTGCCAAGCGCGAGACGGCCCGGGCGCGGGTGGACCAGGCCTTGTCCAGCCTGCAGAAGGCCCGCGACCAGATGGGCTACACCGAGCTGAAGGCCGAGTTCGACGGTGTCGTGACCCAGCGCCTCGCCGAAGTCGGCCAGGTGCTCACCGCCGGCCAGGGTGTCGTGACCGTGGCGCGGCCGGACGTCCGCGAGGCCGTGGTCGACATTCCCGAGGTCTATGTCGGAGCGCTGCCGGCGGACGGCGTCTTCACCGTCGCGCTCCAGAGCGCCCCGGAGCTCACGGCGCGTGGGCGCGTCCGCGAGATCGCGCCGCTCGCCGAATCGGGGACGCGCTCCAAGCGTATCCGGATCAGCCTCGACCAGCCCGGCCCGGCCTTCCGGCTCGGCGCGACCATCAACGTGTCGCTGACGCGGAATGTCTCGCCCACCGTGCTGCTGCCGGCATCGGCACTGCTCGAGGACGGCGGCCGCCGCTCGGTCTGGGTCGTGTCCGCCGACGGGAAGTCCGTGTCGCGTCGCGACGTGACCGTAGCGGCGGCGCGGGACAACGCGGAGGACGGTCGCATCGCGGTCGTCGATGGGCTGAAGGCCGGCGAACGCGTCGTGGTCGCGGGCGTCCATGTCCTCAAGGAAGGCCAGGCCGTGCGCCTGGCCAACGGCGCCGTCTGATCCGGCCGCACGGGGTTTTCGCGTGAAGGATTTCAACCTTTCCGACTGGGCGCTCGAGCACCGCTCGTTCGTCTGGTTCCTGATGCTGGTCTCGCTCGTGGCGGGCGTCATGGCCTATAGCCGCCTCGGCCGCGAGGAGGATCCTCCGTTCACCATCAAGACGATGGTCGTGCAGACGACTTGGCCGGGCGCGACCATCAAGGATACCCTCGATCAGGTCACCGACCGGGTCGAGAAGGAACTCCAGCAGCTCAACGGCCTCGACTACGTCCGCAGCTACACGACCCCGGGATCCTCCACAGTCTTCGTGAATTTCCGCGATACCCTGAAGAAGGGCGAGGTCCAGCCCGCCTTCTACCAGGTCCGCAAACGTCTCGGCGATATCAAGAGCCAGTTCCCGGACGGTGTGCAGGGACCGTTCTTCAACGACGAGTTCGGCGACGTCTACGGCAACGTCTACGCCTTCACGGCCGACGGCCTGACTCACCGGCAGTTGCGCGACTACGTGGAGAGCATCCGCACCGACGTGCTGCGCGTGCCCGATATCGGCAAGACGCAGCTGCTCGGCACTCAGGACGAGACCATCTATCTCGACTTCTCGACCCGGAAGCTCGCCGGTTACGGCATCGATCTCCAGGCCCTGATCAAGGCGCTTCAAGCGCAGAACGCTGTCTCGGCATCCGGGGTCGTTCAGGCCGGACCGGAGCGCATTTCGCTGCGGGTCAGCGGCTCCTTCGCCTCCGAAGCCTCGCTTCAGGACTTCAATCTGCGGGTGAACGATCGCTTCTTCCGTCTTGCCGACATCGCCGAAATCAGCCGCGGCTACGAGGATCCGCCCGCGCCCCTGTTCCGGGTGGACGGCAAGCCCGCGATCGGGCTGGCCATCGCGATGCGTCCGGGCGCCAACCTGCTGCATTTCGGTGAAGCGCTGAAGGAGCGCATGCGGCGGATCGAGGCGACGCTGCCGGTGGGCGTCGGCGTCCACCTCGTTTCGGATCAGCCCAAGCAGGTCGAGCATGCGGTCGGCGGCTTCACCGAGGCGCTGGTCGAGGCCGTGGTCATCGTGCTGGCCGTGAGCTTCGTGAGCCTGGGCATCCGGGCCGGCCTCGTCGTCTCGGTGTCGATCCCCCTCGTGCTGGCGATCGTCTTCGTGGTCATGCAGATCATGGACGTGACCCTGCAGCGCATCTCGCTCGGCGCGCTGATCATCGCGCTGGGCCTGCTGGTCGACGACGCCATGATCACCGTCGAGATGATGGTCGCGCGGCTGGAGCGGGGCGACACGCTGCGCAAGGCCGCCACCTTCGCGTACACGTCGACGGCGTTCCCCATGCTGACCGGAACGCTGGTGACCGTGGCGGGCTTCCTGCCGATCGGCTTCAACGGCTCCGGCGCGGGCGAGTACACCTACTCGCTGTTCGTGGTGATCGCCGCATCGCTGCTGGTATCGTGGGTCGTGGCGGTTCTGTTCGCCCCGCTCGTCGGCGTCACGCTGCTGCCGAAGACCATGAAGCACCACACGGAGAAGCGCGGCATCTTCACGCGCCTGTTCATGGCGGCCCTGCGCGTCGCCATGCGCTGGCACTGGACGACGGTGGTGGTCTGCCTCGCGCTGATGGCGGCCGCCATCGTCGGGATTGGGCATGTG
The DNA here is from genome assembly GCF_040545035.1 of Methylobacterium sp. 1973. Classification (NCBI taxonomy): domain Bacteria; kingdom Pseudomonadati; phylum Pseudomonadota; class Alphaproteobacteria; order Hyphomicrobiales; family Methylobacteriaceae; genus Methylobacterium; species Methylobacterium sp. 1973. The sequence continues at coordinate 254,237 of NZ_JBEPLA010000004.1, forward strand.
CAGCAGCAGTTCTTCCCGTCCTCGGACCGCTCCGAGGTGCTGGTCGACCTCACCCTCCCGCAGAACGCCACCATCGCCGAGACCAGGGCGCAGATGGACCGGTTCGAGACGAACCTGAAGGGCGATCCGGACGTGTCGAGCTGGTCGTCCTATGTCGGTCAGGGCGCGGTCCGATTCTACCTGCCCCTCGATCAGCAGCTCGCCAACGCCTTCTTCGGTCAGATCGTCATCGTCACGAAGTCGCTCGAGGTGCGCGACCGCGTGATGGCGCGTCTCCAGACCATCGCCCTGCGCGACTTCGTCGGCACCGACGTGCTGGTGCAGCCCCTGAGCCTCGGACCGCCCGTAGGCCGACCGGTGCAGTACCGCCTCAGCGGCCCGAACATGGAGACGGTGCGCCGCCTCTCGCTCGACCTCGCCAACGTGGTGGCCGGCGACAAGCGGCTCGACGTGCCGACCTTCGACTGGAACGAGCCCGGCAAGGTGCTGCGGGTCGAGATCCTTCAGGACAAGGCGCGTCAGCTGGGCGTCACCAGCCAGGACGTCGCCGGGATCCTCAACGGGATCGAGGGCGGCCAGGCGATCACGCAGGTCCGGGACTCGATCTATCTGGTCAACGTCGTCGGCCGCGCCCGCGCGGTGGAGCGGTCTTCGCTGGACACCCTGCAATCGCTGCAGGTCGGTCTCGCGAACGGCACCGTGGTCCCCGTGCTCGCCTTCGCCCGGATCGGCTACGATCTCGAGCAGCCGATCGTCTGGCGCCGCGACCGTCTGCCGACCGTGACGGTGCGCGCCACGATCCACGACGCGACCCAGCCGGCCACCATCGTCGCCGCTCTGCAGCCCGGCATCGACGCCTTCATCAAGGCGCTGCCGGAGGGCTACACCGTCCAGACCGGCGGCGCCGTTGAGGAATCCGCCAAGGGCCAGGGCCCGATCGCGGCCGTCGTCCCGGTCATGCTGCTCGCCATGGCGTTCTTGCTGATGATGCAGCTCCAGAGCTTCGGCCGGATGATCCTCGTCTTCACCGTGGCGCCGCTCGGCCTGATCGGCGTCGTGCCGGCGCTGCTCCTGTTCGACAAGCCGATGGGCTTCGTCGCCATCCTGGGCATCCTGGCGCTGATCGGGATCATCATCCGCAACGCGGTCATCCTGGTGAGCCAGATCGAGGAGTTCCGGGCCGAGGGGATGGCCCCCTGGGAAGCGGTCTTCGAGGCGACCCACCACCGCATGCGGCCGATCCTGCTGACGGCAGCCGCCGCGAGTCTGGGCCTGATTCCGATCGCCCGGGAGGTCTTCTGGGGCCCGATGGCTTTCGCCATGATCGGCGGGATCCTGGCGGCGACTTTCCTCACGCTCCTGTTCCTGCCGGCCCTCTACATCGGCTGCTACCGCATCCGCCCGGATGCGGGCGCCCGACCGGCGGCCCACGCCGGCTGATCGCCCGGCTCACGCGATCGCAGCGCCCGCGGGTGCTGCGAGAAACGGTCGGCCCGCCCCTCCGCCCCCTCAGGGCGGGCCGACCGTGACGAAAGCTTGATCGCGGGCCGCAGCCCGTCATCGGAAACCTTGCGGTGGCTTGGCGCGTAGGGTGCGGCGAGAACGAGGACCGCCCCATCCATGAACGCCTTCATCGCCGTCGTATTGGTCTGCGCCAACGGCCTGGCACAGGACGCCTGCACGGACGCCCAGGCCCTTGAGGTCCGGAAGGTCCGAGTTGCCAACGAGCTCGGATGCGCCACCGGCTGGCAGGAGATCATCGCCCGCACCGAGCGCCGCGACGAGATCGGCAAGACCGCCTACCTCAAGACCGAGTGCCGCCGCGTGAAGGACCCGCAGTGACGCCCGCGCCGCGCGGCTACTTGTCGTACTTGATGTAGGCGAAGCGCGGATCCGCGGGCGTCCCTTCGAGGCCCTGTCCCTCCAGGGCCGGCTGCCAGGACACGACCTCCTCGATTTTCCGGGCGAGGGCGAAGTCCTTCTCGGTGATGCCTTTGGCGGCGTGGTTCATCAGCCGGACCTCGACCCAGGCATAGGACGCCGTGATGTCGGGATGATGCCAGGCTGCTTCGGCGAGGTGACCCACGGTGTTGATCACCATCAGCGTGCCCTTCCAGCCGGCCGTCTTGTAGGTGCGGCGGATCCAGCCATCCTCCAGGCGCCAGGCGGGCAGTTCGGCCTTCAGCCGCGCCTCCACGGTCGCCTCGTCCAGAACTCCCTCGCGTCGCTCGGTCATGATCGCATGTCTCCCCTGATGGCGTCTCGGTCGAGGGTGCCGCCGCAGCCGGTTGCGCGCAAGCGTGTTCCGCACGGTGGACGGAAACCGGTGTGAGCCCTATGACCTTTTTCCAGTGGCGTCCCGTTCATGCGGCACGTCAGTCTACCGCCGTCGAAGACTGCGAAATACGATGGGAGAAGGCGTGATGCTGTCACGGCGCGCGATGCTCGCCGGCGGCCTGCTGGGCGGCCTCGGCCTGCGGGCGGCGCGCGCGGACGTGCCGACCATCCGTCTCGGGAGTCTGCCCTTCGGGACGTCGACCTGGGAGGCTGCGGTGATCAAGGCCCGCGGCCTCGACACCGACAACGGCTTTCAGCTCGATGCCGTAAAGCTCGCCGGCAACGACGCGGCCCGCATCAGCTTCATCGGAGGACAGGTCGATACGATCATCGGCGACCTGCTCTGGGCCGCCCGCCTCGGCAATGACGGGCAGGCGGTGCGCTTCATCCCGTACTCGACCTCCGAGGGCGGCGTGATGGTACCGGCCGGGAGCGCGGTGAAGAGCCTCAAGGATCTCGCCGGCAAGCGCCTCGGGGTGGCCGGCGGTCCCCTGGACAAGAACTGGCTGCTGCTCCGGGCGCAGGCGAAGGACGCGGCCGGAATCGACCTGGAGCGCGAAGCCGAGATCGCCTACGGCGCGCCCCCGCTGATCACGCTGAAGCTGGAGCAGGGCGCCCTCGACGCAGCGCTCACCTACTGGACCTACTGCGCCCGCCTTCAGGCGAAGGGGTTTCGCCAACTGGTCGGTGCCGAGGACATCATGCACGCCCTCGGCGTCCCCGGTGACGTGGCGCTGATCGGCTACCTGTTCCAGGACACCACCGTGAAGGAGAAGCCCGCTTCCGTGGCGGCCTTCGCGCGGGCGTCGCGGGCGGCCAAGGACATCCTGGCCTCGGATCCGACCGCGTGGCAGATCGTGCGCCCGCTGATGGCGGCCGAGGACGATGCGACCTTCGAGGCGCTCAAGCGCAACTTCCTCGCCGGCATCCCGCGGCGCCCCGTGGCGGAGGAGCGCGCCGATGCCGAGAAACTCTACACCGTGATGGCGCGGCTCGGCGGAGCGCGCCTCGTCGGAAAGGGCGACGCACTGCCTCCCGACCTGTACTACACCGGTCGCAATGGGTGATGCGCCGGCCCAGCGGGCCACCGTTGCAGCGGTCCAGACAATCGGGATCGCCTGGGCGTGCTGACCCGCATCGCGTCTTTGGTCGTGCTCCTTGCAGCCTGGCAGTTGGCTGCACTCGAGGCGGGATCGCGCCTGCTGCCGGCGCCGCTGGCGGTGCTGCGCTTCATCGTTCAGGAGGCGGAGCGCGGCGACCTCGCACACAATGTCGGCATGACGCTGCTCCGCGTAGCGATCTCATTCACGGTGGCGATGCTTCTCGGCGTCGTCCTCGGCGTCGCGCTCGGACGCTCGAAGGTCACCGATCTCACGCTCGACACGCCGCTTCTCGTCCTCCTCAACACGCCGGCCCTGGTGATCACCGTACTGGCCTATGTCTGGGTCGGGCTCACCGAGACCGCGGCGATCCTGGCGGTGGTCCTCAACAAGCTCCCGAATGTGGCGGTGATTGTCCGGGAAGGGGCCCGTAATCTCGATCCCGGCCTCGACGAGATGGCCCGCGCCTATCGGCTCGACCGGCTTACCTGGGCCCGCGACCTCCTGATCCCGCAGCTCCAGCCCTACATCGTCACGGCGGCGCGGTCCGGCCTCTCCCTCGCCTGGAAGATCGTGCTGGTGGTGGAACTGCTCGGTCGTCCCGACGGAGTCGGCTTCGCGATCAACTATTACTTCGTCCAGAGCACCGACGTGGCGGCCATCATCGGCTACAGCCTCGTCTTCATGGCCGTGATGATCGGCATCGACGTCCTCCTGCTGCAGCGGCTCGAAGCCTATGTCCGTCGCTGGCGCTGAGCCCGTTCTTCAGGTCGCGATCGCGTCGAAATGGTATCGGCCGCGCGATGCCGAACCGGTCGAGGCGGTTCGCAACCTCGAATTCGAGGTGGCAGCCGGGGAAATCGTCTGCCTGATCGGGCCGTCGGGCGCCGGAAAGACCACGACGCTGCGGATCCTGCTCGGCCTCGATACCGCGTTCGAGGGACGCGTCTCCGGGGCGGAGCGGGCCGGTATCGTATTCCAGGAGCCGCGGCTGCTCCCCTGGCGCAGCGTCGAGCACAATGTCCGCCTCGGGCTCCCTCGGGCGCGGCGCGGGCTCGACCTTGACGGCTTGTTCGCGCAGCTCGGCCTGACGGCATGGCGGGCCAGCTATCCGAAGGCGCTCTCCCTGGGGATGCAACGCCGCGTGGCACTGGCGCGGGCCCTGGCCGACGGGCCGCGGGTGCTGGTCCTCGACGAGCCCTTCGTGTCCCTCGACGATGCCGCCGCCGCCGAGCTGCGCGGCCTCGTGGTGGATACGGTGGATCGGTCCGGCATGAGCGTCCTGATGGTGACCCACAACGTCGCCGAGGCGATCGGGATCGCCGACCGTCTGCTGCTGGTCTCCCGGCGCCCGGCGGGTCTCATCGCCGCCGTGTCCCTCGATCGACCGCGCCGGGAACGCGACCGCGCCTGGGCCGAGGCGACCCGGGCGAACCTCGCAGCGCAGCATCCGGAGATCATCGCGCTGTAACCTCCGCAACGGGCCCGCGTGATCGCTTGAGCAGCGACGTTCGACGCAGGCCGTTCCGCGGTCGACGACGAACGCTCCGACAGCCGGCGCGACAGCTTTCAGCCTTGGGCTGTCTCGGCTCGGTCCAGTTCGAGAGCCAAGCCCGATCGGCGAGACGGGAATCTACCCGACCGGCCGCAGGCCAGATCGCGCGGCGGCAACGTCTGCGACGTTGCCATACTCGACCGGCATGCAGGTCAGCGCCTGGGCGGCGGCGAGCGCAGCCTTCGCGAGACGGAACGCGCGCATGGGGCTTCCTCAAGGCCGGTCGTCCGGCTGCGACAGCCCGGAGACCGGTCACGGTCGCCTCAGTTCGCCTTCGCCTCGACGTCCAGCCGGTCGAGCACGGCCGCCGGCGAGCGCGCCGCGCCGAGATCGATGAAACCGATCCCGGCGGGCTCTTTGGACTTCGCGTGGACCACGAGCTTGCCGGGCTTCATCACGAACTGGCCCATGGCGGCGCCGATGCCCTTGGCGGCCGCGCTGTTGCCCAGGATGATCGGCACGCCGAGCAGGCTGGCGGTGACGTACTCCTTGCGCAGCTCGTCCGGCTTGAGGCTGAGATCCTTCGACTGCGCGGCCAGGAAACGCTCGAACAGGCCCGCGTTCTCCACCGTCAGGTCGAGGGCCTTGGCGCTTCCCGAAAACATCACCATGGTCGCGGCCGGCAAGGTGCCGGAGAACAGCTCGGGCCCGATACCGCCCAGCGTGCCGGATAGCCGGACGGTGCCGATGTCGCGACCCGACACCGTCACCTCGCGCAGGGCAAGGTCGCGGGCCTTCTCATCCAAAGTGGCGTCGGCCACGAGGTCGAGGTCGAGATCCCGGTACCCGTAAACCGGCAGCATGCCGATGATCGGCGCGCCCGCCACGAGATCCGCCGGCAGGCTGAGGCCGGAGAGACTGAGGCGGGTCGCGCTGGGCACGCCGTCATTCGGCGCACCCAGAGCGAGTGTGGCCTCGCGCAGGGCGATCCGGCGGACAGGCCGGGGCGATACCGACAGGGCGAGGGGGTCGGCGGCGGTGTCGCCCGTCCTCGGATCTGCCGGCCTGCCAGGCCCCGCCCGGCCAGAGTCGGAGAGGCCGCCGCGGGCCGGAGCCCGACCATCACGCGGCGGCGCCCGCTCGGGTTCGCCCTCCGGCGGCAGCTCGATCGACAGGTCGCTCAGGGTCAGGTTGCCGAGCTTGGGCGTCAGGCGGCGCATCTCGATATCGGAGAAGCCGGGCCCGGCCGTCGGCTCGGCGGCGATCCCCTGGAGGGCCGCGACGGTCGGCACCAGCGAGGTCCCGAGGACGGCGAGGCGACCGACATGGACACGCAGGCTGCCGCGCGACAGCGCCAGGTTGTCCAGGACGGTGCTGCCCTCCGACCCGGCGGAGGTGTAGGCGGCCCGGCCGATCTCGAACAGAACCGGCCCCTTCGGATCGGAGTCGCTGACGCTGAGGCCCTGCATCTCCAGGCTGCCGACGGCGGTGGCGGCGATGAGATCGGCCGCCGCGGCGGCCAGGGGACGCCGGTCGCTGGAGCCATCGAAACCGCCGGCCACGATCGCGAAGGCGCCGCTCCAGCCGTCGGGGATCTGCCGGCCGCCGAGATCACGCCCGTCGAGGCGTGCGATCTTCACGGTCGTGCCGCGCGCGTCGGAATAGGTCACGTCGGAGACCTGGATGGTGCCGTAGACCCGCTGGACCGGTCCCTTGCCGTCGCCCGGAACCGTGTACAGCCGGCTGAGGGCCGCCAGATCCAGATCTGTGGCGCGCACCTGCCCGTAGGTTCCGGAACCGCGGTTCGGCCCGGCGACGGAGCTGACCGTGGCGCCGGCTGCCGTCAGTTCCCCGACACGGCCGGCGCGGATGTCGCGGGCGACCACATCGCGGTAGGTGACGGTCTGCCGGTTGTCGCCGGGACCCGCATTCTCGGAGGTCAGGACCGGGACGGTGAGGCTGCCCGCATCGAGCCGGGCGAGCCGCTGCTCCCAGGGCACGTTGGAATCGGGCCGCAGGATCGCCGCCAGATCCTCCTTGGAGAGGCGCGTGCCGCTCGCCGTGAGCTTCGGGGCCTTCAGCAGCGTGCCGCCGAGCGGGATGACCACGTCGGTGACCGTCACGTCCTGGACGGCGGCGGCGCCCTCCTGCGCGGCGAGTGGCGCGGGGGCGAGGCCGAGGAGGACGAGGATACCGGTTGTCGCCCAGGCCGACCGGAGGCGGAGGCGGGCCTTCGGGTGGTTCATGGCTGCATCCGGACCAGGGCTCGCGCGGGAATTCCCTAGCCGTGCCGCGTTTTTTGAGGCGAGGCAATCAGGCATGCCGGCCCGGGCGACCGTGCCGGCACCGGTGTCGTATGGACGCAACGGCGCGGATGCGCCGGGCGGGTCGCTACAACGAGAAGGAGGTGCCGCAGCCGCAGGAGGCGGTGGCAAGCGGGTTCTCGATCTTGAAGGACTGGCCGATCAGATCGTTCACGAAGTCGATCGTGGAGCCGTTCATGTACTCCATCGAGATGGGGTCGACGATGACGGTGGCGCCGTCGCGCTCGATCGCGACGTCCTGCGCCTCACGGGTGCGGGCGATGTCGAAGGCATACGAGAAGCCCGAGCAGCCGCCGCCATTGACGCTGATCCGCAGCGACGAGCCGGCCGGCTCCGCCCCCATGATCTCGTTGATGCGCTTGGCCGCGCGGGCGGTCAGGGTGATATCAGCCATCAGTCTCTGGCCACGCAATCGTTCGGTGGACGGCGCACCCCGCCTGTTGCCGAGGGCGTCCCGGCCCACAAGATATGAGGCGCAAGCCCGCGCCGCAACGCGCCGGGCGAGGAGCCGTCATGAGCAGGGTGCGTGAGTTTGCGAGCGGATGCCGTGCGATCCAACGGTGAGCGCTGGCGCGCGGCCTACGCCACCGATCCGGCCCGCACCCGGGGACGCCTGATCCCCGAGGCCGGTTCGCCGACCCGCAGCGACTTCCAGCGGGACCGGGACCGGATCATCCACTCGACGGCGTTCCGGCGGCTGAAGCACAAGACGCAGGTCTTCGTGCATCACGAGGGCGACCATTACCGCACCCGCCTCACCCACACCCTCGAGGTCAGCCAGATCGGCCGGGCGCTCGCCCGCGCCCTCGGGCTCGACGAGGATCTTGCGGAGGCGCTGGCCCTCAGCCACGACCTCGGCCACACCTGTTTCGGCCATACCGGCGAGGACGCCCTCGACGCCTGCATGGCACGCTACGGCGGGTTCGACCACAACGCCCAGGCCCTGCGGATCGTCACGCGGCTGGAGCGGCGCTACGCCGGCTTCGACGGGCTGAACCTCGCCTGGGAGACCCTGGAGGGCCTCGTCAAGCACAACGGCCCGCTGCTGACGGCCGACGGCCAGCCGACGCCCCGCTACGCCGCGCGCGGCATCCCGGCGGCGATCCTGGAATACGATGCGCTGAACCCCCTCGACCTGTGGAGCCAGGCCGGCCCCGAGGCCCAGGCGGCCTCCCTCGCCGACGACATCGCCTATGCCGCCCACGACCTCGACGACGGGCTGCGCGCCGGCCTGTTCGAGATCCCGGAGCTGCGCGCGGTCCCGTTCCTGGCCGGGCTGCTCGACGAGATCGACCGGCTGCATCCGGGCCTGGAGCCCTCGCGCATGATCCACGAACTCGCCCGGCGGGTGATCACCCGCTTCGTCGAGGACGTGATCCGCGAGGGCGGACGCCGCATCGCCGAACTGGATCCGCGCCGCGTCGAGGACATCCGGAATGCGGATCAGGCGGTCATCGTCTTTTCGCCGGAGATTGCGGCGGCCGATGCCGATATCATGCGCTTCCTGTGGGACCGCATGTACCGGCATCCCGGCGTTGTGGCGGTGCGGAGGAAGGCCGACGCCATCGTCAACGACCTGTTCGCCGCGTTCACCGCGGCGCCGTCCCGGATGCCGGAGGAGTGGAGCGCCGGTCTCGAGGAGGCCACCGAGGCGCGGGTCGCCCGCCGGGTCGCCGACTACATCGCCGGCATGACGGACACCTATGCGGTCCTGGCGCATCGCAAGCTCTACGCGACGACGCCGGACCTGCACTGGGAATTGCCCAGCCGGGGCCTGCCCCTCGCCGAGCCCTGAGGGCCCGGCGCGGGATGGGTTGGGATCAGCAGCCGCAGCCGCAGGTGAAGCTGCCGTAACACCCGCCGTAGCCACCGCCGTAGCCGTAGCCGCCGTAGGCGGCCGGGTAGCCGTAGCCGTAGCCGCCATACCCGTAACCACCATAGCCGTAGCCGCCGTAGACGCTCCCGGCGGCGAGCCCGAGCCCGAGGCCGATCCCCGCGCCGGCCAGCCCGTAGCCGAGGGCCCGTCCGTAGCCGCGGCGATAGCCGTAGCCGTAGCCGCGCCCGTAGAAGCCGCGGGCCGCGTAGCCGCCCCGGTAGCCGTAGCCGCCCCGGAAACCACCGTGGACGCCGCCGTGGAAGCCGCCGCCGTGGAAGCCGCCCGCCTCCGCACCCGGCGCGGCCAGGATCAGGGCGCAGAGCGCCGTACCTGCAATCGTCAAGGTCTTCATCAGCAACTCCGCGATCGGCACACGCGCGACCGTCGGCGATGACACAGTGTCGTCCCGGCCAAGACAAGCCGAACACTGCGCGATCCGTATTCGTCGCGTGGGATAACGTGGGAGCGCCGCGCGCTTGGTTACCGGACCGATGCCGGGAATGTGGGCTCCTCCAGGCCGGCGAACCGCTCGGCGCCGTGACACCCTCCCGGCCCCTTGCTAGACCGCCCGGGCGGGGGCAGGCCGGACGGGCCGGGCGACGAGACCCCCGCACAAGCGAGATCGAGACCCATGAACATCTTCGCCCTGTTCGAGGCGCGCGTGCGCGAGGCCGTGGAGGCGCTGACCCGCGCCGGCCATCTGCCCGAGGGCCTCGACCTGGGCCGCGTGGTCGTCGAGCCGCCCCGGGACGCGGCGCACGGCGACCTCGCCACGAACGCGGCGCTGGTCCTGGCCAAGGAGGCGCGGGCCAACCCGAAGGCGCTGGGCGAAGCCCTGGCGGCGGAACTCCGCGCCGATCCGCGGATCGTGGAGGCGAGCGTCGCCGGGCCGGGCTTCATCAACCTGCGGCTCGACCCCGCGATCTTTCACGCGGTCGTGCGCGACGCGCTCTCCGCGCCGGAGGCGTTCGGCCGGGCGGAGTTGCCCGGCGGGCCGATCAATGTCGAATACGTGTCGGCCAATCCCACCGGGCCGATGCATGTCGGCCATGGCCGCGGCGCGGTGTTCGGTGACGCCCTCTCCAATCTGCTCGTCGCGGCCGGCAGGCAGGTGACGCGGGAATATTACATCAACGATGCCGGCGCTCAGGTCGATGTGCTGGCCCGCTCCGCCTTCCAGCGCTACCGCGAAGCTCTGGGCGAGCCCTTCGCCATCGCGGACGGCTTGTATCCGGGCGACTACCTCAAGCCCGTGGGCGCCAAGCTAGCGGAGACCCATGGCCGCGCGCTCCTCGACCAGCCCGAGGCCGCGTGGCTTCCCACGGTGCGCGAGACCGCGCTGGACATGATGATGACCATGATCCGGGCCGATCTGGAGGCGATCGGCATCCGCCACGACGTGTTCTTCTCCGAGCGCACGCTCCAGGAGAGCGGTGCCGTGAAGACGCTGCTCGCGGAGCTGCGCGCCAAGGGCCTCGTCTACGAGGGCCGCCTGCCGCCGCCCAAGGGCCAGCTGCCGGAGGATTGGGAGGACCGCGAGCAGACGCTGTTCCGCACCAAGGAATTCGGCGACGACAGCGACAGGCCGCTGCTGAAGTCGGACGGCTCGTACACGTATTTCGCCTCCGACATCGCCTACCACCGGGCGAAGTATCTCGCGGGCGCGACCGAGCTGATCGACGTCCTCGGAGCGGATCACGGCGGCTACGTGAAGCGCATGCAGGCTGCCGTGAAGGCGGTGAGCGACGGCGCGGCGACGCTCGACGTCAAGCTCTGCCAGCTCGTGCGGCTGTTGCGCGCAGGCGAACCGGTCAAGATGTCGAAGCGGGCCGGGGAATTCGTGACCCTGCGGGACGTGATCGACGAGGTCGGCCGCGACGCCATCCGGTTCATGATGCTCTACCGGAAGAACGACGCGACCCTGGATTTCGACCTCGCCAAGGTGGTGGAGCAGTCGAAGGACAATCCGGTCTTCTACGTTCAGTACGCCCATGCCCGCGTCCGCTCGGTGCAGCGGCAGGCGCGCGAGGCGTTTCCCGAGGCCGACCTCTCGGCCGCGGCGCTGGCACGCGAGGCGGACCTCGCGGTGCTGCGCGATCCGGGCGAGATCGAGATGATGCGCCTCATCGCCCAGTACCCGCGGGTTCTCGAATCCGCAGCCCTGGCGCACGAACCGCACAGAATCGCATTCCACCTCTATGAACTGGCCTCGGCGCTACATAGTTTCTGGAACAAGGGCAAAGACTTGCCGCAATTACGGTTTGTTAATGCAACCGACCGAAAGTCGACGTGGGCCCGGCTGGCGCTCATCGAAGCTCTGCGGAGCACGCTGGCGGCCGGCCTTGCGATTCTCGGTGTGACCGCGCCGGACGAGATGCGATAGGCCCGAGCGCATCGGGCCGGTCACCGGCGTTGATGTGAGGATGCTGCCATGACGAACGCTTCGCGCGCTCAGGTCGATCTGGACGCTTTCGCGCGCGATCTGCGTCAGGAGACGGGTCAGGCGCCGCAGGCGGCCAAGGCGGATCCGCTGGCGGAACTCGCCCGCATCGTCGGCCAGGACGATCCGTTCCGGGCTCTGCTCGCCGCGCGCGACGAGATGCGCGCCGTCGCGCCCGACACCCAGCCGCAGGCCGGCTGGAACGCCCGGGTGGAGCCGAGCTTCGCGCCAGAGCCCGCCAAGGCGACGCCGGCCGACGCATTCGATCAGTACCTCGCCTCCGTGGAGCAGGACACGCATCGCGAAGGCAGCGCCTACGCGCCAGATGGCGTCGCGGTATCGAGCGGCGACGACGCCTACGCGGACAGCCACGCCCTGCGTCGCGCGAATCCGCGCCGGCGCCTCGTCTCGGTCGGCGCCGGCGTCGCCGTGGTGGCGCTCGCGGTCACCGGTGCGCTCACCTACAAGGGCATGAGCAATTCGGGCCATGGCGGCGTGCCGGTGGTGCAGGCCGATTCCACCCCGCTCAAGGTCGCCCCGAAGGTGGCCGACGGTGTCGAGATCCCGGATCAGAACCGGCAGATCTACGATCCGAAGGGCAAGAAGGACGGCCAGATCAAGATCGTCAACCGCGAGGAGCAGCCCCTCGACGTGGCTGAGGCCGCGCGCGCGGCCCAGGGCCCGTCGCAGCCGACCGGCGCCCAGGGCGGCACGACGCCGGGCAACGGCCCGTTCGAAGCGTTCGGGGAGCCCCGCCGCGTCCGCACCGTCGCAGTCAAGCCCGAGGCGCCGCCCGCACCGCCGCCGCGGGAGCAGCAGGCCGTCGACGCCGGGCCGGCCCCGATCCCCACCATGGTTCTGCCCGGCGACGAGCCGCCGCCGGCAGCGCCCGCGAAGTCGAAGCCGATGCGCCAGGCCGCCGCCGCCATGCCGGCGACCACGGCCACGCCCGTCGACGCACAGCCGGACGCCGCGGTCGAGCCGCCGGCCCCGAAGCCGGTGGCCGTGAAGCCGCCGCCGAAGGCCGCCCAGCGGATCGCCGCCGTCGCCCCGGCCGGGGCGGCCGCGCCCGACACCACCGCCAGCACCACCACCGACGACGAGGCCGTGAAGTCGGGCCCGGTCAGCGGCTTCTCGGTGCAGCTCGGGGTGCGCAGCTCCGCCGCCGAGGCGAAGGCCGCGTTCCGGCAGATGCAGGCCAAGTACACACAGCTCGCCGGCAAGCCTGAGCTGATCCGGCAGGCCGAGGTGAACGGCAAGACGATCTATCGCGTCCGCGTCGGACCCCTGGAGAAGGCTCAGGCCGCGAGCCTGTGCAGCGCTCTGCAGGGCGAGGGCGGCCAGTGCTTCGTGGCCAAGAACTGAGGTTCTGACGGAAAGCCGCGGTCGGGGCAGCGCTCCCGCCCGCGGTGATCCGCTCGGGCGCCCCGCCGACCGAGGCTCGCCGACCGAGTCTTGCCGACCGAGTCTTGCCGACCGAGTCTTGCAGGCCACACCGGCGGCGGCATCGCTCCAGCCTCCGCCCGGAGCCGCGGTTTGGTCTTGCCGGCTCCCCGTTCCCGCCCGACTCTGTCGCCATCGAGCCGAACCGCCCGGCGATCCCGCCGCCGTCTTCGCGCCGCCACCGAGCAGTTTCCGAGCCGTTCCTGATGACCTCCCGCGCCCTGATCCTCGGTTGCACCGGCTCGTCGCTCTCGGCGGAGGAGCGGTCCTTCTTCCGGGACGTGAAGCCCTGGGGCTTCATCCTGTTCAAGCGCAACATCGGAACCCCGGACGAGGTCCGCGCCCTCACCGGCGCGCTGCGGGACTGCGTCGGATCCGATCGCGCGCCGATCCTGATCGATCAGGAGGGGGGCCGGGTCCAGCGCATGGGTCCGCCCCACTGGCCGGCCTACCCGGCCGGCGGCCGCTACGGACGCCTGAACGGCAGCGCCGCGGCCGTCGCCCGCCTCGGCGCGCGCCTGATGGCGCACGACCTCGCGGAAGTCGGCATCAACGTCGACTGCGCCCCCGTCCTCGACGTGCCGGCGCCGGGCTCGCACGACATCATCGGCGACCGGGCCTACGGGACCAGCCCGGACAGGGTGGCCGAGATCGGCCGCGCGGTCGCCGAGGGCCTGATGGCCGGGGGCGTCCTGCCGGTGATGAAGCACATCCCGGGGCATGGGCGCGCCACCTGTGACAGCCACCACGGCCTTCCGGTGGTGGATGCGACGCGCGCAAATCTGGCGGAGCAGGATTTCCGGACCTTCCGGGCGCTCGCTCACCTGCCGATGGCGATGAGCGCCCACGTGGTCTTCACCGCCATCGACCCCGACCGGCCGGCCACCCAGTCCGCCATCGTCATCCGCGACATCATCCGCGGCGCGATCGGCTTCGACGGGCTTCTGATGACCGACGATCTCTCCATGCACGCGCTGACCGGCTCGTTCCGCGACCGGACGGAGCGCGCCTTCGCGGCGGGGATCGATATCGGGCTCCACTGCAACGGCGCCATGGACGAAATGCGCGCCGTGGCCGAAGCGGCGCCCGCGCTCACCGGAGAGGCCGCGCGCCGCGCCGCTTCCGCGCTGGCGCAGCTCGACCCCGCCGGCGACGGACTCGACGTTCCGGAAGCCCGGGAGCGCTTCGCCGCGGCCCTCGCCGCCGCCTGACCTGAGCCCCTTGCGGCCTTCCACCGCGGCCTTCCACCGGCCGTGGCATCGCCTCTGCTTGTGTTCGGGCGGCGCGATCCCTAGGTTCGCCCCGAAATCCTCAACCGGACGTGGCGTCGCGCTCCCGCTTCTTCGGGGCGCCCGCAGGAGGTTGCCATGGGCAGCATGAGTATCTGGCACTGGGTCATCGTCGCGGTCATCGTGATGCTGCTCTTCGGACGCGGCAAGGTGTCCGATCTGATGGGCGACGTCGCGAAGGGCATCAAAGCCTTCAAGAAGGGCATGGCCGAGGATGAGACCCCTCCGGTCAGCCAGGCCGCGCCGCCGCCGGCCGAACCGGTCCGCACCATCCCGCACGCCACCGAGACGAGCCCCGGCACGGCGATCCCGGCGAGCCATCTTCCCGGCGGCGAGCGCAAGCCGGTCTGACGGCGGGCGCGACTGTAGGACTGGCAGAGCGCACGCGCTCGTGTAGAGCCTGACGGGGTCCGGCCACCGCGCCGGATCTCAGGGCAGCAGGACCGTCGACGACATGCTGGACATGAGCTGGGGCGAGGTGATGCTGATCGGCGGCGTCGCCCTCATCGTCATCGGGCCGAAGGATCTGCCGAAGGCGCTGCGCACCGTCGGGCAGATCACCTCGAAGCTGCGCCGCATGGCCGGCGAATTTCAGATGCAGTTCAACGAGGCGATCCGCGAGGCGGAGCTCGACGATGTCCGGCGCGAGGTCGACGGGATCCGCAACACGGTCCGGAATGCGAGTTCGACCTTCAATCCCGTGCAGACCATTCGCGACGAGTTGAAGGGCGCCGTCGAGGGCCGGGCCAAGGTCGGCCCGGAGAAGCTCGGCCCGGAGAAGCCGCCGGTCGAGACCCGATCCCTCGCCGATGCCACGGCGCAGCTCAAGGCCGAGCAGGACGCCGCAGCACCGGCCCCGGTCTCGGGGACGCCGCCCGCCGAATCGTCCCATGATCCTGCACCGCAGATGGCGGAGGCACCCCTGCCCGTGCCCGGGTCGGTGGACGATCCGTTCGGGCCTCCGCCCGCCCCGCATCACGCCACCGAAGAGTCCCAGAACGGCACGGCCGCCCGATGATCAGCGATGCGGACGAGGCCGAGATCGAGGCGTCGCGGGCGCCCCTGCTCGAACACCTGATCGAATTGCGGGCGCGGCTGATCAAGTCGCTGATCGCATTCGTGCTGATGTTCTTCGCCTGCTTTTTCTTCTCGCGCGATATCTACAACGTTCTGGTCTACCCCTATGTCTCGATCGTGGGTGCGCAGAACGCCGAGCTGATCGCCACGCACTTCCTCGAGCAGGTGTTCACCAACATCAAGCTCAGCGTCTTCGGGGCGGCCTTCCTGGCCTTCCCGGTGATCGCCACGCAGATCTACGCCTTCGTGGCCCCGGGCCTCTACCGCAACGAGCGGAAGGCGTTCCTGCCCTACCTCGTGGCCACGCCGATCTTCTTCGTGCTCGGCGCGCTGGTGGTGTTCTTCCTGGCGATGCCGCTGCTGATCAAATTCTCGGTGTCGCTCCAGCAGGTGGGCGTGGCCGGGGAGCCGACGATCAAGCTGCTGCCGAAGGTCGACGAGTACCTGTCGCTGATCATGACGCTGATCTTCGCGTTCGGGATCGCGTTCCAGCTGCCGGTGATCCTGACGCTGCTCGGTCAGATCGGGATCATCGACGCGGCCTTCCTGCGGGAGAAGCGGCGCTATGCCATCGTGCTGGTCTTCGTCGCCGCCGCGATCCTGACGCCGCCGGACGTGATCTCCCAGCTCTCCCTCGCGATCCCGATGCTGCTGCTCTACGAGGCCTCGGTGTTCTCGGTGGCGCGGGTCGAGAAGCTGCGGGCGGCGCGGCGCGCGGCGGAAGGCCTGGAGCCGTGAGGCAGCGCGCCGGGCTCAGTCCGGCGCACGCAGGCGGTAGCCCACGCCGGTCTCGGTGAGCAGGTAGCGCGGGCGCTCCGGATCGGGCTCCAGCTTCTGGCGCAGCTGGCGGATATAGACGCGCAGGTATTGCGGATCCGACGAGGCCGGCGCGTGGCGCATGAGCTGCGCGTGGGTCAGCACCTTGCCGGCATGCTGCACCAGCACGCGCAGGAACTCGTATTCCCGGGGCGACAGCTTCACCGCGCGCTCGCCGACCCGGACGACGCGGCGGACGAGATCGACCGAGAGGTCGTCGACCCGGAAGACCGGCCGCTCCCCCTGCATGGCCAGGCGATGGCGCAGGGCCGTGCGGATGCGCGCCAGCAGCTCGTTCATGCCGAAGGGTTTGGTGACGTAATCGTCGGCCCCGAGATCGAGGGCCTCGACCTTGCCGCGCTCGTCGTCGCGACTCGACAGGATCACGACCGGCAGGTCGGGCCAGCGCTCACGGATCGCCGCAAGGAGGGCATGGCCGGGCATGTCCGGCAGGCCGAGATCGAGGATCGCGAGATCCACGCCCCCGGCCTCCAGGGCGGCGAGCGCCGCGGCCCCGTCGGCGGCCTCGGCGACCGCGTAATCCTGCGTCCCGAGGCCGGTGCGGAGCAGCCGGCGGATCGGTGGCTCGTCGTCGATCACCAGGATCCGGGCAAGGCTCACGCGGGCTGTTTCCCGTCGCGGATCCAGGCGGCCGGGCGGCTCATTCCGGCCGGAGCAGCACGTGCCGCTTCTTGCCGAAGGACAGCTTGATCACGCCGTCCGGGGTCAGGTCGCCCTGCCCGAGCATCGCCTTCTCATCCGTGACCGGTACATCGTTGACCCGCAGGCCGCCGCCCTTGATCTGCCGGCGCGCCTCGCTGGTGGAGGGCACGAGCTTGGCGACGTCCGGGCCGAAGGCGGTGAGGACCCCGAGCCCGGCCTCCAGGGTGGCCGACGGCACGGTCACGCTCGGCAGGTCGGCGGCCAACGTTCCTTCCACGAAGGTCTTGCGCGCGGTCTCCGCGGCGGCCTCCGCGACCTCGCGGCCGTGCATCAGCGCGGTGGCCTCGGTGGCCAGCACCGTCTTGGCCGCGTTGATCTCGGAGCCGGCGAGCACGGCGAGACGCGCGATCTCCTCCATCGGCAGCAGGGTGAACAGCTTGAGGAAGCGGGCCACGTCCGCGTCCTCGGTGTTCCGCCAGAACTGCCAGTAATCGTACGGCTTCAGCATCTCCGGGTTGAGCCAGACGGCCCCGGCCGCGGTCTTGCCCATCTTGGCGCCCGAGGATGTCGTCAGCAGCGGGCAGGTCAGGGCGTAGAGCTGTGGCGTGCCCATGCGGCGGCCGAGATCGATGCCGTTGACGATGTTGCCCCATTGATCCGACCCGCCCATCTGCATGACGCAGCCGTAGCGACGGTTCAGCTCGACGAAGTCGTAGGACTGGAGGATCATGTAGTTGAACTCCAGGAACGACAGCTCCTGGTCGCGCTCCAGGCGCAGGCGCACGCTGTCCATCGACAGCATCCGGTTCACCGAGAAATGCCGGCCGATGTCGCGCAGCATCTCGATGTAGTTGAGTTTGGTCAGCCACTCGGCGTTGTCGACCATCACGGCGTCGCCGGCCCCTTCGCCGAAGCGGAGGAACCGGTCGAAGGTCTTGCGGATCTCGGCCTTGTTGGCGTCGATCTGCTCGACGGTGAGGATCTTGCGGGTCTCGTCGCGGCCCGACGGGTCGCCGACCCGGGTGGTGCCGCCGCCCATCAGGGCGATCGGCCGCCCCCCCGTGGCCTGCAGCCAGTGCAGCATCATGATCGACAGCAGGTGCCCGACATGCAGCGAGGGCGCCGTGCAATCGTAGCCGACATAGGTGGTCAGCCGCCCTTCCAGGGCCGCGGCGTCGATGCCGGCCAGGTCCGAGGTCTGGTGGATATAGCCGCGCTCGGTCAGGATCCGCAGGAAGTCGGATTTCGGCGCGAAGCTCTCGGCGGTCATGGCTGCCATCTCGGGTCGCGCGCTGGCGCGACAGGCCGAGGCCCCGCATGCTAGCTCGCGCTGGGTTCAGGATACGGCGCGCTCTTAGCAGGGCGTTGGCCGAAAGGCACGGGGCAGGGCGGCATGGCGATGATGCGCGCGATCGGACTGATGAGCGGCACCTCGCTGGACGGCGTCGACATCGCGCTGATCGAGACCGACGGCGAGCGGGTCCACGTGGTCAAGGGCCACAACAACTTCCTGGAGCCGCTGGGTCCCACCGGCTACCGCGGCTACGCCGACGACGAGAAGGCGCTCCTGCGCGCGGCCACCAAGGATGCCGAATCCGTGCTCCATCCCGGCGATCGGCCCGGGCGGCTGCCGGAGGCGGAAGCGTTCGTCACCCTGGCCCATGCCGAAGCCGTGGAGCGCTTCCTGGAGGAGCACGGCCTGTCAGCGTCCGAGATCGACGTGATCGGCTTCCACGGCCAGACTGTGATCCACCGGCCGGACCAGCGCATTTCGATCCAGATCGGCGACGGGCAGGCGCTGGCGACCCGGCTCGGCATCCCGGTGGTCTCGGACCTGCGCCGGGCCGATATCGAGGCGGGCGGGCAGGGGGCGCCCCTGGTGCCGGTCTTCCACAAGGCGCTCGCCGAGGCCTCGGGCTTCGACGGGCCGTTCGGCATCCTCAACATCGGCGGCGTCGCCAACGCGACGCTGATCGACTCGAAGGGCGGCGTCATCGCCTTCGACACCGGTCCCGGCAATGCGCTGATCGACGAATGGATGCAGGAGCGCGAGGGCAAGAACCTCGACGATGGCGGTCGCACCGCGGCCCGGGGCCGTCCCGACGAGCAGCTGCTGGCCTGGCTGCTGACGCACCCGTTCTTCTTCCGCAAGCCGCCGAAGTCGCTCGACCGGAACTGGTTCTCCCACAAGCTCGCCGGCCAGCTCTCCACCGAGGACGGCGCCGCCACCCTGACGGCCTTCACGGCGCGCGCGGTGGCCCGCGCCCTCGACCACGCCCCCGAGATCCCGACCCGCTGGATCGTGGCCGGCGGCGGCGCGCGCAACGGCGAGCTGGTGCGGCTCCTCAACTATCATCTGCGCGCGGAGATCACGACCGCGGACGCCATCGGCTGGTCCTCGGCCTACCTGGAGGCGCAGGCCTTCGCGTATCTGGCGGTGCGTTCGCTCAAGGGCCTGCCGATCACCTTGCCGTCGACCACCGGGGTGCGCGAGGCGATCACCGGTGGGGTCCTGACGCGGCCGTGAGTCTCGGCCACGCGCTCCGGCGGATCGTCGAGGAATACCCGCTCGCCCGGCTCGACCCGCCGGCCGGCCATCCGCTGGCCTCCGTCATCCGCAAGGGTGCGCCTGAGGAGCTGCGCGCCGCACTGGCGCCGATCGACGGGCCGTTCCTGGTCAAGGGCAGTCCCGGGCGCGGAAGCCATTGGGCCGCGATCCCCTGGCTCGCCGTGTTCGACCCCGCCATCACCACCAGCGCCACGCGGGGCTACTACCTCGTCTACCTGTTCCCGGCCCATCGCGAGGCGGTGCACCTGTCGCTGGCGCAGGGAACGGTGGCGGCGATCCGGAGCCACGGTCCAGCGGCGGCCGGCGCCCATCTCCGTGCCAGCGGCGCTGCGCTCAAGGCGCGGCTCTCGGACTTCACCGACGCGCTGCCGAACGCGACGATCGCCCTCGGCAGCGCGGGCGAATTGCCGGAGGGCTACGAGGCCGCCCACATCCTCGGCCTCACCTACGACCTTCCCGATCTCGGCGACGAGCGCCGCCTGCACCGGGATCTCGCCGTGGCGGTCGCGGCATATCGGGCGCTGAAGGCGCGGGGCGGGCTCGACCTGCCCCGTTCGGGCGGGACGGCATGAGATCGCAGGCCGCTGCGAGGGCCGTCCTGACGCAGCGACGCAATCCGGGGACGCCGCTGTTCCGCTGCCCGGGATCGCTGCGCTGCGCCCGCAGGGACGGGGATACCGAGCGAACGAACGCATCCGCCAAGCCCTCTACCCAGCCCTCCGCCCGGCCCCTTGCAGGCACCGCGTTTGTGCCCCCGGCGCTCCCGCGCTAAGGCAACGGCGCCATGTCGCACAACACCTTCGGCCACCTGTTCCGCGTCACGACCTTCGGCGAGAGCCACGGGATCGCACTCGGCTGCGTCGTCGACGGCTGCCCGCCGGGCCTGCCCCTGGAGTCCGAGGAGATCCAGGCCGAGCTGGATCGCCGGAAGCCCGGCCAGTCGCGGTTCACGACGCAGCGCCGCGAGCCCGATCAGGTGAAGATCCTGTCCGGCGTGTTCGCGGACGACCGCACCGGCGGCCGCCAGCTCACCACCGGCACGCCGATCGCGCTGATGATCGAGAACACGGACCAGCGCTCCAAGGACTATTCGGAGATCCGCGACAGCTACCGCCCCGGCCATGCCGACTACACCTACGACGTGAAGTACGGCATTCGCGACTATCGCGGCGGCGGCCGGTCCTCGGCGCGCGAGACCGCCGCGCGGGTCGCGGCCGGCGCCGTGGCGCGCAAGGTCATCCCGGGCGTGACCATCCGGGCAGCCCTGGTGCAGATGGGACCGCACGCCATCGACCGGTCCCGTTGGGACTGGGCCGCGGTCGGCGACAACCCGTTCTTCTGCCCCGATGCCGAGACGGCCGCTTTCTACGAGACCTACCTCGACGAGATCCGGAAGGACGGCTCGTCGGTCGGCGCCGTCATCGAGGTCGTGGCCGAGGGCGTGCCGCCTGGCCTCGGCGCGCCGGTCTACGGCAAGCTCGACGCCGATCTCGCCGCGGCGATGATGTCGATCAACGCCGTGAAGGGCGTCGAGATCGGCGACGGGTTCGCGTCGGCGGCCCTGCGGGGCGAAGACAATGCCGACGAGATGCGCGCCGGCAACGGCGATCGGCCGCGTTTCCTGGCGAACCATGCCGGCGGCATCCTCGGCGGCATCTCCAACGGCGAGCCGGTCGTGGTGCGCTTCGCCGTGAAGCCAACCTCCTCGATCCTGACGCCCCGCCGTTCGGTCAGCCGCGACGGCAGCGAGGTCGATCTCGTCACCAAGGGCCGGCACGATCCCTGTGTCGGCATCCGCGCCGTGCCGGTTGCGGAGGCCATGATGGCCTGCGTGCTGGCGGATCACTATCTGCGCCATCGCGGACAGGTCGGATCGCAGCCCTGATCCGGGTCCGTCCCAACGATTCGAGAATGCCCGTGCCCCACTGCTCCGTCACAGAGGCCATCGCGGCCTTCGCCCGCGGCGAGATCGTGGTCGTCACCGACGATGACGATCGCGAGAACGAGGGCGACCTCGTCGTCGCCGCCTCGCTCTGCACGCCGGAGAAGATGGCGTTCATCATCCGCAACACCTGCGGCATCGTCTGCGCGCCGATCACGCAGAGCGAGGCGCGGCGGCTGCACCTCGCTCCCATGGTGGCGTCGAACGACGCGCCGCTGGGTACGGCCTTCACCGTCACGGTCGACGTCAAGCACGGCCTGACCACGGGGATCTCGGCCGAGCAGCGCTGCAACACGGTGCGGGCGCTGGCCAACGGCAACATGGGCGCGGGCGACTTCGTGCGGCCCGGCCACGTCTTCCCGCTCATCGCCCGGGACGGCGGCGTGCTCATGCGCTCGGGCCATACCGAGGCCGCGGTCGACCTGTGCCGCCTCGCCGAGCTGCCGCCCGTCGGCGTGATCTGCGAGCTCGCCAACGACGACGGCACCGTGATGAAGGGGCCGCAGATCGAGGCCTTCGCCGAGACGCACGGCCTCAAGCAGGTCTCGGTGGCCGATCTCATCGCCTACCGGCAGGCGCGCGACCGGCTGGTGGAGCGCGTCGGCCACTTCACGGTCCGCTCGAACCACGGCGACGTGAACGCCTACGTGTTCTCGACGCCCTTCGAATCGATCCAGCAATTCGCCTTCGTGATGGGCGACATCGGCGACGGCCGGGACGTGCTGGTGCGCCTGCACCGCTCCAACGTCGCCGCCGACGTGATCGGCGGGGGAAAGCAGATCGACGCCGTGCTGAAGCGCTTCGCGGCCGCCGGGCGCGGCGTGCTGGTCTATCTCCGGGACGGGACTGCGGGCGTGCCGGTGAAGACCGTCACCGACGAGGGCACGGAGGCCCTGCGGGCGCGGCAATGGCGCGAGATCGGGCTCGGCGCCCAGATTTTGCGCGATCTCGGCGTGGTTTCGATCCGCAACCTCGCGACCTCGTCGCGCTCCTATGTCGGCCTTTCGGGATTCGGCATCGAGCTCTTGGGCGACGAGCCCCTGGAGGGCTGACGCTCTTCAGGCGCGGCGCAGGACGGTCCAGACCGCGGCGCCGGCCATGATGGCGGCGGCACCCCGGTTCAGCCGCACGCGGACGGCGGGCCGTCGCAGGGTCTCGCGCGCCCGGGCCGCCAGCGCCGCGTAGGGCGTCATCACGGCCAGCAGGATCGCGGCCGTGATCAGGATGAGTGCGACGACATCGGCCGCCGTCACGCGCCGCAGATCGACGAGCGTGGGCAGGATCGCGAGGTAGAAGACGATCGTCTTCGGATTGCCCAGGGTGATGGTCAGGCCGGCGACGAAGCTGGTCAGCGGCCGGTCGCGGGCTTCGCCCGCGATCCGGACAGCCGTTCCGGCGGCGCGCCAGAGCCGGAACGCCAAGTAAGCGAGATAGAGCGCCGCGCCGTAGCGGATGACGGCGAAGACTGCGCCGAATGCCTCCGCAATCAGTGACAGGCCGAAGATCGCGGCGGCGAGATAGGTCAGGTCGCCCAGGATCAGACCGGCCGAAAAGGCCATCGCGGCGCCGAAGCCCGAGCTGAGGGCCCGCGCGACAAGCGCGACGACGCCGGGTCCCGGCACAGCGGCGGCAACGCCCAGGGCCAGCGCATAGGTCAGGAAGCCCGTGAGCGTCATCGGCCGAAACCCGGAGGGGCTGCGCCGGTGCGGTCGACGCGCTGGCGCGCAAGCGACGGCATCCGGCTCAGCGGCAGCATAGCGGCGGTCTCCCCGAAGCGCAGATTACGGCGCGCGCGGGAGCGGGTGCAATCGGGATGCAGCGCCCCCGTCAGCGCCCCATCAACGCGTCGACATGGGCGGCCACCGATTTGCCGAGCCCCTCGAGACTGTAGCCGCCCTCCAGGATCGAGACGATCCGCCCGCCGGCGCAGCGGTCCGCGACATCCATGAGCCGGCGGGTCGCCCAGCCGAAATCCTCCGCTTCGAGGCGCAGATTGGCCAACGGATCGAGCCGATGGGCGTCGAAGCCGGCGGAGATCACGATCACGTCCGGCCGGAAGCTTTCCAGGCGCGGGAGGATGCCGGTTTCGAAGGCTTCGCGAAACACCTCGCCGTCGTCGTTGGGCCGCAGCGGCACGTTGACGATCGTGTCCTTCTCGCCGCGCTCGGACGATGCCCCGGTCCCCGGGTAGAGCGGCATCTGGTGGGTGGAGCAGTAGAGCACCGCGGCGTCGTCCCAGAAGATGTCCTGGCTGCCGTTGCCGTGATGGACGTCCCAATCCACCAGGGCCACCCGCTCGGCCCCGTGCTTCTGGCGGGCGTGGCGGGCCGCGATGGCGGCATGGTTGAACAGGCAGAAGCCCATCGACCGGGTCCGCTCGGCATGGTGGCCCGGCGGGCGCATGGCCACGAAGGCGTTGCGGCACCCGCCGCCGACGACGGCATCGACGGCGTGCATTCCGCCGCCCACCGCCCGCAGCGTCGCCTCCAGGCTCCCCGCCGACAGGATCGTGTCGGAATCGATGCCGACCATGCCGTGCTCGGGCACCGCCGCCACCAGCGCGTCCACGTAGGCGCGCGGATGGGCGAGGGTCACCGCCTCGATCTCAGCCTTGGGTGCAGAGGCCCGCACGAGGCCGGCGAAGCGCTCATCCTCCAGGGCCCGCTCCACGGCGCGCATCCGGGCCGGCCGTTCCGGATGTCCCTCCGGGACCTCGTGATCGAAGCTGGCGGGATGGCTCACGTAGAGGGTGGTCACGAGGGTCGCTCCCGGATGCTCTCCTGTCGCGCACCTGCAACAGGAGCCGGCAATGTGCCACGGGCCCAACGCGCGGACTACGGCGGGGTGCCGTTGCCCCCTTATGGTTGCGCGATTCTTCCGTGGGACGGACCCGGATCATCAATCCATCGAGGCTCCGTCCACCGCCGCGAGGATCGTCGGGGCAGGGCCATGCGCATCACATCGGTCATCGGCTGCGCGCTGTTGCTGGCGGGCTGCACCTTCAAGGGCGTGCCCGATCCGGCCCTTTCGGCCCGCGATGCCGAATTCATGGCCCTCGTCCCGGATGCCGAGTTCGATCCGCACTTCGCCCGCTATGAGGTCGCCGATCCGACCCGGGAATCGCCCGGCACGATCGTGGTCGAGACGAAGGAGCGGCAGCTCTACCTCGTGCTGCCGGGCGGCAAGGCGATCCGCTACGGCGTGTCGGTGGGCGACGAGGCCTATGGCTGGACCGGCACCGCCCGAATCGACCGCAAGGCGGAATGGCCGGCCTGGAATCCCCCGGCCGAGATGATCAAGCGCTGGCCGCATGTCCACGCCATGCAGGGCGGCCCGATGAATCCCCTCGGCGCCCGCGCCCTGTACCTGTCGGATCACGGCCGGGACACGCTCTACCGGATCCACGGCACCAACGAGCCCGAGAAGATCGGGCAGGCGGTCTCCTCCGGGTGCATCCGGATGCGCAACATCGACGTGGTCGACCTCTACAACCGGGTCCCCGTCGGAGCCTCGGTCATCGTCCGGTAACGCAACCGGTCAACGTCCCAATAAGCCTGCTTGCTCGGGGGGTGTTTACCTGAACTTCCGTTCAGATCTCGCCATTAACCTCTGGAAGGGAAGCGGTCCCGTAAGTTGAAGACACACAGGGACTAGCACCGGCCGCAGCAAAGGTCGGAGGAGCAGGCGATCATGACCACCATCTCCGTTCAACAGTTCTGCAACCATGCTGTTTCGACCGGCACGATCAGCGACGAGGACCTGCTGGTCCTGAAGCGCGAGGTTCTTCCGGAAGGCCTCATGAACCGCGAGGACGCCGACCTGCTGATCGCCCTCGAGCGGGCCGTGATCGGCTCCGACGCCTTCGCCGACTTCCTGGTGGCCTCGGTCGTCGACTTCGCCGTGTGGGGCTCGCGCCCGACGGGCTACATCGACCGCGACGTCGCCGCCTGGCTGGCCGCCTCGCTCAGCGGCCGCGACGGCCCGAGCGCGGTGGGCGCCCGGATCGCCATGGAAGTCGTCCGTGAGGCGCAGAGCAGCGCAGAATCGCTGGTGGCCTTCGCCCTCGAAGCCAACCGCCGCGCCCGGGACACGGTTTCGACCCCGCGGATGACCTTTGCCCTGGCGGCGTGAGCCTCGGAGCAACGCACAGCTTCCGTCCGCGGCGCAACTGATCTATCGGGACAGTCAAGCCGGTGCGCAATCCGGCGATCTCGAAAGCAGTGCGCCAGCGATGTTCGAAAAGATCCTGATTGCCAACCGGGGCGAGATCGCCTGTCGCGTGATCAAGACCGCCCGGAGGATGGGCATCAAGACCGTAGCGGTCTACTCGGATGCCGATCGCGACGCCGTGCACGTCGCCATGGCGGACGAGGCGGTCCATATCGGCCCCGCTGCCGCATCCGAATCCTATCTCGTGATCGAGAAGATCGTCGAGGCCTGCAAGAAGACCGGCGCCCAGGCGGTCCATCCCGGCTACGGCTTCCTGTCCGAGCGCGAGGCCTTCCCGAAGGCGCTCGAAGCCGCCGGCATCGTGTTCATCGGCCCCAACCCGGGGGCCATCGCCGCCATGGGCGACAAGATCGAGTCGAAGAAGGCGGCGGCCGCCGCCGAGGTCTCGACCGTTCCGGGCTTCCTCGGCGTGATCGAATCACCCGAGCACGCCAAGACGATCGCCGACGAGATCGGCTACCCGGTGATGATCAAGGCCTCCGCGGGCGGCGGCGGCAAGGGCATGCGCATCGCCTATTCGGGCGACGAGGTGGCGGAGGGCTTCGCCCGCGCCAAGTCGGAGGCGGCCTCCTCCTTCGGCGACGACCGCGTCTTCATCGAGAAGTTCATCACCGACCCGCGCCACATCGAGATCCAGCTGATCGGCGACAAGCACGGCAACGTCGTCTATCTCGGCGAGCGCGAGTGCTCGATCCAGCGCCGTAACCAGAAGGTGATCGAGGAGGCGCCGTCGCCGCTCCTCGACAAGAAGACCCGCCGCAAGATGGGCGAGCAGGCGGTCGCGCTGGCCAAGGCGGTGAACTACGATTCGGCCGGAACGGTCGAGTTCGTCGCCGGGCAGGACAAGTCCTTCTACTTCCTGGAGATGAACACCCGTCTGCAGGTCGAGCATCCGGTCACCGAGATGATCACCGGCCTCGACCTCGTCGAGCTGATGATCCGGGTCGCGGCCGGCGAGAAGCTGCCGATCACCCAGGACGACGTAAAGCTGAACGGCTGGGCGGTGGAGAGCCGCGTCTATGCCGAGGACCCGACCCGCAACTTCCTCCCCTCGATCGGCCGGCTGACCACCTACCGTCCGCCGGAGGAGGGCCGGCAGGGCACGGCGATCGTGCGCAACGATACCGGCGTGGAGGAGGGCGGCGAGATCGCCATCCACTACGATCCGATGATCGCGAAGCTGGTCACCTGGGCGCCGACGCGCGCCGAGGCGATCGCCGCGCAGGGTGAGGCCCTCGACGCCTTCGCCATCGACGGCATCCGCCACAACATCCCGTTCCTCTCGGCGCTGATGGCCCATCCGCGCTGGCAGGAGGGGCGGCTGTCCACAGGCTTCATCGCCGAGGAATTTCCCGAAGGCTTCACGGCGCCGGAGCCGGCCGGGCCGGTGGCCATCCGCATGATGGCCGCCGCGGCGGCGATCGACCACAAGCTCAACCAGCGCAAGCGCGGCATCTCCGGACAGATGCGCGCCCCGGGCCTCTTCGCCTTCGAGCGCGAGCGCGTGGTGATCCTGGCCGGCCAATCCTATCCCGTGACCGTCGAGCCGGAGGGCGAGGACATCCTCGTGACCCGGGACGACGGCACGGCGCTCACGGTGGCGAGCGCGTGGCGCCCGGGCGAGCCGGTCTGGATCGGCACGATCGGCTCCGAGCGCGTGGCGATCCAGGTGCGCAGCCTGCTCAACGGCGTGTTCCTGCAGCATGCAGGCGCGGCCGCCGAGGGCCGGGTCTATACCCGCCGCGAGGCGGAGCTCGCCGCTCTGATGCCGGTGAAGGAGCAGGCGGGCTCGGGCAAGCAGGTGCTCTGCCCGATGCCCGGACTCGTGAAGCAGATCCTGGTCACCGAGGGCCAGGAGGTAAAGAACGGTGAGCCGATCGCGGTCGTCGAGGCGATGAAGATGGAGAACATGCTCCGCGCCGAGCGCGACGCCACGGTGGCGAAGATCCACGCCAAGGAGGGCGACAGCCTCGCCGTCGACGCGGTGATCCTGGAATTCGCCTGATCGCGGCAGGCGCGTCGCATCCGCCGTCGCGACGGCGGTTCACGACGCGCAGACCAAGCTCCTGGCGACGGCGCTGAACAACGTCGCCGGTGCTTCGCGGTGATCGGCTGCGTCACGCCGATCACCGCCATGAGCTTCGGGATCGCCAATGCGCCCGTCCAGCGGCCGGCGATCGCTTTCTTCGCGGCGATCTGGCCTTGCGCGGCGATGGGCTTACATTGGATCGGGAGGCGCGTGCTGCGGCGCATCAGACCATGGGCTCGGGGGAGATCTTCGTGACATTCGTGATCCCCGCCTTCACGCTGGCACTCGCCTGTGCGGCCATGCGGGCGAACGAGTGGTCGGTCCAGCGCGACGAGCGCAAGCCCGGACGGTAATTCGGGCGCTCGGCCGACCAAGCGCGGCCACATGCCCCTCTATTTCGCCTACGGCGCCAACATGGATGCCGCCGCGATGGCGCTCCGCTGCCCGGTTTCGCGGCTGATCGGTGGCGGGCACCTGCCGAATTACCGCTTCATCATCATGCGTGAGGGCTACGCCTCCGTCGTGCCCGATCCCCGACGCACCGTCTGGGGCATCCTGTGGGAGTTGGCTGTCGACGACATCCCGGCGCTCGACCGCTACGAGGGCGTCGCCGGGGGGCTCTACACGAAGGCGGCGCTCCCGGTCCGCACGGGGGAGGGCGTCAAGCGCGCTCTGATCTATCGCGGATGCTCGACCGCGCCTGGCCGCCCGCGGCCCGGATATCTGGACGCCGTCGTCGCGGCGGCGCGCGCGGCGCAGCTGCCGCCGGCCTATCTCCGGGAACTCAGCAGTTGGGCCCGCGGCCTTCCCGCCTGAGCGCCGCGCACTTGGTACGCGACATGCTTGCCCACGATCGAGCTGGAGGGCGAACGGCAGCACCACGCCTGGCCAGCCATCCATGATTGCGCAGCGCGCCCGTCGGCCAACGATGATTGGCGTGCGCCTGCGAGGGAGAGTTGTACATGTCGTATTTGGCGCCCGCCGATTTCGTGAAGAAGGCCGTCGATGCCGGTGAGGCAAAGGTCTTCATGGCGACCAAGGATACCTTCATCCGGGCCTACATGGCCGGCGCGATCCTGGCGCTCGCCGCCGCCTTTGCGGTGACCGTCAACCAGGCGACCGGTCAGCCTCTGGTCGCGGCGCTGCTGTTCCCGGTCGGCTTCTCGATGCTGTACCTGCTCGGCTACGACCTGTTCACCGGCGTCTGCGTGCTGACCCCGCTCGCCCTGATCGACAAGCGGCCGGGCGTCACCGTCGCCGGCGTCGCCCGCAACTGGGTGCTGGTCTTCTTCGGCAACTTCGCGGGCGCGCTCACCACCGCGGTGTTGATGTCGATCGTCTTCACCTTCGGCTTCGCCACCGAGCCGAACGCCGTGGGCAAGCTCATCGCCGGCATCGGCGAGGCGCGCACCCTCGGCTACGAGAAGTACGGCGCCGCCGGGATGCTGACCCTCTTCGTCCGCGCCATGCTGTGCAACTGGATGGTCTCCACCGGCGTCATCGGCGCCATGCTGTCGACCTCGGTGCCCGGCAAGGTCATCGCGATGTGGATGCCCATCACGGTGTTCTTCTTCATGACCTTCGAGCACTCGGTGGTGAACATGTTCCTGTTCCCGTCGGCGATCCTCATGGGCGGCCACCTGACGGTGATGGACTACCTGCTCTGGAACGAGATCCCGACGCTGATCGGAAACATCGTGGGCGGCATCGCCTTCACGGGCCTGATGCTCTACTCCACCCATGTCCGCACCGGTGCGACGCGGAGCCCGGCCCTGGGTGCCGGCGTCCGTCGCCCGATCGCGGCCGAGTAAGGCCATCCCGGCCCGCGTCGCCCGGCGCGGGCCCAGTCAGACGAAGCGGCGCCTGCATGAGCGAGACCCGGACGATTTCAGTCATCGTCGCGGGCCGCGTCCAGGGCGTCTCCTACCGGGCCTGGACGCAGGCGGAAGCCCGCGCCCGGGGCCTCTCGGGTTCCGTGCGCAACCGCGACGACGGCACGGTCGAGGCGGTGTTCAGCGGCCCACCGGAGGCCGTGGCGGCGATGGAGGCCCTGTGCCGGTCGGGTCCCGCCGGTGCGCGCGTGACCGACGTGGCCGTGCGTGCCGGCGGCGACGTGCCGCCCGGCGGCGGTTTCCGGATCCTGCGCGACTGACCTCGGCGGCGCGGGTTCAGTACGCGCCCGCGGGCTGATATGCGGGATCGCCCCCTCGCGAATCCGCCATCCGGAGACCATGAACGACTTCTCCGCCGGCAGCGCCGCCTTCTCGCACCTCGACCTCGGGGCGCTCCTCTACTTCATCGTCGCCTGGGTCGCCTACGGCCTCTCCGTGGGCCGGCTGCGCGGACGGATGGTCTCCCTCAGCCAGATCATGAACGGCCACCGGGCCAACTGGGCGCGCCAGGTCATCGGCCGCGACAACCGGGTGGTCGATACGCAGATCAACGCCTCCCTGCAGAACGGCACGGCCTTCTTCGCCTCGACGTCACTGATCGCCTTGGGCTCCGTCCTCACCCTGTCGCGGTCCGGGGACGATGTCCTGAACCTGTTCGCGACGCTGCCCTTCGGGACGGTGGCCAACCGCCTGACCTGGGAGTTGAAGGTCGCCGGCCTCGCACTGATCTTCGTCTACGCCTTCTTCAAGTTCGCCTGGGCCTACAGGCTGTTCAACTACACGGCCATCCTGCTCGGCGCCGTGCCGCCGAAAGGATCCGGCGCGAGCGACACCGAGATGCTGCGGGCCGTGCGGCGGCTCGCGGCCATGAACGTCAGCGCCGGGCGTCACTTCGCCCGCGGACAGCGGGCGTTCTTCTTCGCGCTCGCCTATCTGGGCTGGTTCATCAGCCCCTACATCCTGTTCGTCTCGACGACCGCCGTGGTGATCATCATGTGGCGCCGCCAATTCGCCTCGGAGATCCGCAAGGCGCTTCTGGAAGCCGGGGAGGGACCGCACGAGGGGCCGCTCCTGTCGCCCGCCGAGGAGGCACGCACATGACCGACGCACGACCCGACGACGACGCCATCGAGACGACGATGCTGCGCCTCGTGACCGAGCGCGGCGCCGACAAGACCGTCTGCCCCTCGGAAGTCGCCCGCGCCCTCGGCGGTCCGCATCCGGATGGCTGGGGGCCACTGATGCAGCCCGTGCGACGGATCGCGGTGCGGCTCGCCCATGCCGGGCGCATCGCGATCCTGCGAAAGGGAAAGGCCGTCGATCCGGACGATTTCCGGGGCGTCTACCGGCTGTCGTTGCCGGGCTCGGGCGCGGGAAGCCAGTCGGGCGTGTAGCCGGACCAGCGGTAGACGGCGAGGCCGATCCACTCCTTGATCGCGAGGTCGAACTGGAGGAGCCCGTCCGAGGCGAAGCCGTGGACACGGGTCACGTCACCCCAGCCGCGGGTCCGGTAATCCACCGGGAAGGCGTCCACCGTGAAGCCCGCTTGGCGGAAGCAGCCGATCGCCCGCGGCATGTGCCAGGCCGAGGTGACGAGCAGCCAGCGCTCGCCGGGCTTCGGCTGCACCAGAGCGGCCGAGAAGGCGGCGTTCTCCTGCGTGTTGCGTGAGCGGTTCTCCAGGATGAGGCGCGTCCGCGGCACGCCGATCACATCCGCCTGCCGACTGACGATGTCGGCCTCCGCGATGCCGCCGGCGATGAAGCCGCTGCCGCCGGAGAAGACCAGCCGCGCCCCGGGAAAGCGGCGGGCGAGGTCGGCGAGGTAGATCGGTCGCTCGCCGGCATCGTTGACGACGATCTGATCCCGCGCTTCCGAGAGGCCGGCCTCGATCCCGCCCCCCAGCACGATGATCCCCGCCGGCGCCGGACCGTCGGCCGGATAGGGCGGGAACCGCTGCTCGAGGGGCAGCAGGACCATTTCCGACACCGGCGACAGGCCGCCTGCGGCGAGCAGCAGCGCGCCGAAGAGCGCGCATCCGAACCCGGTTCTGCGCCACCGCGTCATCGCCGTCAGGCCGAGGCCGACCAGGATGGCGAAGATGCAGAAATTGGAGGGCGTGATCAGGAAGAAGATCAGCTTCGAGGCGGGGAAAAACACGGATCTCAAGCCGGCTTCGTCTCGGACTCGAACCGGGCCAGGGCGGCGGCATCCGGCGGAAGCAGGCTCGCGAGCGTGGCACCCCGCTCCACCTCGCGCTGGATCCAGAGGTCGAGACGCTGCTGCTCCACGGCTTCGAGGGCGACGCGCTCGGCGATCGCGGCCGGCACGGCGACGATTCCGGTGGATTCGCACACGAGAATGTCGCCCGGATGGATCGCCGCCCCTCCGCAGGCCACCCGCTCCTGCGTGCCGACCAGGGCGAGAGTGCCCCCGGCGGCTGCCGGACGGCTCCAGGCCGGTATGCCGATCTCGTCCGGCAGGGCCGCGTCGGTCACGAGGCCGACGGCGCCCCGCTGGGCGAGCCGCGCGGCCAATATCGCCCCGAACGGCAGGGCGAGGCCGGACGCGGCGGCATCGATCACCACGACCGCGCCGTCCGGCACGGCGTCGATGGCGGCGGCGAGGTCGCCGGCGGCATCGTCACGGGCGGGAATCATCCGCATTGTGTAGGCGGGGCCGACGACGGCGCCGCTCCCGCGCGCCGAGAGGCCGTGCGGGGTGAAGGCCTTCACGCCGGCCCGCGTCAAGGCGCGGGCGAGGCTCGCCGGGGTGACGGCGGAGAGCGCATCGCGCAGGGTCGGATCGATGGCCATCGGGGGCTCCGTGAAAGGCCGGCCCCGGTCCGGGCGGCGCGGTCGGGAAAGGTGGATCGCGCCGGCGCGCCGGCAAGTCCGAGGATGCCGTCAGGCGATGGGCTCGCCCAGGGCGCGGGCGGCGCCGGGCCGGGCGGCCACGCGCTCGTACCAGCGGTGCAGCGCCGGGCGCTCGATCCGCTCGGCCGGCAGGTTCAGCCAGCGATGCGCCGCGCAGCCGAGGGCGATGTCGGCGATGCTGAAGCCCTCGCCGACCATGTAGGTCCGCTCCGCGAGATGGTGGTCGAGGATCGCGGCCATGGCCTCGCTCTTCTCCAGCGAGGCGGCGATCAGGGCACGGTCGGGCGCGGCCGCCCGGTAGAGTTGCCAGAACGCGTCGCGCATGGCGGGCGTGAAGCTCGTGGCCTGCCAATCGACCCATTGCTCCACGTGGGCGCGCGCCCGCGGATCCGCCGGCAAGGCCAGGGCCGGACTGGTCGCCGCGAGGTAGCGCAGGATCGCGTTGGATTCCCAGAGGACAAAGCCGTCCTCCTCCAGCGTCGGGACAAGACCGTTCGGGTTCAAGGTGCGATAGCCGGGATCGTTGACGACCCCGTGGGCACCGCCGGCCGCGACCCGCTCGTAGGGCAGGCCGGCCTCGTCGAGCCCCCATACGGCCTTCTGCACGTTCACCGAGGTGAGGCGGCCCCAAAGCCTGCGCATGGTCGAAGAGTCTCCGTCACACCTTGGGCGGGTAGGCATGATCCTGCCCGTTCGGATCGGTCACGCGGACCCCGTCCCCCGTCTCGCGGAGGTAGCCGGGGCCGATCGGCACCTTGCCGTGCCCGCCGGGAATGTCGAGCACGTAGGTCGGCTGGGCGAGGCCCGAGAGGCGGCCGCGCAGGGCGCGCATCAGCTCCTGCCCCTCGGGCACACCCGTGCGGAGATGGCCCGTTCCGGGGGCCAGATCGCCATGATGGAGGTAGTAGGGCTTGATCCGATTCTCGACGAGAACTCGCATCAGCGCCTCGAGGGTCGCGGCCTCGTCGTTGACTCCGCGCAGGAGCACCGACTGGCTCACCAGGGGGATGCCCGCATCGACCAACCGGGCGCAGGCGGCGCTGGCGGCGGCGGTGAATTCCCGCGGATGGTTGGCGTGGATGGCGACGAAGACCGCCCGCCCGAAGCGCTTGAGCGCCTGGACGAGCGCGTCGGAGACGAGATCGGGCTTCACCACTGGCACGCGGGTATGGACCCGCATCACCCGGACATGCGGGATGGCGGCGAGGCGCTCCGCGATGACGCCGAGGCGGCGCGGCGAGAGCGCGAACGGGTCGCCGCCGGTGAGCACCACCTCCCAGATCCGCGGATCCTGCGCGATGTAGGCGAGGGCGGTGTCGAGCTCGGCGTCGGTGAGCGTCCCGAGCCCATCGGGTCCGACCATCTCCCGGCGGAAGCAGAAGCGGCAATAGACCGGGCAGACATGGAGCGGCTTCAGCAGCACGCGGTCGGGATAGCGATGCACGATCCCGGTCACGGGGGCGTGGGCGGCGTCGCCGATCGGGTCGGCGCGCTCCTCCGGCGTCGCCACGGCCTCCTCGGCCCGGGGGACGAACTGGCGGCCGATCGGATCGTCGGGATCCTGCGGGTCGATCAGTTCGGCCATGTCGGGCGTCACCGAGACGGCGTAGCGTGCGAGGACGGCGCCGAGGGCCTCGGCCTCCGCCCCGGAGATCAGGCCGGCGGAGAAAAGGTCGTCCGCGCTGCGCAGGGCCCGGTTCATGGCCGCGTCTCCGCCACGGGTGTCCAGATCACGTCCTCGATCCGGGTTGCCCCGCAGGCCAGCATCGCCAAGCGGTCGAAGCCCAGGGCGATCCCGGACGCCTCCGGCATGACGGCGAGCGCCGCGAGGAAGTCGTCGTCGATCGGGTAGCGCTCGCCGTAGACGCGCTGCTTCTCGGCCATCTCCGCCTCGAACCGGCGGCGCTGCTCCTCCGGGTCGGTCAGCTCGCCGAAGGCGTTGGCGAGTTCGACGCCGCAGGCGTAGAGCTCGAAGCGCTCGGCCACGCGCGGATCGTGCGGCGCCGGACGGGCGAGGGCGGCCTCGCTGATGGGGTATTCGCACAGGATGGTCGGGCGGCCGAGGCCGAGATGCGGCTCGATCCGCGCGACGAGGACGCGGGAGAACAGGTCGGCCCAGGTGTCGTCCGGGACGACCCGGAGCCCGGCCCCGGCGACGGCGGCGGCCAGGGCATCCCGATCGGTCGCACCGCTCGGCGTGACGCTGGCCAGGAGGTCGATCCCGGCGAAGCGGTCGAAGGCCTCCGCCAGGGTCAGGCGCTCCGGTTCCGCGAAGGGATCCGTCTCCCGGCCGCGGAAGACGAGACGGCGGGCGCCCGCGGTCTCGGCCGCGCAGGCGAGCAGCGCGGCGCAATCCGCCATCAGCGCCGTGTACGAGGCGCCGGCCCGATACCATTCGAGCATGGTGAACTCGGGATGGTGCAGGGGCCCGCGCTCGCGGTTGCGGAACACGCGGGCGACGCTGAACAGCCGCGTCTCGCCCGCGGCCAGAAGCTTCTTGCAGGCGAATTCCGGTGAGGTGTGGAGGTAGAGGGGCGTGCGGGCACCGCTGGCGCCGATCGCCTCCGTGGCGAAGGCCGACAGATGCGCTTCGTTGCCGGGCGAGACCTGGAGGCAGGCGGCCTCGGCCTCGATGAAGTCGCGGTCGGAGAACCATGCGCGGAACGCCGCGAGGATGCGGTTGCGCAGGAGCAGCGCCGGGCGCCGGTCGGCGTGGCGGCCGGCTGACCACCAGGGGGAGGCCGCGCCCGTCACGACCGGCCTCCGCGTCCGCTACGGAGCGAGTCCGGCCGGCTCCGACCGTACGGCGTCGCGTTCTGGAGCACTCTCAATCCTCGGCCCTGACTGGCTCCGGACCGCGGAGACGCGCCGCGGCCGAGGCTGTGTGCCATCGACGGTTCACGCCCGCCCGCTGGCAACCGCGGCGCAGATGCGATAGTGGCGGGGTCCGAGATGCAGCGCCCGCGCTTGGCGCGTGCCGGCCCCCATGTCAATGCAGGACGCAATTCCGTGAAGGTGATCGCCTCAACGCTCCGTAAGGGCAATGTCGTCGAGAAGGATGGCAAGCTCTACGTGATCCTGTTCGCCGAGAACATTCACCCCGGCAAGGGCACGCCGGTGACCCAGCTCGACATGCGCCGGATCACGGACGGCGTAAAGGTGTCCGAGCGCTACCGGACGACCGAGCAGGTCGAGCGCGCCTTCGTGGAGGATCGCGAGCACACCTTCCTTTACAGCGATGGAGAGGGGTTCCACTTCATGAACCCCGAGAATTACGAGCAGATCGCCGTGCCGGAGGACGTGGTGGGCGATGCCGCCCCGTACCTCCAGGAGGGCATGGCGGTGATGCTCTCGGTCCATAACGGCGTCCCGCTGACGATCGAGCTGCCGCAGCGCGTGACCCTTGAAGTCGCCGAGACCGAGCCGGTCCTCAAGGGCCAGACCGCCTCCTCGTCCTACAAGCCCGCGACCCTGTCGAACGGCGTGCGCACGACCGTGCCGCCCCATATCGCGGCCGGAACCCGCGTCGTCGTCATGACGGCCGACGGTTCCTACGTCGAGCGCGCCAAGGACTGATCCGGTCCTCGCCGGTCGCCGGGCCCGGGCGGTTCGGCGCCGGGCTCAAGGCGCGGCCCGCGCGGCCGCGTCCAGGGTGGCGTAGCAGGCCTGCGAGAGCCCCTGCGCGCGCAGGCGCTCCGTCCCGCTGAAGGGGCGCCCATCCTCCCGGAACAGATCCTCGCGGAGCAGCGCCTCCGACGTGCAGCGCGCGGCGATGCGGCAGAGCGCCGGCTCGCCGCCCGTGCGGGTGCAGATCGTCACGTAATCGGCGCGGAACGCCCGCAGCCCGGCGCGTGGATTGGCGCCGATCACCGTGACGACACCGGTCAGCAGGGCCAGCAGGACGGGCTGGTGGATGAGGTAGATCGCGAGGCTGTGGCGGCCCGCGAAGGTGGCGGCGCGCCCCAGGCGCGTGCGTGGAGCCCAGGCCCCGAGGCGCGAACGGGCAAGCTTCGGCAGCGCCAGACGACCCAGGACGATCCCGGCCAGAACCAGCCCGAACCAGGGGAAGAGCGGCACGTAATCGTTCGTCCGTGGCACGACCGAGCCCAGGCCGAGAAAGGACAGGGCCGCGGCGTCGAAGATGGGCGCGTGCACGACATGCGGTGCGGCGAGGAAAGCGGCGGCCGCAACGGCCGTGACGGGCACCGGCAGGTACAGGAACGGCAGCCCGAGCAGGCTCGAGACGGCGATGCAGTGGAGCACGCCGAAGAACACGAAGGCGTCCGGGAACATGACCCAGGTGCCGAGGGTCACGAGCAGCGCCGCCCCGCCGATCCGCGCGAACCGCAGCAGGGTCGGCCGGACCCGGACGCCCCGGCCGTTCATCAGCACGAGCCCGACGCCGACCAGAAGCACGAAGCTTCCGGCGATCGCCTCGGCGGCGTGCCGGCCCAATGGGGTCAGCGCGTAATTCTCCGCCGTCAGCCGCAGGTGGCCGAGATCCCAGACCGTGTGGTAGCTCGCCATCGCCGCCAGGGCTGCGGCCCGGGCGGCGTCGATGACCGGCCATCGGCGCTGCGCAGCCGGTGATGCGGAGACGGGGCGGTCGAGGGTGACGTCAACGGACATGATGGTGCTCCCAAACCATGTCGGCGCCGCCCTTTCCACCGGAACCGGCTCGGGGCGCCTCGGCCCACCGTGACGCAGGCGCGAAGGCTCTCGGAAACGTGAAGGCGGTGGGCGCGCGAATGTGCGGCGACGGTCCGCAGCGGGGGATCGGAAAAACCCTTCGGCGGCCCCGGCGCTTAAACCCCGGTTTCCCCGGTAGCTGCGACCGATCGACTGTTGCGGCCCCGCCTCCGTGCGCCAAGATTGCAACTTCGCGGGGCTCATCAGGCGGCCAAATGGGCTTCCCGGCCATCAGGACTTCGTTAATCTTGTCGGGAGAGCGCGCGGCGTGATTCGGTGTAGGTTGCTCGGCCATGTCTGACGAACGCGGATCCGGGCCGGAGAACCCCGAACGGTTGCCGGTCGCCCGAACCGGCGAACAGGGTCAGTACGAGGACGAGGCTCTCGATCTCGTCGAGGTGGCGGGGCGCATCAAGTGGTTCGACGTCTCGAAGGGCTTCGGCTTCATCGTGCCCGACGACGGCGCGCCGGACATCCTGCTGCACGTGACCTGTCTGCGTCGCGACGGGTATCAGGCCGCGAGCGAGGGCGCACGCATCGTCGTGGAAGCCGTCGAGCGCCCACGGGGCTGGCAGGCGTTCCGGGTGATCTCCCTCGATCAGGCCACGGCGGTGCATCCGTCCGAGATGCCCATGCCGCGCACCCACGTTACCGTGACGCCGACCAGCGGATTGGAAACGGCCGTCGTGAAGTGGTTCAACCGCCTGCGCGGGTTCGGCTTCCTCACGCGGGGCGACGGAACGCCTGACATCTTCGTGCACATGGAGACGTTGCGGCGCTACGGGATCGCCGAGCTGAAGCCCGGGGAGTCCGTTCTCGTCCGCTATGGCGACGGCTCGAAGGGCGTCATGGCGGCCGAGGTCCGGCTGATCGACGGGGCGATGCCCGCCTCGCATTAGTTTGCGCCCTGCCGGCAGCGCGCAGCCTGCGCCATAGGCCTGGCGAATCGGCGGAAATCCAGCGCCGGATTCCCCTGTCGCACATCCTGGTCTAACACCGGCGCCGGGCGCGCGGGCCCGCGCGCCATTCCTCGAGAGGCTTGAGCCTGTGAGATCCATATTCCGCGCCGCCTCGGCGGCCGCACTAGCCTGTCTCGCCGTGAGCGCGGTCGGCCCGACCCCGGCGGCCCGGGCACAGGCTGCGGCGCGCGCCGCTGCGGTCAAGTCGGAGCCGCTGACGATCATCACGAAATCCGGGCCCAAGCGCTTCGACGTCGAGGTGATGCGCGACGACGCCGCCCGCGCCCGGGGCCTGATGTTCCGTCGGCACATGGCGGGGGATCACGGCATGCTGTTCGATTTCGAGCAGGACCAGCCCGTCACCATGTGGATGAAGAACACCTATCTGCCTCTCGACATGGTCTTCATCCGCGCCGACGGGACGATCAGCCGGATCGCGGCCGATACCGAGCCGCTCTCCACCGCGATCATCGCTTCGGGCGGCCCCGTCCTCGCGGTCCTGGAACTGAATGCGGGAACCGCGGCGAAGCTCGGAATCGCGCCGGGCGACCGGATCGAGCACGCCATTTTCAAGGCCCGCTGACGTCCATCCCGGCCCGCGAACGCACCGGGAACAAGTGCCTTGACCGCCGCCGAATTCCGCGCCAGTGTTCCGGCAATGTTCCGGTGCGCCGGAAGGCAGGTTCAGGGCGGAGGACCCGATGGGCAACGCAGCCGCGGCCGAACTGTTCGGCAATGACGACTGGTCGGTCCAGACGGACGGGATCGAGCACCGGGAGACCGGCTATTTCATCGCACGCGGCGCCCTGGCCATGCGCCGGGCCGAGGGCTTGTGGGACTGGCCGCTGCAGATGGCCGAGAAGCGCTGGTGCCGGCCGAGCCTGTTCCGGGAAGCCTTCCTGGCGGCCCTCGACCGCTTCGGTATTGCGCGCGACGCCGAGCTGATCCGGTCCTTCGCGCTGGGCTACGGCATCCGCGCGGTGGTCGCACCGGCGGCCGAGACCTTCGTCAGCCTGGGTGAGATGCTGACGCCGCGCGAGACGCCCGAACCGGTCCGGGTGACCGTGCGCCGGCCGGCGCGGGCCCTGGCTGCCGCAGGGGCGTGACGGTCCGGCGGCGGGCGGAAGATTTGACCCGGGCCGCCGCACGCGGATAGCCCTCATCCTTGAAGCAAGGGAGAGAGCATCATGGCGGATCACGACCGGGCTGGACTCGACGGGCTGATCACGCAACCCTTCTCCCGGCGAGGCTTCGTGATGACGAGCCTGATGAGTGGCTTGACCCTCGCGACCACCCGCGTGGAGGCTCAGGTGATCCACACGGACCCGACCGGCATCGAGGCCGGCGAGGTCAAGATCCCGGCCGCAGACGGGCCGATGCCGGCCTATCGGGCGGTTCCGGAGGGCACCGGCCCCTTCCCGATCGTTCTGGTGATCGAGGAGATCTTCGGCGTCCACGATTATATCAAGGACATCTGCCGCCGGCTCGCGAAGGCCGGCTACTGCGCGGTGGCGCCCGAACTCTACGCCCGCCAGGGCGATCTCTCGACCATGTCGGATCCCAAGCAGATCATCCGGGACGTCATCGCGAAGACGCCGGACGCGCAGTGGATCGGCGACCTCGATGCGGCGGCCGCCTGGGCGGCTTCGGCGGCGAAGGGTGATGCGAACCGGCTCGGCGTCATGGGCTGGTGCCGGGGTGGACGTGACGTGTGGCTGTACGCGGCGCATCGTCGCGACCTGAAGGCGGCGGTCGCTTGGTACGGGCCTGTCGGCGGCGAACGCACCGACATTCAGCCGCGCACCGCCGGCGACGTGGCCGCCGAGATCCATGCTCCGCTGCTCGGCCTGTATGGAGGAGCCGATACCGGTATCCCGGTAAAGGCCGTGGAAGAGGCGCGTGATCGTGCTCTGGCGGCGGGCAAGAGCGTCGAGATCGTGATCTATCCGGATGCGCCGCACGGCTTCCATGCGGATTACCGTCCGAGCTACCGGCGTGAGGCTGCCGAGGATGGCTGGACACGCGCTCTGGCTTTCCTGAAGTCACACGGTGTCGGCTGAAAAGACGTCATCGACGGTCGAGCGAACGCGTTCTGCGTTGGCTGTGTTGCCCAAGACACGGCCTCAATTTCTCAATTGTGCAAGGATCAAAGGAGGATCTGTGCCCGCGCGGGTGTGGCCCTTCGCGGCGTTCGGGCGTTGAACCGATCGAAGCGACCGCCGTTCAGCCCCTGTAGAGTGTCCTGGCCCATGAGCGAATCGGTACAGCCTGGCCAGAAGCCCGTGATCCTCGTCGTGGAAGACCAGCCCGACGAGCGCTTCCTCGCGGCCACGCTGCTGGAGGATACGGGCTTCACGGTCATCGAAGCCGAGACCGCCGATCGCGCCCTGGCCATTCTCAATGATCGCGCGGACGAGGTCAGCGTGGTGTTCTCG
The DNA here is from genome assembly GCF_040545035.1 of Methylobacterium sp. 1973. Lineage (NCBI taxonomy): Bacteria > Pseudomonadati > Pseudomonadota > Alphaproteobacteria > Hyphomicrobiales > Methylobacteriaceae > Methylobacterium > Methylobacterium sp. 1973. The sequence continues at coordinate 294,716 of NZ_JBEPLA010000004.1, forward strand.
GACGTCCGGACTCCCGGGCCGATCGGCGGTTTCGAACTGGCGCGGATCATCGGCGTGACCTGGCCGCGCGTGCGGGTCCTCCTAACCTCCGGCGATGCCGGCGACCAGCCGAGCGACCTGCGCGTCTCGGCGACATTCATCCCGAAGCCCTGGCGCGCCGAAGACATCCTCGCCTGGGTGGAGCAGGCCGCCGGCCGGCCGTCCACCGAGCCCGGACCGTCCGTTATCGGACCGGGCGGCAAAATAATCCCCACCGGCCTGGAAACCTGAGGCGGCCACACAGTTGTACGCCACTCCGGAGCAGCAGCCCCCGGACGTGCGCAGTACACTTGACCCGCGGCACCGCCATGAAGATCGTTGCAATCAACCACGCCGATTCCCTGCGCCGGCCCGGCGCCCGGGATACGGTCGAGTCCGTCCTTCTCGATACGGTCCGCGAGGGGCTGCTCAGCGTCTACGGCGCAGCGGAATACGACATTCCGGCGGAGATGGCAGCGATCGTGCGGCGGCTCGACCGTCCGGATATGACGCGGTGCATGCTGTCCTGAGGCTCGACCGCCGAAGCTTGGCGGAAGACTGAGGCGATGAGTCGCCAAGGCGAGAGAATCTGCTATTCAGCGCATTCTGACCTGCCGACGCCAAGCGTCTCTCAGTCGAGTCCCTGATGCGTCTCACAGTTCTTCGCGGATCGCTGACTGCCGCCGCGATCATGACCCTGGCCGGCCTCGTATCCGTCCAGGCGGCGACGCCGCCCGCCCAGCCTGCCGATGGGGCGGGGGGTGCGGGTGACCGCAAGGCCACGATCACCAAGCGGCTGCTCGGGCGCGGCACGGCCTCCACCTATGCGTTCTACGCAGCGGGCGCTGCGCCGGAGGCGGGACGGCCCGTCGCCATCGTCCTGCACGGGTGGGGGGCGGTCAATCCGCAGAGCTATGGCGGCTGGATCGACCATCTCGCCCGCCAGGGCTGGCTCGTCCTGTTCCCCCGGTTCCAGGAGGTCAACCGGACGCGACCGGCCGATGCCCCGGCCATCGCGGAAGGCTTGGTCAAGGCCGCGCTCGCGGAACTTGCGACGGAGAGCGAGGCCAAGCCCGATCTTGGCCGCGTCGCGATGATCGGCCATCTCGCCGGCGCGCCGCTCGCCATGGATCTCGCAGCGGCCGCAAAGGCGCAGGGCCTGCCGGTTCCGAAGCTGATCTTTGCGGCGACGCCCGGCGGTATCGCCAGCGGGCCGAAATCCAGAGGTATCGCGCTGACCGACCTGGCGGCGATCGACCCATCCACGCTCCTCGTGGCCATGGTCGGCGACAAGGACACGCGGGCTGCCGACCTCGCGGCGAAGCGTCTCCTGCGCGAGGCCAGCGGCGTGCCGCTGGACCGCAAGTTGTTCGTGCGGGTCCTTTCGGACGATCATGGCTTCCCGGCCCTTACGGCGACGCTGGCCGCCCCTGCGGGCGTCGACAGCGCCTATGACGGGGGCAACATCAAGCCCGCGCCGGAGCCCAAGGATGCGCCGAAGGAGTCGACCAAGCCGCCGCCGTTCCGCTGGTCCGCCGACATGGCCTTGACCGGCGAGCAGCAGACGCTGGTCTCGCAGATCAATCTCGCCCGGGTCGATGCCCTGGACTATCTCGGTTTCTGGAAGACCTTCGACCTCGCCGCCGCCGCGGCCTTCGCCGGGTCGGATGCGACGGCGCTGAAGAACAATCCACGCCTGGCCGACATGGAGCGCTGGAGCGACGGTTGGCCGGTGAAGCGGCTCGCCGTCGAGACGCCCCGGCCCACGCCGGCCGCGCAGGCGGGGACGCCGGCATCCGCGCCCGCAGGCCGCAAGCGCTGAGATCGGCGGTTCCGGCAGCTTGGCCCTGGCGCGGGGCTTGCTAATCTCCTCCCGTTCGACACGGGAGCGCGATCATGCCCGAGTTCGTCGCCAGCCTGCTGGCCGCTGCAGCCTTCTGCCTGACATTGCTCGCGCTGAACGCGCTGACGCGGCTGCTGATCCAGGCGCATTTCGCGCCCTCGGATCTCGGCGAGACCGGCCTCCTGCAAATCGGCGGCGCGCTGGTGATGGCCCGGGCGGCCTACCGCCGGGCGCCGCACCGCCGCACGGGCTGAGCCTCAGCGCAGAAAGGCGCCGAACGAGCGCGGGCCGTTGCCGGTGGGGATGGTCGCCAGCACCTTGAGCGTCTTGGAATCGAGGACGCTCAGGGTGTTGTCGCCCCAATTGGCCACGTAGAGGCGGCCGTCCGAATCCGCGGCGATCCCTTCCGGATGATCGCCGACATCGACGTCGGCGATCGGCTTCAGCGTGGCGAGGTCGAACGCCGTGACGCTGCCGGCATATTGGTCGGTGACGAAGCCGCGCCCGCCGGCGAGGGCGATCACGTAAGGCCGGCGGCCGGTCGGCACGCGGCCGATCTCGCGCCCGGTCTTCAGGTCCAGAACCGAGACGTCGTCCCCGGTGACATTGGCCGTGTAGGCGCGCCCGGCCGCGGCATCGAGGGTGATGCCGAACGGATGCTGCCCCACGGGAATGACGGAGCTCTCCCGTCGGGTCGCTGTATCCACGACGGAGACCGTGTCGGCCTCGCGGTTGGCGACATAGAGCGTTCCGCCATCGGGGCTGACGGCGATTCCCGAGGGCGAGGCGCCGACCGCGATCTCGCCGTCCGGGACCAGCGTACCGTCGCGCTCGGTCAGCACGAACAGACGGTGCCCGTACCAGTCGGCCACGTAGACGGTGCCGCCCCGCGGGTCGGCCGCGACGCCGAGCGGCCCGCCGGGCAGCGGCACCTCGGCGAGGACGCGGCCGGCATCGAGATCGAGGATCGCGAGACCGTGCCCCTCCGGACGCGTGACGTAGGCGCGCCGGCGATCGGGCGACAGGGCGATCCCGGCCGGGGCCCCGTCGACGGGGATGCGGCGCACCACCGTCCGGGTGGCCAGATCGACGATCTCGATCGCGCCGCCGAGCTGCGCGGTGACGATGGCCTCCCGGGCCGGTTCGGCTCGGGAGGCGGTTGCGATGAGAACGAGGCCGGCGACGAGGGCCGCGCGGCCCCGAGACAGGCTCACGAGCCCTTCTCGACCTTGGCCTTCAGGTTGGCGAGGCTCGCCTTGATCCAGTCGCCGACGCCCTTCTCGGAAGCCTCGTCGTTCAGATCCGGCGGCGGATCGTTGTTCATGTAGCCGCGATAGAAGGCCGCCTTCCACTCGACCTTCGACTTGGCGTTGCCCTCGGGCTCGACCGTGATCGTCGCCGAGTAGTCGTTCGCCGGAAGATCCTTCACGTCGACCTTGTCGATGTAATAGGAGAACAGCTTGTCATCGGGCTTGTACTTGTTGCTGGTCTCCTGGATCTGATCGCCGTTCTTCAGGGTCAGGACACGCTTGAACTTGCCGGCCGGATCGCCGTTGAGCTCCGTCTTGGTGACGTTCTGCATCCAGTCGGAATTCTTCATATCGCCGAGCACGGCCCAGACCTTGTCGGCGGGGGCGTTGATCTCGATCGACTCGGTGATCTTGCGCCGGGTTGGGCCGTGGGCCTGCGCGGTAGCCGCCACTAGGGCTGCCGTGGCCGCCAGGGCCAGGGTGATTTTCTTCATCTTGTCCTTCTCCTCCCGCCCTCAGCGGTCGTCGCGATCGAGAACGCGCGCCTCGGGGCCGAACGCCGCCGCGACCTTGTCCTCGATCCAACCCCAGGCCTCGCGCTCGCGCGGCCCAGCGGTCTTGCCGATGGCGATGGCGAGGTAGGCCATCTCCGTCAACACCTTATCGGGCTCCAGCATGTGGAGCCGGGTCGAAAGAATGGCGCCTTCGAGGACGGCGGCCTGGGCGCGGTTATAGCCGATGAACGGCTGATGCGCGGCGCTGTGGACCATGCGGCCGCGGAAGCGCGGCCGCGTCTCGTGGGCCTCGACGGCGGCGACGGCGAACTCCGCGTGGCCGAAACTGTCGGCGAGGCGGCGGCCCTCGATCGCCGTGCAGGGCAGCGTCGGCCATTCGCGTCGGCCGGTCACCGCGCCGGCGATCACCCGGATGTCGCGGGGGCTCGAGGCCGCGAAGCAGGGGTTGGCCTCCAGATTGGCGATGGTCGGCGACGGCCGGAACGGCGCGAGGACGTAGCCGTCATCCTCGCCGATCAGTCCGAACGGAACGAGGTGCAGTTCGCCCGCCGGGGACAGGGTCGTGACGATGGTCTCGAGGATCAGCGGCATGGCCTCACGCCTTGTCGGCGGGGACGAGGCGCCCGCAGACCAGCTTCGTCGGCGGGTCCTGCGGACGCTCGGGCGCGGCCTCGGCCCGCACCTGGGCTTCGGGAATGGTCTCGGGCGGCGTTGCGCCGGCCTCGGGCCCGACCAGCCGCGCATCGCGTGTCCCCGGTGGCGGCGCATCGGGTCCCGAATGCCGGGTATGGCCGGCCTTCTTGAAGGCGGTGGCATCCTCGATGTCGGCGTCGGCGGCGCAGCCCCAGTCGAGCGCCTCGTCCTGGACGTAGCGCTTGCCGAGTCGCCACGCCGTCTCCGCCTTGGCCAGTTCGGCGCCAAGATAGAAGGCGTGGGCGCCGTCGCTGGCCACATCGAGTTCGGGGAAGAAGGCCATCGCGTCGGTGCCGACCCTGTGGATGTCGCGATTGTAGAGGTGGATCCCGTCTTCGGCGGTCACGATCCGGTAATTCGGGTCGCGCACCTCCGCGGCGGCCTGGGCGATCTCGTCGGCCGTCTGCACGAACGGGCGCTTGTCGTGGAGGGCAAGCAGCGCCCGACCGTATCCCTTGGGCAGCGCGGAATCGGCCTTGGCCGCGTACATGATCCGTCGGGCGGCGTCGTGCTCCTCGACGGTGCGGCGGGTGTGGTTGGAGACCTGCACGATCAGCACATTGCCGATCGACAGTTCCGAGCACATGCCGACGAGCAGCGCGGTGACGCCGAGTGAATCGGCCTCGGTCAGCTCGGTGAGATTGCCGGTGCCCATCATCATGTCGATCTCGGGCCAGCGGGCGCGGGTGTCGCGGTAGCGCGCGATCGAATCGACGAAGCCGTGATGGATCGGCTCCAGGATCGGATCGGCGAGGAAGGGGCGTCCCGCCTTCAGCATGCGCTCGATCGCGCGATCCAGGGAGGGCAGGTCGTCCGGCCGCAGGGGCACGAGGATCGGCACCGCGTCGGTCTCGAAGGCGAGATCGAGAGTCTCCTCGTTCAGGCTCAGCAGGAAGTCGGCGCCGGCCCCGGCGCCCCGGACCAGTTCCTCGCGGGAGAAGGAATCGACGCTGACCTTCAGGCCTGCGCCCTTGAGGGCCTGGACGGACTCCTCGAGATGCGGAAACGGAGTGTCGGGCAAGCCGCCGAGATCGATGACGTCCGAGCCGCGCTGGGCGAGATCGAGGCCCTTGGCGACGATCTGCGCGACACTCATCTTCGACGCATCCACGATCTCCGAGAAGATCCGGAGGTCGTGCCGGGACAGATCGACCTTGCGCGCGGTCAGGCCGAGCCAGGCCGGCAGGTCGACCACCTCGTCGGGTCCCCGCTCCACGGGCACACCGAAATGGGCGGCGAGATGCTCCGGGTTGGCCCGGCACCGGCCCGGAAGGATGATCCGGGTGGCGCCCTCGGGGAGGACGATCCGTCGGCGGATGATCTCCTCGGTCATCAGCGCCGCGACCTTCACGCCGGCATCCGCGATGCTCCAGTGCAGATTCTCCGGCAGCCCCGCCGCGACCTTCTCGAGCCGCGCCCGGGCCAGACGGCCGGTGACGAAGACGATGTGCTCGGGGGTGCTCACGCGGCGGTCCTCGTCTCGACCGCAACGCGGCACTGCGGGCCCCAGATCTCGATCGCCCCCTCGAACTTGGCTGCGAAGCCCGGGAAGGCGCCATCCACGATCCCCTCCTGCGCCAGCGCGACGGGATCCCGGCCCTGCGGTACATCGATGGATTTCACCAGGACGCAGCGCTCGGCCCGGATCCGCGTCGCGAGCCAGAGGGCGAGGCTGTCCGAGGTCACGTCCCAGGTTTCCGGAATGTCCGGATGGCCGCCGCGCAGGCCGCGCGGATTCCAAACCCGAATCCGGGCGGGCGCGGTCTCCGCCCAGGGCTCCAGGCTCTGCGCCAGACGCGGCTCGATCCCGCGGAAGATTCCGGCCGCGTCGCTCATGGCATCGAGGGCCCGGCGATGGGCCTCGGCATCGCCGAACCGCTCCCGTGCCTGCGCGGCCCGGACGGCGTCGGCGAAGGCGCCGCCGCCCGGGACCACGATGCAGCGCCCGTGCGCCCCGTCGCCGATCGCCGTCAGCAGGGCGCGGCGGCGATGCGGATCCGCTTCGAGGCTGCCGCCGACCTTGATGACGGTGGTCACGCCGCGTCCTGCCTGCTCGGCCGGAGGGCGCGCAGCGCCTCGGCCACGCGCAGGGGATCGATGCCGTTGCGGCGGTCGAAGTCCCGGCACAGGCCGCCGCGGAAGCCGAGATAATCCGGCCGGTATGCGCACAGAACCGGGATGTCGATCACCCGAAGCGACCCGGCGAGGCCACTCATCAGGCCGTGCACCCGGCAGGCGGCGGTGAAGGCCGAGAGATCCGCGGGAGCGGCGAGATCGGGCAGGCGGGCGCCGGTCTTCCCTGCGGTATCGACCATGGCGCCCGCGAAGCCGGCGGCTGCGAGTGCGGGCACATGCGGGGCCGTCGTGCCGTCCTCGGCGAACAGCACGGCGATCAGCCGCCCCGGTGCCGCCGCGACAAGGTCGACCAGGGCCGACGGATCCCGGAGCAGGGCTGGCGCGAGGCCCACCTTCACCCAGTCGACGCCGGTCTGCGCCAGGGCGGCCACGGATCGGACCGCGGGATCGGCCACCGCACTCGTCGCGGCACCGCCGGACACGCGGGCGACGATCTCCCGCACGATCCCGTCGTCCAGGGCGCCGAGCGCCCCGCGCTCCGGATCCTTGGCATCGATCAGGTCGGCACCCGCAAGGCGAGCGGCCTCGGCCTCAGCCGGATCGCGGACGCTGACGAGGAGCCGGGGCAGAGGATCTTGCTGGGTTGAAGACGTGGGCACGAAACACTCGGACTTGAACGGACCGTCTCAAGACTTCCCGGGCAGCGGCTCGGCGAGCAGGCGGTTCTTCACCACCCAGCGCATCGCGTGCGCCCAGGTATCGTCGGTGTCGGCGCGGATCGTCACCTGGCCGCCGCGCACCGCCTTGCCGGTATCGGCCTCGGCGATCGTGACGCTCAGGTTGAAGATCTGACCGGACCCCTTCTCCACATAACCGGTCACGACGAGGTCCGCACCCAGGCTCTTGGCGATGTCCGCCGCGCAGCCGTTGCATTTGTAGAGCGGCCCCTCCTTGGCGACGACGTCGGCCTTGGATGCGGTATCGACGATCTCCAGCCCGGCCCTGTCACGGAGGGCGTTGCGCAATTCGTCCGTGACGAGGGTGAGTTTTCGCGCATCGACCGGCCGCGTCCGGGTTCCGTAGGAGGCGCCGGGATCGAAGAGTTCGACCGGAAACACGGCCGCCTTCTCGGCTGCGCTGGCCGCGCCGGGCAGGGCGGCCGAGAGCGCCACGAAACTGCAGGCAATCGCGGCGCGGAGAGACGTCAGGCGCATCGGCGGGAGCTTCCTCTCAAGGCGTTCGGCCGCCCGTATCGGCGGCGTCGTTCCCGCCATAGGTCGGGCGAAGGGACAATTTGGCAATGTACTTCCGCGTCCACCTATCCCACGACGGCAACGTGAACGTCGGGACGACACGCCGCGGTTGAGCGGCCAGAGCGGAAGCTGATAGAGGCCGCCCACATGCATCATCCTGCACCCGACACCGTCTTCCGGCCTCCGACGCGCCCGGCTTGGCTGCGCGCGGCCCTCGTCGCGCTGGCCCTGGCTCCGCCGTCGGCATGGGCCGAGGACCAAGCCCCGGCTGCGGCGGCGCAACCGGCCCAGCACGCGGCCCCGCAGGGGATCGAGACCCATATCGGCCTGATCTACCGGCCGCAGCCTGCGCCGTCCTCCTACGATGCCGAGGCGGCGCCCGAGGACGAGGGCCTGGCCGGCGCCAAGATGGGCATCGCCGACAACAACACCACCGGCCGTTTCACCAAGCAGTCCTACGTCCTCGACGAGGTGGCGCTGACGGACGACAAGCCGGACGCCGTGGCGGCCGCCAAGACGCTGATCGGTAACGGCGTCCGCTACCTCGTCCTGGCGCTCCCCGCAGATTCCGTCCTGGCGGTCGCGGACGCGGTCAAGGACACGGGGGCCGTCATCCTCAACGCGGGGGCTGCCGACGACCGTCTGCGCGGCACCGATTGCCGCGCCAACGTGTTCCACATCCTGCCGTCCCGGGCGATGCTGACCGATGCCCTGGCGCAGTACCTGACCGTGATGCGCTGGCGGAAGCTCTTCCTGATCGTCGGCCCGACCGAGGCCGACAAGGCCTACGCCGACGCGATGCGCAATTCGGCGCGGAAATTCGCGCTGAAGATCACCGCCGAGAAGCCCTGGACCTTCGGCCCGCTCGCCAAGGCGCGCGGCGACACGCCGACCCGGGCCGAGGCGATGGTCTTCACCCGGGGCCTCGACTACGACATGGCCGTCGTGGCGGATGAGGAGGGCGACTGGGGCGACTACGTTCCCTACCGCACCGTCGATCCGCGGCCCGTCGGCGGAACGCAGGCGCTGACGCCGACGACGTGGTCGCCGGTCCTAGAGACCTGGGGCGCCGCGCAGGCCCAGAACCGCTTCCGCCGGCTCGCATCGCGGCTGATGCGCCCGCTGGATTACCAAGCCTGGGCGGCGGTGCGGACGGTCGGCGAAGCCGTCACGGCGAAGAAGACCAACGATCCGGCCGTGATCGCCCCGTACCTCGTCGATCCCGCCTTCACCCTTCCGGCCTACAAGGGCGTGCCGCTGAGTTTCCGGCCTTGGGACCATCAGTTGCGCCAAGCGATCATCGTCGTGCAGCCCAAGGCGCTGGTCTCCGTCGCGCCCGAGCAGGGCTTCCTGCACCAGCGCACGCCCCTCGATACGCTGGGCGTCGACCTCCCGGAGACCACCTGCAAATTCAGGTAGGCCCGCGGCCTGCGGCGATGGAGAGCGGCCAAGGCCCTCGCAACGCGCGGGAATCGCACTACAAACCACCGGAGAGAACGTCCGCCGAGGACGCCGGGAAGCCGCAAGGGAAGGAATTGGGATGAGCCGCCCCGTCGAGGCATGTCTGAGTGGGATCGCCCTTGGGGCGTGGTTCGCCCTGTGCGGTCCGGCCGCCGCCTTCACCGCCTACGTCACGAACGAGAAGGGCAACTCGGTCAGCGTCATCGACACCAACACGATGGCGGTGACGGCGACCTGGAAGGTGGGGCGGCGCCCGCGCGGCGTGACCGTCTCCAAGGACGGCAAGGAGGTGTACGTCTGCGCCAGCGACGACGACCGGATCGACGTGCTCGATACCAGTTCCGGCAAGGTGGTGCGCTCGCTGCGCTCCGGGCCGGATCCGGAGCAGTTCATCCTCGATGCCTCCGGCAACCCGCTCTACGTCGCCAACGAGGACGACAGCCAGGTCACGATCATCGACATCGAGAAGAACAAGGTGCTCGCCGAGGTGCCGGTGGGGGTCGAGCCGGAGGGGATGGGCCTGTCGCCGGACGGCAAGGTCCTGGTCAACACCTCCGAAACCACAAACATGGCCCACTTCATCGACACGAAGACCTTCCAGGTCATCGACAACGTGCTGGTCGATGCCCGGCCGCGCTTCGCCGAGTTCACCGCCGACGGCAAGTACCTGTGGGTCTCGGCTGAGGTCGGCGGCACGGTGAGCGTCATCGACGTGGCGCAGCGCCGGGTGATCAAGAAGATCACCTTCAAGATCCCGAGCGTGAACGACGAGGCGATCCAGCCGGTGGGCATCCGGATCACCAAGGACGGCAGCAAGGCCTTCGTCGCCCTGGGACCGGCCAACCGCGTCGCGGTGATCGATGCCAAGACCTACGAGGTCGAGAAGTATCTGCCGGTCGGCCAGCGCGTCTGGCAACTGGCCTTCACGCCGGACCAGAAGATGCTGTTCACCACGAACGGCACCTCGAACGACGTCTCGGTGATCGACGTGGCCGCCGAGAAGGTGGTGAAGAGCATCCCGGTCGGGCTCCTGCCCTGGGGCGTGGCGATCTCGCCGAACTGATCCGCGCGACCTCCGGGCGCCAAGCGAGGACGGCCGCGCGCGAAGCGGCCCTAGGGTGGAACACGACATGACGCGCATGTTTCGAACGGCGGCCCTCGGCCTGGCAGGGCTGCTCGCCGCAGCCCCGGCGAGTGCCCTCGACCTGACCAAGAAGCGGGAGAACCTGCCCGACCTCGTCCTGGGCGACGATCAGGGCAACGACTTCGTGGTCGAGAACAAGGACATCACCCTGGAATCCGGCAAGGCCTACCGGCTGCGGATCGTCGCCAAGGGGCGCCAGGAATACAAGTTCTACGCGCCGGAGTTCTTCCGCTACATCTGGTTCAACCAGATCGTGATCGAGCACAAGGAGATCCACGGCGGCGGACCGCCCGATCACCTGGAGTTCGACGATCCCGGCGAGATCGCCATCGAGTTCGTGGCGATCAAGCCCGGCACCTACACCTGGGCGGCGCGGGGCCTGGAATCCAAGGGCATGACCGGCACGCTGACGGTGAAGTGATGCGCATCCTCCTGCTCTCCGCCTGCCTCCTCGCTGCCGGTCCGGCTTTCGCGGCCGACGATGCCTCCGCCTGTGCCGAAGGCATCACGATGATCCGCGACGCCCTCGCGCTGAACCCGCCGGAAGCGGCCGTGCCGAAGCTCAAGAAGGCCCTGCGGGTCGCCGAGCGGGAGCAGAAGGAGGGCGAGTTCGACGAGTGCCTCGACGCCGTGGCCGACGCCCGCAAGGTCCTGGGCCGATGAGCACATCCGAGGCGGCGGCCCTCCTGATCGAGCATGTCGGCCACCGGTTCGGCGCCCGCGCCGCGCTGGACGACGTCTCGATCACGGTGGAGCGCGGGCACTTCGCCGCGCTGCTGGGGCCGAACGGCGCCGGCAAGACGACGCTGTTCTCGGTCATCACCCGGCTCTACAACAACCAGACGGGGAGGGTCTCGATCTTCGGCCACGCTCTCGATCGCGAGCCGTCCCGGGCGCTGGCGCGGCTCGGCGTCGTGTTCCAGGCCCGCACCCTCGACACCGATCTCACCGTCGAGCAGAACCTTCTCTACCATGCGAGCCTGCACGGCATCACCCGCACCGCCGCCAAGGTCCGGGTCGGCGAACTCCTCGACCGCGTCGGTCTGGCGGACCGGCGCCACGACAAGGTACGCACGCTCTCGGGCGGCCAGTCGCGCCGGATCGAGATCGCCCGCTCGCTGATCCACCGCCCGGACCTGCTGCTCCTCGACGAGCCCACCGTCGGACTCGACCTCGAGTCGCGGGCCGACATCGTGGCGATCGTCCGCGCCCTGGTGCGGGAGGAGGGATTGTCGGTGCTCTGGGCAACCCACATCTTCGAGGAGATCGCGGACGACGACGATGCGGTGGTCCTGCACCGGGGCCGGATCGTCGCCCGGGAACGGGCCGGCGAGATCGGCATGCCCGGCGAGGCGCTCGCCGACGCGTTCCGCCGCCTCGTGGCCGAACCGGGGAGGGCGGCGGCATGACCCATCCGACACCCCTCGCCACACGGATCGGCGCCGCCCCGCCGCGGAGCCAGACGGAACGGATCGGTCGCCTCGACGCGGTGGGCTACCTGCTCTGCCTCGGCGGCATCGTCCGCCGCGAATTGCTGCGCTTCTTCAATCAGAAGGAGCGGTTCTTCTCGGCGCTGGTCCGGCCGCTGGTCTGGCTGTTCATTTTCGCGGCGGGTTTCCGCAACACGCTCGGCGTGTCCATCGAGCCGCCCTACCAGACCTACGTGCTCTACGAAGTCTACGTGGTGCCGGGCCTCGCCGTGATGATCCAGCTGTTCAACGGCATGCAGTCGTCCCTGTCGATGGTCTACGACCGCGAAGTCGGCTCGATGAAGGTTCTGCTGACCTCGCCCTATCCGCGCTGGCTGCTGCTGCTCGCCAAGCTGATCGCCGGCGTCGCCGTCTCGATCGTGCAAGCCTACGCGTTCCTCGCCGTGGCCTATTTCTGGGAAAGCGACATCCCGGTGCTCGGCTACCTCACGGCGCTCCCGGCCTTCCTGGCCACCGGGCTCATGCTCGGGGCGATCGGGCTGTTCCTGTCCTCTCTGGTCCGCCAGCTCGAGAACTTCGCCAGCGTGATGAACTTCGTGATCTTCCCGATGTTCTTCGCTTCCTCGGCCCTCTATCCCCTGTGGCGGATTCGGGAATCCTCGGAGACCCTGTACTGGATCTGTGAGCTGAACCCGTTCAGCCACGCGGTCCAGCTCGTCCGCTACGCCCTCTACGTCCAGTTCGAGCCGGTCGCCTGCGCCGTGGTAGTGGGCGTGGGGCTCGCCTTTTTCGGCATGGCGGTGGTCGCCTACGATCCCGGTCGCGGCATCATGGCCCGGCGCGGCGGCCCGGCCGGCGACAACACCTGATGGAGCCTGCCCGATGAACGTCCTCCTCACCCGCATCCTCGGCCCGGTGCTGGGGCTGGCCTTTCTCTCCGGCCCCGCCCTGGCTCAGCCGAAGCCGGACCCGAATTGGCCCTGCGTCCAGCGCAAGGTCGCCACCCTGAGCGCCGGCCAGTTCTGGACCGGACCGGACGTCGCGGCGGCCGGCGATTGGGGCAGCGACAACGATGCGGCGGTCCTGGCGCAGAAAATCGCCTCCCGGCGCACGGACCTGTCGCAGGTCGGGCCGCTCCTCGACACGTTCGTGGAGAAATTCGGGTCCGACAAGGACGCGAAGGACAAGGCCCTGACGCGCGTCTTCGCGGGCGTGTTCGAGGTGCTGAACGGCGAGCGGGACAAGGTGGTCAGCGGCATCGCGCGCTACGCGCAGGGTCAGCGCCGGATGGCCGAGCGGATCCGCGACGAGGCCGACAAGATCAGCCAGGTGAAGGACGCGCCCAGCGCCTCGGACGCCACCGAGCTTCCCAAGGACCAGTCCGAGCTGGAGACGAAGTTCGCCTGGGATCGCCGGATCTTCCAGGAGCGAAGCCAGTCACTGACCTATGTCTGCGAGGTTCCGCAGCTGCTGGAGCAGCGGCTCGGCGAGCTCGCCCGCCTGATCCAGGCGCGACTGTGACAGCGTTCGGCCTCCTCTTGCCGATTCATCCCGGACATATTGCCGAAACGTCCCTAAGCCTCTGAGATCGTTATCGAAACTGTTGCCGTTTCACCACGTCGTGACGGCTTAGCTTGGCTCCAACCGGAAATAGAGCCGAAACGCGGCTCGCGTGTTCTTGAACCAATTGTGTGCGTCCCCGGCACCCGCCAAGAGAGACCCAAGCTCGGAAGTCACGAGCATGTGTTCGGTCTTGAGGGGGTTGGGGATGTCACTTCGGGCGCTTCGGAGCAGCCTGGTCGCGTCAGCATCGGTCCTGGCGGGGACGATTCTCCCCACCGCCGTGCAGGCTCAGCAATCGGTGACGCTCGGCGAGATCAGCGTCGTCTCGACGTCGCCGGTCGGGTCCGGCGGCGGCAATTCGAGCCAGGCGCAGATCTTCAACGGGCCCGGCCCGGTGCCGCCGGCGGGTTCGGTGGGACCGAGCACCGGAACGCGGCTGCGCGGCTCCGAGCAGCCGCTCTACAAGATCCCCAGCACCGTCGAGTCGGTCACCGCCAGCGATCTCACCATCGATCGCGCCAGCAACAACCTGACCACGACGCTGGCCCGGCGCACCCCTGGCATCAACGTCTCCGACTCGCAGGGCAACAACAACCGCGTCGACATCACCTATCGCGGCTTCACGGCCTCGCCGGTCCAGGGCGTGCCGCAGGGGCTCGCCGTCTACCAGAACGGCGTGCGTATCAACGAAGCCTTCGGCGACATCGTCAATTTCGACCTGATCCCCCCGCAGGCGATCCAGCGGATCGACGTCGTCACCGGCAACCCGGTCTTCGGCCTCAACGCGCTGGGCGGCGCGGTCAACATCCAGATGAAGAACGGCTTCACCTGGCAGGGGACCGAGATCTCGGCCTGGGGCGGCTCGGACGCGCGCACCGCCGGCTACCTCGAATACGGCAAGGTCTCCGGCCCCTGGAGCGTCTACTTCACCGGCGACGGCCTGAACGACCGCGGCTGGCGCTACGAGAGCCCGAGCACGATCGGCCGGATCTACGGCGACATCGGCTACCGCTCCCAGGATTCGGAGTTCCACCTGATCGGGCTCGCCGCCCGCAGCTTCTACGGCGCAGCCGCTGCCACCCCGGTGGACTTCACCCACCGCGACCCGCGGGCGATCTTCACCTACCCGCAGACCACCACCACCGAGGTCGGCACCCTCCAGCTGACCGGCCGGGTGGACATCTCGCCGACCTGGGATCTCGCCGGCAACGCCTATTTCCGCCGCTTCAGCCAGACCTACGTCGACGGCAACGACGGCAACTTCGAGAATTGCAGTACACGGTCGAGCTTCCGCGGGAATCTCTGCTTCGAGGATGACGGCTTCAGCCCGGCTGCCGGCCAGTCGCAGAACGCCTTCCGCAACCAGTTCCTGATCCTGGGCCAGCAGAACCAGCGGATCCCGTTCCGGGCGGGCATCCCGTACGGCACGCTGGACACGACCCGGACGGAAGCCACCGGCTTCGGCGGCTCGCTGCAGGCGGCCAACCGCGACCGGATCTTCGGCCTGTCCAACACGTTCGTGGTCGGCGGCAGCATCGACGCGGCCAACTACTCGTTCAAGTCGTCCAGCACCCTGGGCGTGATCAACCCGAACCTGTCGATCACCACCGATCCGAGCAACCCGTTCTACGGCAACATCCCGGGCCTCGGCACGCCGCAGCTGCGGACCGCGGGCGCGCTGGGCATCGCGCCGAGCTCGGTCAACGGCTCCAACCTCTATATGGGCCTCTACACCCTCGACACGCTCGACGTGACCGACCGGCTGTCGCTGACCGCCGGTGCCCGGCTCAACTTCGCGCGCATCCAGAGCGAGGATCTGACCGGCTTCTCGCCGGACGTGACCGGCACGCACTACTTCAACAAGATCAACCCGGTCGCCGGCCTGACCTACCGGTTCTTCGACGCGCTGAACCTCTACGGCAGCTACTCGGAGTCGAACCGCGCCCCGACCCCGCTGGAACTGGCCTGTGCCAACCCGGACCGGCCGTGCCTGCTGCCGAACTCGCTGGTGGCCGACCCGCCGCTCAAGCAGGTCACCGGGCGGACCTACGAGGTCGGCTTCCGCGGCCAGCTGCCGAACACCTATGACGGCGGCATCATCACCTACAAGATCGGCGCCTTCCGCACCGACCTCGCCAACGACATCCTGTCGCTGGCCACCCCCGGCAACACCGCCCGTGCCTATTTCGTCAACGTGCCGTCGACGCAGCGGCAGGGCATTGAGGTCGGCGGCGAGTACACGGCGGATTACCTGCGGGTCTACGCCAACTACGCGCTGGTGGACGCAACCTTCCAGTTCAACGGCACCCTGTCGTCGCCCAACAACCCGCTGGCGGATGACGGCGCGATCCAGGTCCGCAAGGGCAACATCGTGCCGCTGGTGCCGACCCATCAGATCAAGGCCGGGTTCGACTATTTCGTCACGCCCGACTGGCAGTTCGGCCTCTACCTCCAGGCCTTCTCCTCGTCCTACTTCCGCGGCGACGAGTCGAACCTGAACCGTAAGCTGCCGCCCTACTACGTGCTGAACTTCCAGACGAAGTATCAGGTGACGAAGAACCTCGAGGTCTTCGGCCTGATCACCAACCTGACCAACAACCGCTACGCCACGTTCGGCACCTTTGCCGAGCCGGGCGCGGTGGCCGGCAACCTGCGGATCAGCGATCCGCGGACCACGACCCTGGCGCAGCCGTTCTCGGTCTACGCCGGCATCCGCTACGCCTTCGGTGCCGACCCCGTGCCGATGTCGCCGGAGCCGATCATCCGGAAGTACTGATCCGTCCCAGGTGTCCAGAAGCGGGCGCCTCCCGCGGCCGACCGGCCGCGCGGGGCGCCCGTCGCGTTTCGCGGCCCTGCATGCGGCCTCCTGTCTCGGGAACGGGCCCGTCTGCCCGGCGTCTCCCCGGTAGCCGCGCCGGCGCGTCACAATCCGCTCAGGAACGGGATGTCAGCGCCGGCCGCAATCCGACACCGTGGAGTTTCATCCTGATGATCATGCGTTTCGCCGTTGCAGCCCTGGCCCTGGCGGCCGCCACGCCGGCCCTGGCGACCCCGTGCGCCGACGAGGTCTCTACGCTGCAGAGGCGGCTCGACAGCGCCGGCGCCGTCGCAGTGACGGGCAAGACGCCGCCCGGCGGCCCAACCTCGTCCAACTCGCCCAAGGCGCTCGACACGCCGCCAAAGCTCACCGAGTCGGATGCCGCGGTGAAGCCCACGGCTGCGGGTGTCGAGGAGGCCAAGAAGCTCGTCGCGCAGGCGAGCCAGCAGGACAAGGCCGGGGATGCTCAGGGCTGCCGCGACACGATCATGAAGGCCAAGGAGAAGGCGGGCGCCCTGCCGTAGCGGCACCCGTGGCCGGCACTGCTCGGGTGCCGGCCCCTCCGCTCAGTAGGCGTTCTCGGTTTTGAACAGCGCGAAGGGCGTGGTGAGCAGGATCTGCAGGTCGAGCAGAACCGACCAGTTCTCAATGTAGTAGAGGTCGTGCTCGACGCGCCGCTGCAGCTTCTCGGACGTATCGGTCTCGCCGCGCCAACCGTTGACCTGGGCCCAGCCGGTAATGCCGGGCTTGACCTTGTGGCGGGCGAAGTACCCGTCGACCACCTGATCGTACAGAGTGTTGGCGGCCTTCGCCTGAAGGGCATGCGGGCGTGGGCCGACGAGCGACAGGTCGCCCTTCAGCACGTTGAACAGCTGCGGCAACTCATCGAGCGAGGTCTTGCGGATGAAGCGGCCGACCGGCGTCACGCGCGGATCGCCCCGCGTGACCATCCTGGCGGCGCCGGCGTCGCACTGATCCACGTACATCGAACGGAACTTGTAGACCTCGATCAGCTCATTGTTGAAGCCGTGGCGCTTCTGCCGGAACAGGACCGGCCCGCGGGAGGTCAGGCGCACGGCGAGGGCGATCACCAGCATGAGCGGCGACAGCGCCAGAAGCATCATCAGACCGACGCACCGATCGAACACCGCCTTCACCACCACGTCCCAATCGGCGATCGGCCTGTCGAAGACGTCGAGCACCGGAACCGAGCCCAGATACGAGTAGCTGCGAGGACGCAGGCGCAGCTTGGCGGCGTGGGCCGAGAGCCGGATATCGATCGGCAGAACCCAGAGCTTGGCGAGCATCTGGAGGATGCGCGCCTCCGCGGTGATCGGGATCGTGAAGACGATCAGGTCGAGCCGGGCGTGCCGCGCATAGGCCACGAGGTCGTCGACATTGCCGAGCTTCGGATGCCCCGCCACCACGTCCGACGACCGATCGGCGTTCCGGTCGTCGAACACGCCGACGATGCGGATGCCGCTCTCGCTCTGTGTCTCCAGGGCGGCGATCAGGGCTTCCGCGGGCTGGCCGCCGCCCACGATGGCGGTGCGCCGGTCGAACCGTCCGGCCCGGGTCTGGGCGTCGATGATCCGGAAGAGGACGAAGCGCCCGACCAGCAGCATCGCGAGGCCGGCGCCGAAGAAGGTTCCCAGCCAGAGGCGCGAGTAATGGTCGGCCACCTTGGCCAGCACGAGGCCGGTGGCGACCATCAGAAAGGTCAGCGACCACGCCACGATCAGCCGGATCGCCGTCCTGAAGAAGCTCCGGAAGGCGGCGATCCGATAGCCGCCGGACGCCTGAATCAGCGTCACGGTGGTCACGGCGATCATCCCGATGGCGCCCGCATAGGTCAGACCGAACGGCACGCGACCGCGCAGCATCAGCACGTGCAGGAGCGTGCCGAGGCCGAAGATCAAGGCGCATTCCAGCGCGCGCACCAGCCCGGCCACGACGACGGGAGAGATCGCCGTGGGCCCGGGAACCGCAGCCTCGGCGAGGGGGACGCTGTCACGAGCCGGCGCCGAAGAGGCCTC
This sequence comes from Methylobacterium sp. 1973, assembly GCF_040545035.1. Classification (NCBI taxonomy): domain Bacteria; kingdom Pseudomonadati; phylum Pseudomonadota; class Alphaproteobacteria; order Hyphomicrobiales; family Methylobacteriaceae; genus Methylobacterium; species Methylobacterium sp. 1973. The sequence goes on from NZ_JBEPLA010000004.1 coordinate 312,816, forward strand.
CATCGGCACGGCGGCGTCGAGAAGATCGCGAATATCGAACGCGCTCATCGATCGGCTCCCCCCGAGCCCTGCAGCCGCCACTTCGAACGGAACTTGGCACGGGGCATTGATTGAAGACTTAAGGGCGAGGCTGTCGCCGCCTTTTCCACTGCGACGCACAAGCCCCGGCGCATCACGTCCCTGCGACCGAGCTCAGGCGGTCCGGGCTCCGGCGATCTCACCGGGGGCAGGCTTGCGGCTTTGCGCGCGGGCCTCGAAGGCCGCGGCGTAGCCGGAGATCACCTCGCTGCCCATGCGCTCCAGCGAGAAGCGCTGCCGGATCGATGCGCTGAGGCTCTGCGTCCGGGCGGCGAGCACATCGGGTGGGGCGTCGAGGACGCGCCGGATGCCGTCTGCGAGCGCGCCCGCATCCCCGGACGAGACCAGATCGGATGCGGCCGGACCGAAGATCTCCGGTATGCCGCCGACTCGGGTGGCGACCAGGGGCTGCGCCGCCGCCGCGGCTTCCAGCACGACGTAGGGCAGCGATTCCGCCAGCGACGGGACGACCAGGATCCGTCCGCGGGCGAGGACGGAGCGAATCGCCTGGGGCGGCTCGAATGCCACCGCGTCGGCGAGACCGAGGCGTGCCACGGTCTCGCGGAGGCTCTGGGCATCCGGGCCCGAGCCGACCATCAGCAGGCGCAGCGCCCGGCCCTCGGCGCGGAGCCGGACCAGGGCTTCGAGCAGATAGGGCAGACCCTTGGCCTCCCGCAGCTCGCCGACATAGAGCAGGTCGAAGGGCTCCGCGACGCGGTCCAGGGGCGCGAACTCGGCCTCGGCGATACCGTTGTGCACGATCCGCGTCACACGCTCGGGACCGCCGACGAAGCGCCGGTGCCGGCCGGCGACGTACTCGCTCTCGAACAGGAACGCGTCGGTGCGGCGGGCCAGCATCGCCTCAGCCCCCATGTAGAGACGGTGGAGCCCAGTGCCCGGACGGTAATTGTAGCTGCCGCCATGCGGGGTGTACGCGCGGATCGCCGGGCCCGCCCCGGCAAGGCGTGCATAGACACCGCCTTTGGCGCCGTGACCGTGAAGCACCTCCGCGCCGACCGCGGCAGCCCGTTGCGCGACGTTCCGGAGGCAGGACCAGTCCGACGGATGCGGATTGCGGCGCATGGGGATGCGGAGGAGGCCGAGATCCAGGATCGGCAGCAGATCCGCCAGGGCTCCCGCGGCGCGCTCGCCGCCGGTGGTGGCGTCGCAGACGATCCCGACCTGATGGCCCGCGTCGGCCTGCAGGCGGGCGAGATCCATCACGTGCCGGAACAGGCCGCCTACGGGCGCCCGGAACACGTGAAGGATCCGGTAACGCTCAGCACGGCCAGGGGCGTTCGACTTCGGGACCACGGTTCAGCTCCCGGAAATATAAGTTCCCAGGTTATGGTCCACCGGCGGTCGCGGGACACTTAAAGCAGGATCGGGGGGCTCGACCTTTCGGTCGGGACGGTAAGCGGAGTTTTACGTGCGGGGCCGCAACCGATCCCGCCCTATGTCAGCGGTGCGCCGTTCAGGCTGGCCCAGATCGTCCCGTAATGGCAGGCCGCCGCGGCCAGGACGAAGCCGTGCCAAATCGCGTTCTGGAAGGGCAGGGTCCGCCAGATGTGGAAGATCACACCGATGGAGTAGAGCGCCCCGCCGATGCCCAACAGCCACAGAGCCGTGGGCTGGAGCGCTGCGATGACGGATTCGTACGCGAGCAGGCCGCTCCAGCCCAGCAGCAGGTAGAGGCCGATCGACAGCCGATCGAACCGGCCCGGCAAGAGGAGCTTCACCGCGATCCCGATCAGCGCCACCACCCAGATGATCGCCAGCAGCGCATAGGCTCGGATCCCCGACCCCACGAGGGCGACCAGCGGCGTGTAGGTGCCGGCGATCATCAGGTAGATCAGGGCGTGATCGGCGCGGCGGAGCAGCCATTTGCGCGGACTCACGGGGTACAGGTTGTAGAGGGCAGAGACGCCGAGCATCAGGACCAGTGCCGCGGCGTAGACGACGACCGCCGCCCGCTCGCCGAGGCCGAGATGTGTGGTGACCGCCGTGGCCACCAGGGCTACCGCGCCGGCGAAACCGAGGAGAACGCCGAGGCCGTGGATCACGCCATCCGCCACGATCTCCCGCGGCGTGTAGTGCCAGGTCAGAGAGAGGGGTCGGCCATCTTCCGCGAGAGACATCTTGAAGCCTCCTGCAACGCTTGCAGCATAAAGCTTGAGAAGTCTAAGTCGTTCCCCGTGCAGATTGCTGATGCGGAGTTATCCCAAGGTTCCACTAAAAGCGGTAAAAGTCTCGTGCAGCGCAGCACGATGGCCGCACCGCACGATAGCCTAGATCCGGCCTCTCGCCAGCCCCTCGAACCCCAGGGGCGGCTCCGCGGCCGCCGGCATCACTACGCCGGATCCCCGGCTGATCCGGGCATGGACTGTCGCCATCGTCAGCACGGCCATGGCCAGCACCTGATGTGCGAGCGCCGCCCAGAGCGGAACGGCGAGGAGCAGCGTCGCGATTCCAAGCGCCATCTGGGCGAGAACGAGGATCACGACACCGTTGGCGCGGCCGGCCGCGTTCGCCGGCCCGGTGAGGCGGGCGTCGATGGCGTGAAGGATCGCCACGACCAGGACCAGATAGGCCGTCACCCGATGGTCGAACTGAACCAGGGCGTGGTTGTCGACGAAGTTCTCGATCCAGGGCCGGATTGCGAACAGGCTGTCCAGCGGCGGCACAAAAGCGCCGTCCATTGTGGGCCAGGTATTGAAGACGAGGCCGGCATGGGAGCCGGCGACAAGCCCTCCGAGGAAGATCTGCACCAGCACCAGGATCGGGAGCACCATCGCGGTCGCCTGCAGGCGTGCCGGGACCGGCGCCAGGACGCCGCGGCGCTCGCCCGCCGCCAGCCAGACGAGGCCGGCCAGGATCAGGCTGGCGGTGGTGAGGTGCAGGGCGAGCTTGAGCGGGGCCACCGCGGTCATGCCGGGCTGGAGGCCCGAAGCGACCATAATCCAGCCGATGGCGCCCTGAAGGCCGCCGAGCACGCCGAGGCCGAGCAGCCCGAATCCGAGACGCCGGCTGATCCGGCCCTGCCACCAGAACACGATCAGCGGCAGGAAGAACACGAGGCCGATGAGCCGGCCGAGGACGCGATGGCCCCATTCCCAGCCATACAGGACCTTGAACGCGGACAACCCCATCCCCTGGTTGAGGATGTTGTATTGCGGCGTGTCCTTGTACTTGGCGAATTCGGCGGCCCAGTCGGCCTCGGTGAGGGGGGGGATCGCCCCGGTGACGGGGCGCCACTCGGTGATCGACAGGCCGGACCCGGTCAGACGCGTCGCGCCGCCGACCGCCACCATGGCGACGACCATGGCCGCGACCACGTAGAGCCAGGTTCGCACCGCCCCCGACCGCCGGTCGCCCGCGCCACTCATGTCCATGCCCGTCCCTTCCGCGGATGCCGGGATGCCCCGGCCGCCGCCTTCGGGTTAGGGGATGTCCGACCGCCCAGCAACGGCGCCGGCGCCGCAGCCCGCGTCAGCGGGCGCGTTGCCAACCGGACCACAGGACGGTAGCCGTCCCCGGTCGGCGCCGGGAGCGCCGGCCGCGAGGCCACGGACACAGCAATGCGCCGCCGCACCCGAACCCTGATCGGCACCCTCGTGATCCTCGCCTTCGTCTGCCTCTACGGCCCGCTGGCGATGGCCCTGGCCGACAGCCGCATCGCGGAGACGCCCGCGCCGGTGCAGGCGGTGATCTACTCGATTCTCGGCATCGCCTGGATCTTCCCGCTGATGCCGCTGATCCGGTGGATGGAGCGGCCCGATCGCTGACGCCGATCCCTCGATTTTGCCGCACTCGGGGATCACAAGCCTGCCCGTTCCCGCTCGAGATCCCGCTCCGTGCACCGCCCGTCCCTATGCCTTACGCCTCTGGCTGCCCTCGTCGTGATGCTGGCGCCCTTGCCGGCCCTGGCTCAGGGGACCCCGCGCTCCATCGGTGAATGCGAGCGCCTGAAGAACGACCTCGCCTACAATCAGTGCCTCGCGATGTTCGGCCCCGCGGCCAAGAACGTCGCCGGCGGCTACGCCTCGGCCGACACCGCTGTGGCCACGGCTGCCACCCCGGCGGCCGCCATGGCAGAGCCGATCCCCCAGGTGGAGGAGACGGCCGAGGCCAGCACCAGCCGCCGCCGGCGCTACCGGTCCGCGCGCGGCCGGCAGTACGCCTCGTTCTCGACCGGCTACCGGCACCGGCGCCGGCGCTGACGCCGGCCTCCGGATCGGCCGCTCCGACGCCTGGCAGTTCGACCGGGATCCTCTGGGATCTCGACCCTAAGGCAGGTCCGGAGATTCCAGAGCCTCGAGGACCCGCGCGCCCGGCATCGAGCCGTCGCCGGGCCAGACGTTCCAGTCGGCGACCTGATCGAGGGCTTCGGCGAGCCGCCGCTTGTAGACGTGCCGCGGCACCTCCTCGGCGCCGAACTGGGTGAGATGGTCGGTGACGAACTGGGTATCGGCGAGCCGGTAGTGCCCGGCGCGGAGGCGGCCCATCAGGTGGACGAGGGCGACCTTCGAGGCGTCGCGCACCTCGTGGAACATGCTCTCGCCGAAGAAGGCCGCCCCCAGCGAGACACCGTACAGGCCGCCGACGAGCCGCCCGTCCGCGCCCGCATAGACCTCGACCGTGTGGACATGGCCGAGATCGAACAGGGCGCCATAGAGTTCGCGGATCCGTGCGTTGATCCAGGTGCGCTCGCTGTCCCGGCGCGGCGCCGCGCAGCCGTCGATCACAGCTTCGAAGTCGGTGTCGCAGCGGACCACGAACTGGTCGGACCGCACCGTCCGGGCGAGGCGCCGGGGCACGCGGAACGCGTCGAGGGGCAACACGCCCCGCGCCTTGGGCTCGACCCAGTAGAGCGTCGGGTCGTCGGCGTCCTCCGCCATCGGGAAGATTCCCGCCGCGTAGGCCTTCAGCAGGATCTCGGGGGTGATGTCCACGCGGGCGGAATCGTGCATGCCGTGAGTGTCGCGCGCGGCCGGCGCGAAGACCAGATCCCGCGCGTGGAGCGGTCGCCGCAGCCCCGCCCCGGTCCGGTCAGGCTTTCATGCCGCCGTCTTCCAAGAAATGCTCCAGCCAATGGATGTCGTAAAGGCCGTTCTGCACGTCCGGGTTGCGGACCAGCGTCCGGAACAGCGGCAGCGTCGTGTCGATGCCGTCGATCACGAACTCGTCCAGCGCCCGGCGCAGGCGCATCAGGCACTCGTTGCGGGTCCGGCCATGGACGATCAGCTTGCCGATCAGCGAATCGTAGTTCGGCGGGATCCGGTAGCCCTGGAACGCCGCCGAATCGACCCGGACGCCGAGGCCGCCCGGCGTGTGATAATGGGTGATCTCGCCCGGCGAAGGCCGGAAGGTCTCCGGGTGCTCGGCATTGATCCGACACTCGATGGCGTGGCCCTCGACCTTGATGTCCGCCTGGCTGACCGAGAGCGCCCCACCCGAGGCGACCTGAATCTGCTCGATGACGAGGTCGATTCCGGTGATCATTTCGGTCACCGGATGCTCGACCTGGATGCGGGTGTTCATCTCGATGAAGTAGAACCGGCCGTCCTCGTACAGGAACTCGACGGTCCCGGCGCCGAGATAGCCGAGTTCCTTCATGGCGTTGGCGCAGATGCCGCCGATCTCGGCGCGCATCGATTCGTTGAGCGCCGGCGAGCCGCCTTCCTCCCACACCTTCTGGTGACGGCGCTGGAGCGAGCAGTCGCGCTCGGCGAGGTGGACGGCGCCGCCGCGCCCGTCACCCAGCACCTGCACCTCGATGTGTCGGGGCTTCTCCAGGTACTTTTCGAGATAGACCGCGTCGTCGCCGAAGGCGGCCTTGGCCTCGGACCGGGCCATGCCGATCGCCTGCTCAAGCTCGGCCTCGGTGCGCGCGACCTTCATGCCGCGGCCGCCGCCGCCGGCCGCCGCCTTGACGAGGACCGGGTAGCCGATCTCCGCTGCGACGCGCTTGGCCTCATGGGGATCCTCGACCCCGCCCTCCGAGCCCGGCACGCAGGGGATTCCGAGTTTCAGCGCCGTGCGCTTCGCCTCGATCTTGTCGCCCATGGTGCGGATGTGCTGCGCCTTGGGGCCGATGAAGCCGATCTGGTGATGGGCCAGCACTTCGGCGAAGCGGGCATTCTCCGAGAGGAAGCCGTAGCCGGGATGCACGGCATCCGCTCCGGTGATCTCGCAGGCCGCGATGATCGACGGAATGTTGAGGTAGCTGTCGCGGGCGGCGGGCGGCCCGATGCAGACGCTCTCGTCGGCCAGCCGCACATGCATGGCATCCGCGTCGGCGGTGGAGTGGACCGCCACGGTGGCGATCCCGAGTTCCTTCGCCGCCCGCAGAATGCGTAGGGCGATCTCGCCGCGGTTCGCGATCAGGATCTTGTCGAACATCGGACCCGTTAGGGCGTCCTGGCGATCCCGGACCGCACAGGATGCTCTATCCTCTTGAGTTGCGGCATCGTCCGGGACGGAGCGGCGAGCGCCCGGCGGACGTCCTAAGTGATGACGAGCAGGGCCTCGCCGAACTCGACCGGCTGACCGTCCTCGACGAAGATCGCGCTGATCGTGCCGGCGCGGGGCGCCACGATCTCGTTGAAGGTCTTCATCGCCTCGATGAGCAGAAGCTTGTCGCCGACCTCGACCTTCGAGCCCACATCCACGAAGGCCTTGGCGTCGGGCGAGGGCCGGAGATAGGCGGTCCCGACCATCGGCGAGGGCACGGTGCCGGGCTGCGCGCGGGCCGGCTCGGCCGGGGCGAGGGGGGACGGCGCCGCGGCCGCCGCCGGGGGCGGGGCCACGGCCGCGAGGGGCGCGGGCGCCGCCACCTGAACATTCACGGGTTCGAGCCGCCGCGCGACACGGATGCGCAGGTCGCCCTTCTCGACCTCGATCTCGGACAGGCCGGTCTCGGTGACGAGGTTGGCGAGCTCGCGCACGAGTTCGGGATCGATGGCGTCGTTCTTTGGCATCCGGCCTACTTCGTCTCGCGGCACGTCGGTGCGTCCATCCGGGCTCGGCCCTGGACCTCCACCGCGGCCCTGCGGCTGGCGGCTCTTAGACGAAGGCGCCCCGGCGCGACAAGGCTGCGCGGAACGCCTTCGGGGTCCGTCGGGTCGATCCGTCAGCTCAGCAGGAGGCGTGGCCGCACTGGCGCACGTCGGCGATGGTCTTGCGGATCGGCTCGACGCCGACCGCGCCGGGAATCACCTCGTCGCCGATGATGAAGGCCGGCGTGCCCGAAAGGCCCAGACGGTCGCCGAGACCGCGGTTCTCGCTGAGCGCGGCCTTCACCTCGGGGGAGGCCATGTCCTTCTGGAGCTTGGTCGTGTCGGCGCCGAGGTCCTTGGCGACCTGGATCGCCCGGGCGCCGTTCACCCGGCCCTTGGTCTCCAGGAGCTTCTGGTGGAACTCCCACAGCTTGTCGCCCTTGAGCTGCTGGCGCACCGCGATGGCCACCTGGCTCGCCTCGAGCGATTCCGGGCCGAGCACCGGGAAGTCCTTGATCACCACCCGCAGCTTCGGATCGGACTTGATCAGCGTCTGGACGTCCGCCAGCGCCTTGCGGCAGTAGCCGCAATTGTAATCGAAGAACTCGACCAGCGTGACGTCGCCCGACGGGTTGCCGGCGACGACATCGTGGGGCCCGTTGAGCAGCGCCTCGCGCGACTCCTTCAAGGCGGCGGCCTGGGCGAGACGCTGCGTCTCGGCCTGCTGCTTCTCAGCCTCGGCAAGGGCCTCCTGAAGCACCTCGGGATGCTTGATCAGGTAGTCCTTGACGATCGCCTCGATGCCGGCGCGCTGCGCGTCCGTGAAGGGCGCGGCGGGGGGCGTCGCGGTCTGCGCGAGGGCGGGGACGGCGACGAGGCCGAGCGCCAGGACCAGCGCGGGCAGGGGGCGGATGAAAGGCATGGATCCTCGCTTGCGCGGCAGGCCGGCCCGCGCGTGGCGCGAGCGGTAGGGGCTGGGTTAGGCGTTTTCGCGGCGTCCGGTCAAATCCTGCCCGTGCCGATCGAATCGGTCGCGGCTGCCGGTCCGGCATCCGGTTGAGGCGCGGGCCGCGAGGGTCTACCCCCGGCGCGCCGGCAGCGCGGCGCAGACGACTTTGCAGCGAGGGATGCCATGACCCCGATCTCCCGGCGGGCCGCCGCAGTCCAGCCGTTCCTCGCGATGGATGTCATGGCCGCCGCCGCCGCCAAGGCGCGGGCTGGCGTCGACGTGGTGCGGATGGAGGTGGGCCAGCCCTCCGCCCCCGCGCCCGGCCCGGTGATCGCGGCCGCGCAGGCGGCGCTCGCCACCGGCCGCATCCCCTACACGGAGGCCCTCGGCCTGCCTGCCCTTCGGGCCCGCATCGCCCGGGACTATGCCGAGCGGCACGGCGTCGCGGTGAGCCCGGAGCGGGTGGTGATCACGACCGGATCCTCGGCCGGCTTCGTCCTCGCCTTCATGAGCCTGTTCGATTCCGGCGACCGGGTCGCCGTGCCGCAGCCCGGATACCCGGCCTATCGCAGCATCCTGACGGCCCTCGACCTCGTTCCGGCGCCGATGGTGCTGCGCGCCGAGGACCGCTTCGCCCCGACCGCCGCCCTGCTCCGCGAGACCCATGCCCGCGCGCCGGTCGCCGGGGCGCTGGTGATGAGCCCGGCCAATCCCTCCGGCACGGTGATCACGGAGGCCGCCCTGCAGGATCTCTGCGCGGCAACGCGCAACCTCGGCCTGCCGCTGATCTCCGACGAGATCTATCACGGCCTCAGCTACGGCCTGCCCACGGTCACGGCCCTGCGCTTCGACCCCGACGCGGTCGTCATCAACTCCTTCTCGAAATACCATTGCATGACCGGCTGGCGCGTCGGCTGGATGGTCGTGCCGGAGGCGCTGGTCCGCCCGATCGAGCGGCTGGCGCAGAACCTCTACATCTCGGCGCCCTACCTCTCGCAGGTCGGTGCGCTGGCGGCCTTCGACGCCACGGAGGACCTGGACGCCGTGCGCGACGGCTACGCGCGCAACCGCGCGATCCTGCTGGACGCGCTCCCGGCCCTCGGCCTCGGCCGCGTGCATCCCGCCGACGGCGCCTTCTACCTCTACGCCGACGTCTCGAACCTCACCGACGACGCCTCGGATTTCTGCCGGCGGATGCTGGACGAGGCCGATGTCGCGGCTACGCCGGGTCTCGATTTCGACCCGGATCTCGGCCACCACCACGTCCGGTTCTCGTTCGCGGGCTCGGAGGCCGAGTGCCGCGAAGCGGTGTCGCGGCTGAAGACCTGGCTGCGCTGAGGATCAGGCGAGTACGGCCGGTACGAGGGCGCCCACCGCCTCGACAAGCTGCGAGAAGTGCTCGATCACCCGATCGGGCCCGAGTTCGGAAACCGGGCGATCGGTATAGCCGAAGGTGACCGCCACCACCGGGATGCCGGCGGCCTTGGCGGTGTCGATGTCGGTCCGGGAATCGCCGACCATCACGGCACGCGCCGGATCGCCACCGGCGCGTGCGATCGTGCCGGTGAGATGGCGCGGATCGGGCTTGGCTTGCGGGAAGGTGTCGCGGCCGCAGATCGCCGCGAAGCGGTGACCGATGCCCAGGAGGCGCAGCAGCTCCACCGATTGCCCCTCGAACTTGTTGGTGCAGACGGCCAGCGTGAATCCCGCCGCCTCGAGAGAATCGAGGGCCTCGACCACGCCGGGGAAAAGGTAGGTCGTGTCGGCAAGGTGGTCCCCGTAATGGTCGATGAAGGCATCGAACAGCCGGTCGTGGTCTTCCGGCGAGAGCGGCCGACCCTCGGCCTCGAAGCCGCGCCGGATCAGCGCCCGGGCGCCGGCCCCGATCAGCCCGCGCGCCTGGGAAAGGGGCAGCTCCGACAACCCCTCGCGCGCCATCAGGACGTTGAGCGTGCCGATCAGGTCGCCTGCGGTCTCCGCGAGGGTCCCATCCAGGTCGAACACGGCGATCGGGGGCGGGGTCGTCGGTTCGGTGGGCATGCCTGCGGGTCTCCGTGCTGGCCGGGATCTCGAAACGGCGTCGCTATCGGGGCCGGCGATGCGGGGCAAGCCGGCGGAGGGGACGCGGCAGATGCACCGATCGTCTCACCCAGCGCCCCAGACTCGCCTGAAAGCGCGGCGAAACGCAGCGCGTACCAGCCCCGGGATCCGCGATGAAACCGTCTCTGCCCCTTCTGGCCGCCTGCGCCGTGCTCCAAACCCTGCCGGCGGCCGCGACCTCCTTCGAGTTCGTGCCCGCGCCACAGACCGACCTGAACCGGATGTACCGGGTCGACAAGGTGACCGGAGAGGTCACCTCCTGCCAGTACGGGCTTCAGGAATCGGCGGGGGGAATCGGCCAGACGGTCTGCTTCGGGCCGGGCGAGGGCGCCGGGCCCCAGACCCCGTCGGAATACGGGCTGGTGGCGAGCCGCCACACCCGCGAAGCCGGGGTCTTCCGGGTGAATTACCGGACCGGCGAGATGAGCATCTGCTTCGTGCTGGTTAAGAAGGAGCAGGTCGTCTGCACCCAGCAGGGCAAGCCCGGGGTCGAGAGCGCGTCCGATGCGCCGCTGACCGGACCTGCGCCCGGTCGGGCCGGGGCCAGCGCCACGCCGACACAGGGTGGGCGGCCGTGATGCCGCCTTGCCGGCGCGGGCGTTCCGGTCGGCCCGGTCCCGTGCTACGGGCCGACCGAATCTCACGGAGAGAGCGGCTGCCCATGACGCGCGATTCCTCGCCCAACCTCGCCGATCGGGCGGTGTCCCGGTGAGCGGGCCGGATCTGCGCCGGGCTGCGGCCGCCCGCGCCCTGGACCTCATCGAGCCGGGCATGCGGCTCGGCCTCGGGACGGGATCCACGGCGGCGGCCTTCGTGGCACTCCTCGGGGAGCGGGTCGGCGCCGGACTCGACATCCTCGGGGTCCCGACATCCGAGGCGACCCGGGCCCAGGCGGAGAGCCTCGGCATCCGCCTCGCGACCCTCGACGAGCAGCCGGAACTCGACCTGACCATCGACGGCGCCGACGAGGTCGACGACCAGCTGCGCCTGATCAAGGGCGGCGGCGCGGCCCTGCTGCGGGAGAAAATCGTCGCCTGCGCGAGCCGCCGCATGGTGGTGATCGCCGACGCGGCCAAGCACGTGGCGCGGCTGGGCGCCTTCCCGCTTCCGATCGAGGTCAATCCCTTCGGCCTCAAGGCCACGCACCGGGCCGTCGAGGCGGCGGTCGCGGCGGCCGGCTGCTCCGGTGCGGTCCGGCTGCGCGGCCGGCCCGATGGCAAGCCCCTGGTCACCGACGGCGGCCATTACATCCTCGACGCGCATCTCGGTGCGATTCCCGATCCCGAGGCTCTCGGCGCCGCGCTGTGGGCCGTGCCGGGCGTGGTCGAGCATGGCCTGTTCCTCGGCATCGCCGACGCCGCGATCCTGGCGGCGGCGCGGGACGGGCAGGCCGAGGTCACCGTTCTCGGCAGCCTCGCCTGAGGCGCCGTCCTCAATCGCAGGTCATCCTCGCAAGAAAGTCCAGCATGTCCCGACGCCTCATCGCCGCGCCCGGCCTCGCGCTCGGCCTCGCGCTCCTGGCGCTTCCGCATCCAGCTGCAGCCCAGCCTCAAAAACCCGCGCCGACCAAGCCGACGGCGCAGCCGAATGCCCCGGCGGGCGGCACCCCGGCCGCCAATACGCCGGCAGCCTCTACCTTTTCGCCGAGCCATCTGGCACTCGCCCGCGAGGTGATGCTCAGCTCCGGTATCGCCCGTTCGTTCGACTCGGTGCTGCCTGCCTTCGCCGATCAGATCCGCAAGCAGACGGTCACCCGGCCCGAGCTTTCCAAGGATCTCGAGGAAGTCCTGGCCTCGCTGCAGCCGGAGATGGAACTGCAGAAGCAGCGCATGATCGACATCGCGGCGCGGACCTACGCGTCGAAATTTTCCGAAGCCGAGCTGAAGGAGATCGCGACCTTCTTCCGCTCGCCCGCCGGGAAGCACTATGTCGAGGCGCAGCCGCAGCTTCTCGACGAGATGGTGCAGGAGATGCAGGACTGGACGCAGGACGTCTCGGAATACGTCATGGTCCGCGTCCGCGCCGAGATGGGCAAGCGCGGGCATCAGATGCAGTGAGGGTGGCCGCCCCCGCGGGTCGATCACCGTGAGAGGTCGCCCATGAGCGCGGCCGGCCGCTTCTACGCGGCGGGCGGCGTGCTCCTCGCCGTCATGCCGCTCGCCATGGTGCTCGCCAACCGGTCGAGCCCGCTCATCTGCGGGCTGGCGGCGCTCGCCTTCCTGGCCGGGCACTGGGCGGAGGACGCGGCCGCCCTGCGCCGCCATCTGCTGGGACCGCTCCGGACGCCGCTCGCCGGCGCAGCGCTCGCCTTCTTGGCCTGGGCCCTGATCTCGCTCGCCTGGAGCCCGTTCCCGGCCGCGTCGCTCCGGGTTCTCGGGGAGTTCCTGCCGACGCTGCTGGCCGCCTACCTGCTCGCCTGTCTGGCGCCCGGCCGCATACCGGCCTTCGCGCCGCGCCTCGGCGCGATCGCGGTCGGGCTCGCAGGCCTCCTGATCGCGATCGACCTCGCCTCCGATCTTGCCCTGGAGCGTGCGCTCGGGCGCCGGATCGCCGCCTTCGTTCACAACCGGCCGGCCTTGACCCTCGATCTCGTGGCCGGTCCGCTGGCCTTGGTGCTCTGGAAAGGCAGCGCCCGGGGCCTGGCGGCGGCGGTGCTGGGCTTCGCGGCGCTCGGCGTCCTCCGCTCGATCAGCGGCGCCGCCCAGCTCGGCCTGCTGGCCGGCGCCGCGATGGCCGCCCTGGCCCGGATGCTGCCCCTGCGGGTAGGTCTCGGCCTCGCCGGCCTCGGTCTCGGCCTCGCCGTGGCGCTCGCCCCGGTCGAGGGCGACCTTCTCGCCCGCGCCATGCCGGAGGCGGCGCACGAGCGGCTCGTCCAGTCCTCCTCCCGGGCACGAGTCGCGATCGCGCGCAGCTTCGGCGCCGCCGTGGCGGCCGATCCCTGGCGCGGCGCGGGCTTCGGCACCAGCGCGCGCTTCGCCGAGACGCCCGTCGCGGAGACGGTGCCCCCCGAGATGCGGGTCCTGCTCGGGGTCGGGCATCCGCACAACAGCTTCCTGCAGATCTGGGCCGAGCTGGGCCTGCCCGGCGCCCTCCTCGCCGCCCTGACGCTGATGCTGATGCTTGCCCGGATCGCGCGGCTGACGCAGCCGGACCGCGCCGCGGCCCTCGGTCTCGTGGCCTGCGCGGCCGCGATCGCCTTCGTCGAGCACAACGGCTGGGCGGCATGGTGGACGGCGGGGCTCGGCGCTGCCATCACCTGGATGCGTGCGGCGTCTCCAGCCGACGCGAACGAGAGATCCGAGCGGGACGGTCCGGCATGAGCGCGTTCGACGTCGACCTCTTCGTCATCGGCGGCGGGTCCGGTGGTGTCCGCGCGGCGCGGATCGCGGCCGGATACGGCGCGCGGGTGATGCTGGCCGAGGAGTACCGCGTCGGCGGCACCTGCGTGATCCGCGGCTGCGTCCCGAAGAAGCTGATGGTCTATGCCGGCCGCTTCGCCGACGAGTTCGCGGATGCCGCGGGCTTCGGCTGGACGGTGGGACAGCCCCGCTTCGACTGGGGCACCCTCAAGAGCCGGCGCGACGCGGAGGTGACCCGGCTCGAAGGCATCTACGACGCCAACCTGATCCGCGCCGGCGTCGAGATCGTGCCCGAGCGGGCGGTGATCGAGGATTCCCACACGGTCCGCCTGCTGAAGTCCGGCCGCACGGTCCGGGCGGAACGCATCCTCGTGGCGGTGGGCGCGCATCCGGTGAAAGAGCCGGCGGTGCCCGGGATCGATCTGGCGATCACCTCGAACGAGGTGTTCGAGCTGGAGAGCCTGCCGGAGCGCATCCTGGTGATCGGCGGCGGCTACATCGCGGTGGAATTCGCCGGCATCTTCGCGGCGCTCGGCAGCCGCACCACGCTGCTGCACCGGGGCGACAGGCTGCTGCGCGGCTTCGACGATGAGATCCGCGACGCCCTCGCCGAGGCCTACGGCCAACGGATGGACCTGCGGCTCGGGCGCACGCTGCGGCGCATCGCACGGCAGGACGGCGGCCTCTGCGCGGAGCTCGACGACGGCAGCGAGATCCGGGTCGATCAGGTGCTCATCGCCACCGGCCGGCGGCCCAACGTGGACGGGCTCGGCCTTGATCGCGTCGGGATCGAGACCGACGGGGTCGGAGCGATCCCGGTGGACGCCTATTCGCAGACCAAGGTCCCGTCGATCTATGCGGTGGGCGACGTGACCAACCGCGCCAACCTGACGCCGGTGGCGATCCGCGAGGGCCACGCCTTCGCCGACACGGTCTATGGCGGCAGGCCCTCCTGCGTCGATCACCGCCTGATCCCCACCGCGGTGTTCTCGACCCCCGAGATCGGCGTCGTCGGCCACAACGAGGCGGCCGCCCGGGAGATCTACGGCAAGATCGACGTCTACAAGGCGCGCTTCCGCCCGATGAAGGCGACCCTGTCCGGGCGCGAGGAACGCATCCTCATGAAGGTGCTGGTCGACTGCGCCAGCGACCGGGTGGTGGGCGTCCACATCTTTGGCCACGATGCCGGGGAGGTGATCCAGGCGGTCGGTATCGCCGTGACCATGGGTGCGACGAAGGCCGATTTCGACCGGACCATCGCGGTCCATCCGACAGCCGCCGAGGAACTCGTGACCATGCGGGTTCCGGAGGTCACCAAGCATCCGGTCGGCGTCGGCTGAAACCTCCGTGCGGGCGGGGCCTCGACGCGGTGCGCGACCGAGCCATATCTGTGGCATGGGCAAGCCGAGCACAGGCAAGGGACGACGCGAGGACGACGCGCATGCGCGGCGGCAGGCGATCATCGATGGCCTGCTGGCGGACGCCCTGCGGCCGGCCTTCCATCGGCCGCCGAGCCACGATGCCCTGCCGCCCGATATCCGTCAGGCCATCGACCGCCTGCTCGCCAAGGCTGAGGCGCAGCGCAGCCGCAACCTGACCTACGACGATCTGGAGGAGGCGCTGCCCCCCCGGGACGTGTCGGCGGAAGACCTGGAGGCGATCTTCTGGATCCTGGCCGAGCACGGGATCGAGGTGGAAGACGGCGAGGCCTGACGCCGAGGCGCGCCTGCCCCCGGTTTCGCGGCACTCGCAAGTGTGAAGGAACCTCTCTATAAGCCGCGCTTCGCGCGACGGCGCGATCGCACGAAGAGGTGCGCGGAGAGAGACCATGGGCGAGCGTTGGACACCGAAAAGCTGGAGACATCTGCCGATCGAGCAGGTGCCCGCCTATCCGGACGCTGCCGCCCTGGGTGCCGTGGAGTCGCAGATCGCGAGCTTTCCGCCGCTGGTCTTTGCAGGTGAGGCCCGCAAGCTGAAGGCGGCGCTGGGGCGCGTCGCCGCGGGCCAAGCCTTTCTGCTGCAGGGCGGCGACTGCGCCGAGAGCTTCGACGAGCATTCCGCCGACAACATCCGGGATTTTTTCCGGGTGTTCCTGCAGATGGCGATGGTGCTGACCTTCGCGGGCGGATCGCCCGTGGTGAAGGTCGGGCGCATCGCCGGCCAGTTCGCCAAGCCGCGCTCCTCGCCCACCGAGACCCTCGAGGGCGTGAGCCTGCCGAGCTACCGGGGCGACATTATCAACGGCATCGGCTTCACCGAGGAGTTGCGGGTTCCGGATCCCCGCCGCCAGCTCGAGGCCTACCGTCAGTCGGCCGCGACCCTGAACCTGCTGCGCGCCTTCGCCACCGGCGGCTACGCCAACCTGGAGAACGCGCACCGCTGGATGCTGGGCTTCGTGAAGGATTCGCCGCAATCCTCGCGCTACCAGGATGTGGCCGGCCGCATGACCGACGCCCTCGACTTCATGCGGGCGATCGGCATCAATCCGGAGACGCATCCGGAGGTGCGGACCACCGATTTCTACACCAGCCACGAGGCACTGCTGCTCGGCTACGAGGAGGCGCTGACCCGCGTCGACTCGACCACGGGCGATTGGTACGCGACCTCCGGCCACATGCTGTGGATCGGCGATCGGACCCGGCAGCCCGACCACGCCCACGTGGAATACGCCCGCGGCATCAAGAACCCGATCGGCCTCAAGTGCGGCCCGTCCATGAAGGCCGAAGGCTTGATCCGGCTGATCGACCTGCTCAACCCGGAGAATGAGCCGGGGCGCCTCAGCCTGATCTGCCGCTTCGGCGCCGACAAGGTCGGCGACCACCTGCCGGCGCTGATCCGGGCGGTCGAGCGGGAAGGGCGCTCGGTGGTGTGGATCTGCGATCCGATGCACGGGAACACGATCCCGGCGGGCCGCTACAAGACCCGGCCCTTCGAGCGGGTGATGCAGGAGATCGAAGGCTTCTTCGGCGTTCACCGGGCCGAGGGCACCTTCGCGGGCGGCATCCATCTGGAGATGACCGGCAAGGACGTCACCGAATGCACGGGCGGCGCCCGGGCGCTGACGGCCGACGACCTTCAGGACCGCTACCACACCTACTGCGACCCGCGCCTCAACGCGGAGCAGGCCCTCGAGGTGGCGTTCCGAACCGCCGAGCTGGTCAAGGCCGAGCGCAGCCACGTGGAGCGCCCGCGTCTCGACGCCGCCGAATAGGGCGGCCCGTCCGCCCGCAGACCGATGGCGCGCGCGGCCTCCTCGCGGGGGCGGCGCGCGTCCGGCTCCGGCCGCCGTCCTGGCAATCCGGTCCGCCGCAGTGCCGGGTGCAAAGCGGTGACGAGGCGTGCCGACGTGAACGCGCAGATGCGATCCGCCCCGAGGCTGTAGACCGGCCGATCACAGGCCTCGAAGATCTCCCCGGCGAGCACATCGGGCAGATCGCCTTCCAGGATCCTGCGAACCTGGGGGCGCTCATCCATCGCAGGCCCGAAGAACCGCAACGCGCCGCACGCCTCGGCCTTTTCCGCGATTGCGGGTGACCTCGGCGTTCTTGATGCGCTTCTCACAGCTCGTCCCGTCGCTCGGCGCGAGGGTGAGGCCGATGGTGAGCCCGACGCGGATTGCAGGGGGCTGTTCCCGGCCGATCAGCGTTGCGCCGATCGGAGCGGCTCCATCGACTGCGGCGGTTTCACGGGTTCGACCGACTGGCCGTCGCGCAAGTCCGGAGCCGGGCTGTAGATGATGCGGCTGTCCGCGGAGAGACCGGAATCCAGCTCCAGCGTGCGCCCGAGATCGCGCCGCACGCGGATCGTCCGCCATGTCACCCGGTCATCGTCGCCCAGGGTCGCGACCTGCAGGCCGTTGCTGTTGAACACCGTCGCCTCGGCGGGGATCGTTACGCCGGGCTCGGTCCGGGGGATCTTGAGGGTGACGTAGGCATAGAGCCCGGCGCGCAGGGTCCGGTCGGGATTGGGCACGTCCACCTGGGTGGTCAACGTACGCGACGCCGCGTTCAGCGCAACGGAGCTGCGCTCCACGAAACCCTCGAAGCGGCGGCCCGGCATCTGCGGGACGGTGATCAATGCCTGGACACCGGGCTTGACGCCGATGGCGTCGTTCTGCGGGACGTTGACGGTGATACGCAGGGTGCTGTCCTGATCCATGCTCAGGAGCGGCGTCCCGCCGTTATCGGCCCGGACAAGATCCCCGACATCGACATTGCGCACCGTTACGACGCCATCGAACGGGGCTACGACGCGCTCGAACGCAGTGAGCGCCTTCAGGCGGTCGACGACGGCCTCCTGCACCTTGATGTTGGCCGTGGCGACCTTCACGCCGGCCTCTGCGGCGGCGAGCGCCGCGGCCTGACTGAGCACACCGGCCTGGGTGTTGTCGGCGTTCTGCCGCGACGCCCAACCTTGCACCGCGAGCGTGGAGGTGCGGTTATTGGTGAGGTTGGCGAGGTTGACGTTGGCGCGCGCCTGCTCGACCTGCGCCTGTGCCTGGAGCAACTGCGCCCTCAATTGTCCGACCTGCGCCTCGGCCTGCGCGAGTTGCTGATCGAGATCCGGTGCGGCGATGCGCAGGAGCAGCTCGCCCGCCTTCACGCGCGATCCGATATCGACCCGGCGTTCGGCGATGTAGCCGGTGGCGCGGGCGGCGATCGCCGCCGTGGTGAAGGCCTGCATCTCGCCGGGAAGCACGAGATCGACGGGGCCCTCCGCCCGCACGGCCGCGACGGTCCGCACCTGGGGCACGAGGGTCTTGATCCGCTCCAGCGTCGCGGTCGCCTCCGCGTCGCGCTGCCAATGGCCGTAGGCGCCCCAGGCCAGGAGACCCATTGCGGCAAGCCCTACGAGAAAGAACGGGACCTTGCCGGGCGGCGGTGGAACGTCCGCACCCGCGTCGTGCGCCTTCATCGATCGGCTCTCCGCCCCGAACGTCCGGTCGGGTCACGGTGAAGGTAGCGGGCGACGGCCGGGCCGGCCAGAGCGGTCACGGGCCGCATCCTCGCAGATGCGTGGGCCTAACGCAGGGGTCCGGTCACCAGCGGGCGTCGGCCGAGGCGCTTGTGGAGGTGGACCATCAGCGCGATTCCGAAGAGCGGCGTCAGCAAGTTGAGGATCGGAACGACCATCAGGGCCGCCAGCAGGCAACCGGCACCGAGTGTCCGGACGGAGAAAGCGCGGCGCATCTCGGCGGCCTCCGGAAGGGGCCGGAACCGGGCCGCCGCCATCTCGAAATACTCGCGGGAGAGCAGATAGGCATTGGCCGCGAAGAAGGCCGCGATTCCGATCACCGGCACGAAGAAGATCACCAGCGCCGCGAGATTGACCAGAAGCGTCAGGCCGGCGAAGCGCACCGCATAGAGCATGGCGGTTCCGAACGGCATGGGGCGTCCGGGCGGGTCATTCGGGAAATCGGTGCGCTCGACGATCTCGGCGGCATCGTCGAGGAAGAAGCCCGCCACGAGGATCGAGACCGCCGGCATCAGGTAGGCGAGGACCACGACGAGACCGACCCCCGCCAGATAGTAGGCGAGGTTGTCGAGGATCGGGTACTGGGTGGAGATGTGGTGGCTCGCCTGGAACGCCTGGATGAGCCGGGTCAGGCCGAGCCAGACCAGGAGCAGGAGCCCGACCGTCAGGCCGAGGGATTTCCACAGGATCGCCCGCAGCGGTGGCGAGAAGGTCTGGCGCAACGCCGCCGCGGCGGACTCGACGAGCATCGGGCGAAGTGTTCCGGCCCGCGCCGAAAGCGGCGCAGGCGCGTTGTGGAGCGGTGTGGCGACCGGTGCAAGGCCGGGAGCCGTCGCAGGGGCGAGAGGGTGCGGGGAGAACGCGTGCAGGATACCACCGGACAGGACACGACCGGACAGGGCACCACCGGACAGGGCACCACCGGACAGGTCGCGATGCCGCAGGCTGCGGAGTCCCGATGGATCGACCCGGCGTTCCGCCCCGCCTACAGGCCGCGCCTCGCGCCGCTTCCCGAAGTGGCAGACGTGCTGGTGATCGGTGCGGGTGCCGCGGGGATCGGCGCGGCCCGGACTCTTGCCGCACGGGGGGTTTCGGTGGCCATGCTGGAGGCACGGGACCGCGTCGGTGGCCGCGCCCTGACTGTCGCCCTGCGCGGACATGCCCTCGATCTCGGAGCCCATTGGCTGCATGCCGGGCCGATCAATCCCCTGGTGACGCTCGGTCGGACGCGCGGCGAGCGGCTGCGCCGTGCGCCGCAGGAGAGCCACGTCTGGGTCGGGCGTCGGCCCGGCCGCGCCGCCGAGATCCGGGCCAACGGGCGTGCCTTCGACCGGGCCGACCGGGCCATGACCCGCGGCGCCGCGCAGCACGGTCCCGACCGGCCGGCAGGCAGCGCGCTGCCGCCGGGGCTCGGGCCCTGGGGGGCGCGGGTGGCGCAGGTCCATGGCCTCGTGTCGGGCCGGCCGCTGAACGAGGTCTCGCTTCAGGACTTCCCCAGCCTCGAATACGGCGACAACTACTTCCTCGCCGACGGCTACGGCAGCTACCTCGCCCGCTTGGCGGACGGGTTGCCGGTGGCGCTCGCGACAGCGGTGACGCGGATCGACTGGTCGGGCGGCCGGGTCCGCGCGACCACCGCGGCCGGAGCCGAGCACGCCGCGCGCGCCGTGATCGTGACCGTACCGATGATGGTGTTGCGTGAGGGGCCGGTCTTCTCGCCGCCGCTGCCGAATGCGGCCCGCGTCGCCATCGACGGGTTCACCACCGGTATCTACGAGCACGCGGTGCTGCACTGGCCGTCGAGCCCGTTCCGCGGCCGCGACCGGCTCGCGGCGATCCATGGCGGGCGTCACGCGCCGCCGGGGCTTCTGACCCGCATCGACGGAACGCCGTTCCACTATTACGAACTCGACCTGCACGAGGCAGCGGCAATCGACGCCGCTGGCTCCGGCGCAGACGGCGTGCGCCGCCATGTCCGCGCGGTCCTGGCCGAGCATTTCGGCGGCGCACGGCTGCGCGACCTCACGATCCCGGCGGTGAGCGCGTGGCGCCACGACCGATGGTCGCGCGGATCGTGGGCGGTAGTCCCGCCGGGCCATGCGCCGGCGCGACAGGCCCTGCGCGGCGCGGTGGCCGATACGGTCTGGTTCGCCGGCGAGGCGCTGTCCCGGGAACAGTGGGGCACCGTCGGCGGCGCCTACGAGGAGGGCGTTCGGGCCGCCGAGGCCGTGGCCGCGGTCGTCACGGACGGGGCCGGGACGCGTATCCGTGCAGGCACAGGCTGAGATCCCCGCTGCGCGGAAAGCCCCGAAAAGCTTGCCGGAGCGGGGCAAGACAGGCATCCCCCGGCTGACACGCTTCAGGGGGCGGCCATGGATTGGGTCGAGGGCATCGGCTATCTCGGGACGGCGCTGACCATTTCGGCGACGGCCATGAGCACGATGATTCCGTTGCGGATCATCTCGCTCTGCGCAAGCTGTGCCGTGATCACCTACGGCATCCTGATCGGCAGCATGCCGGTGGTGCTCACCGAGCTGATCCAGATGCCCTTCAACGCCTATCGGCTCTGGCAGATGATGCGCCTCGTCCGCGACGTTGAGACGGCCGCCGACGGCGACCTGTCCCTCGAATGGCTGCGGCCCTTCGGCTCGCGGCGCCCGTTCGGTGTCGGCGAGGTGGTGTTCCGCAAGGGGGATCTCGCCGACGAGATGTACTACATCGAGAGCGGCGTGTTCCGGATCCCGGAAGTCGGCCTCGAGGTGCGCAAGGGCGGGATCGTCGGCGAGCTGGGTCTGCTGTCACCCGGCAATGCCCGAACCGCGTCGTTGGTCTGCGTCGAGGCGGGTCACGCGCTGTGCGTGTCCTATTCGGACGTGAAGCAACTCTACTACCAGAACCCTGAATTCGGGTTCTACTTCCTGAAGCTGACAAGCGAACGCCTGTTCCAGGGCGTTCAGGGCATGGCCAAGCCCCAGGCGGTGACCGGCGACGCCCTCTGATCGCGGCAAGACCGCCCGTGCGGACCCTCTGCGCTTCCGGACCGGCCGTCCACGCCGCGCGATCGAACCATCCCGTTCGCCGGCTCCGCGCCTTGCCCCAGGGAAACACGGCCGGCCATCTGCCGCATCGAGAGCGGCGTCTTCCGGGTTCCGGAAGTCGGTCTCGCGGCGGGCGCGGGCAGTGTCGTGGGCGAATTGGGCCTTCCGTCGCCGGTGCACGCGCGCACCGCCTCGCGGTCTGCGCGGAGCCGGGCAAGGTGCTGTGCGTCGGCCATTCCGATCTGAAGGACCTCTCCGATCAGAGCCCGGAATGCGGCTTCGCTTTCCTCGCGCCGACCTCGGAGCGCCTGTTCCAAAGCGTCGAGGCCGCCAGAAAGCCGCTGGCGGCCTGAGGCCCCTCGAAGGCGCAGCGCTGCTCAGAGCATGCTGGGCAGGATGCGGTCCGGCGGCCTGTGGCCGTCCATGAAGGTCTTGATGTTGATGATGACCTTCTCGCCCATGTCGGTGCGGCTCTCATAGGTTGCCGAACCCATATGCGGCAGGAGCACGACCTTCCCCTGGCGCGCGAGCTTGACGAGCCGGGGGCTGACTGCGGGCTCCTGCTCGAACACGTCGAGGCCGGCCGCCGAAACCTCGCCGCCCTCGATCAGGCGCGCCAGGGCGTTCTCGTCGATCACCTCGCCGCGGGCGGTGTTGACCACGATGGCCTCGGGCTTGAGCAGCTTCAGGCGCCGCGCCGAGAGCAGATGGTAGGTGGCCGGCGTGTGCGGGCAATTCACCGACACGATGTCGACGCGCGCCAGCATCTGGTCGAGGGATTCCCAGTAGGTGGCGTCGAGGGCGCTCTCGATGGCGGCGGGCACCCGGCGGCGGTTGTGGTAATGGACCTGCAAGCCGAAGGCGCGGGCGCGCTTGGCCAGGGCCTGGCCGATCCGGCCCATGCCGACGATCCCCAGCCGCTTGCCGGTGATGCGCCGGCCGAGCATCCAGGTCGGCGACCAGCCCGTTGTCCACTCGTCATCCGGGATGATCCGCGCCCCCTCGGTCACCCGGCGGGCCACCGCGAGAATCAGCGCCATCGTCATATCGGCGGTGTCCTCGGTCAGCACGCCGGGCGTGTTGGTGACCGTGATGCCGCGCTCCAGCGCCGCCGCCACGTCGATGTGATCGACGCCGTTGCCGAAATTGGCGATGAGCCGCAGGTTCGGTCCGGCCTGGGCAATCAGGCCGGAATCGATCTCGTCCGTGACAGTGGGGACGAGGACATCGGCCTCGCGCAAAGCGGCCGCCAGATCGTCCGCCGCCAGCGGAGCGTCGTCGGCATTGAGCCGGACGTCGAACAGCTCACGCATCCGCGTCTCGACGGCATCCGGAAGGCGCCGCGTCACGACCACCAGCGGCTTGCGCTTCGACACGTCTCTCTCCCCGTCAGCCCCGCGGCCCTGATTGCGGCTCGCGCCCGGCGGCTTCCGCCCGGACCGCTTCCCGCAAGCGTCCGTTAACCGAACTCGGCCAGACAGGATCGGTCACGAGGCGCCGGTTCCGGAGCCAGTTCCGACCCATCGGCCTCTCTACCAGAGGTGGGCCGGAACACAATCGGATGCGGCCCGGTCCGCGTGTCGAACCGGCCCTGCTTTCGACAGGTCCGGCGCCCACCAACGCCACGTCTGGATAGGGAGACGACCATGCGCGTGTCACGCCTCAGCTTCGCCGTCGTGGCGATGCTGGCCGGCGGCCTCGCGACCGGTGCCCGGGCGGCGCCGCCCGCAGGCCCCGAGGCTGGGGTCGGACCGGTGACCAAGCTGCCGCTGCCGCGCTACGCGAGCCTGAAGACCGATCGCGTCAACCTCCGCGAGGGCCCCTCCAAGGATCACCGCACCCTTTGGGTCTTCCAGCGGGCCGGCCTGCCCGTCGAGATCATCGGCGAGTTCGAGACCTGGCGCCGGATCCGCGATTCGGAGGGGACCGAAGGCTGGGTGCTGCACTCCCTGCTGTCCGGCCGCCGGACTGCCATCGTGAATGCCGGCCCCGACAAGGGCGTCGAGAAGGCTGCCGTATCGCTGCGTGCGAAGGCCGACGACGGCGCCGAGGACGAGGCCAAGCTTCAGACCGGGGTGATCGGCAGCGTCAAGAGCTGCACCGGCACGTGGTGCCGCCTGATCGTCGCCCTGCCGAACAAGCGGGACGTGGATGGCTATATCCGCCAGAATCGCCTGTGGGGCGTCTATCCGAACGAGGTCGTGGAGTAGCGTCCGGCGCGATCATCGCCGTCGGGCGATGCCGGCCGGGAAGGACGCTCCCATCCCGGGACCGCGCAGCAGACGGTATCCGATTTCCGCATCGAGGGCCGCACCCCGACCGGAATGGCCGGCGCTCCGGTGTCGCGCGACCGAGCGCAAACGCAAAGGCCCGGACGAATCCGGGCCTTTGCGACGATCCTGATGGTTCCGAGCCGTGCCGCGGCGTCAGCCCTGACGGCGGCCCGCCGGCCGGCTGCGGCGCAGGCGTACGATCACCTCGACCCCGGCGATCTCCATCCCCTCGGGGGCCTCGGGCAGCGAATCGACCGTGATGCCGCAATCCGGCATGTCGATGACCTGGCTCTCGTCTTCCAGGTAGAAGTGGTGGTGCTCGGTCGGGTTCGTGTCGAAATAGGCCTTCGACCCGTCGAGCGCGAGCTGGCGCAGCAGCCCCGCCTCGGTGAACTGATGGAGGGTATTGTACACCGTCGCCAGCGACACCGGCACCTTGGCGCGCATCGCTTCGTCGTAGAGCATCTCGGCCGTGAGATGGCGGTCGCCGCGGCCGAACAGAAGCCAGCCGAGGGAGAGACGCTGCCGCGTCGGCCGCAGGCCAGCCCGACGCAGGCGGTCGCGGAGGTCGGACAGCGGGCACCCGCGCCGCGGAGTCCCGTTGGCCTCCAACTGGGGGGCGGGGACCCGGCCGTTGAAGACGGCCTGGAATGGCACCGGTTCGGACATCGCTGGACTGAACGCTCGACGAGGGGCCTGAAGGAACGGATGTCGCCCGAGTATATTGAAGTGGTCAGGCTGTCGCAACCCGAGCGTTGCCGCATGCCTGCGGCCGCAGGCTTTGAAGGCGCGACGCCCCGTGCTAACCCGCGCGCCAGCCGACGGGCCGAGTATAGTCGCCCGCGACGCGAAGATCGCGCACATCCGAGGAAACAGCCAACCCAATGCCGCCAGACGCCGAGACACAAGCGCAGGACGCGAACCGCCGGTCGCACTATTCTTACGAGGATCTTCTGGCCTGCGGGCGCGGCGAACTCTTCGGATCCGGGAACGCGCAATTGCCGCTTCCGCCGATGCTGATGTTCGACCGCATCACGTCCATCGCGGCCGACGGTGGCGCCCATGGGAAGGGCCACGTGACCGCCGAACTCGACATTCGGCCGGACCTCTGGTTCTTCCCCTGCCACTTTCAGGGCGATCCGGTGATGCCGGGCTGCCTCGGGCTCGATGCGCTCTGGCAGATGCTGGGCTTCCATCTCGGCTGGCTCGGCTCGCCGGGTCGTGGCCGCGCCCTCGGCGTCGGCGAGGTGAAGCTCGCCGGCCAGGTCCTGCCGACGATGAAGAAGGTGGTCTACAATGTCGACGTGAAGCGCGTCCGTCAGGGCAAGCTCGTCCTCGGCATCGGCGACGGCTGGCTCGAAGCAGACGGCGAGCGCGTCTATCAGGTTCAGGACATGCGGGTCGGCCTGTTCCAGAGCTGAATCGCGTCGGCCGGGCGTCCGGTTCGCGGCTCGGCCGCAACGCCGGACGATCTCGGTGGTTGAGATTGTGTCCGCGTCACCTTAGCTGACCGGTACGTGGCCCGGGCGACCGAGGCCGCGACGGAGGTAGTGTCACCATCATGCGCCGTGTCGTCATCACCGGGATGGGCATCGTCTCGTCCATCGGCAACAACACGCAGGAGGTGCTCGCCTCCCTGCGCGAAGCCCGCTCGGGCATCGCGCGCGACGCCAGCTACGCCGAGCACGGCTTCCGAAGCCAAGTCTCGGGGGCGCCGACCCTCGACCCCGAAGGCGTGGTGGACCGGCGCGCCATGCGCTTCCACGGCGGCGGCACCGCCTGGAACCACGTCGCCATGGATCAGGCGATCCGGGACGCGGGTCTGGAACAGGGCGACATCTCGAACGAGCGCACCGGCATCATCATGGGTTCGGGCGGTCCGTCGACCCGGGTGATCGTCGAGGCCGCCGCCATCGCCCGGGAGAAGGGCCCCAAGCGCATCGGCCCGTTCGCGGTGCCGAAGGCGATGTCGTCCACCGCCTCGGCGACCCTGGCGACGTGGTTCAAGATCCGCGGCGTGAATTATTCGATCTCCTCCGCCTGCGCGACGTCGAATCACTGCATCGGCAACGCCGCAGAGATCATCCAGGGCGGGCGGCAGGACATCATCTTCGCGGGTGGGTGCGAAGACCTCGACTGGACCCTCTCGGTGCTGTTCGACGCCATGGGCGCCATGTCGTCCAAGTACAACGACACGCCGTCCCGGGCCTCCCGCGCCTACGATGCCAACCGCGACGGCTTCGTCATCGCCGGCGGCGCGGGCGTTCTGGTCCTCGAGGAGCTGGAGCACGCCAAGGCGCGGGGCGCCCGGATCTACGGCGAGGTGGCCGGCTACGGCGCCACGTCGGATGGGCACGACATGGTGGCGCCGTCGGGCGAAGGGGCCGTCCGCTGCATGCGGCAGGCCATGGAAGGCCTGAAGGGCGCGCGGATCGACTACATCAACCCGCACGCCACCTCGACGCCGGTCGGCGACGACAAGGAGATCGAGGCGATCCGCGAGGTCTTCGGCCGGGGCGACGCATGCCCGCCGATCGCCGCCACGAAGTCGCTCACCGGTCACTCGCTCGGCGCCACCGGCGTGCAGGAGGCGATCTACAGCCTGCTCATGATGAACAACGGCTTCATCTGCGAGAGCGCGCATATCGACGAACTCGATCCTGCCTTCGCCGACATGCCGATCCTGCGGGCGCGTCGGGACGACGCGCAGCTTGGGCACGTGCTGACGAATTCCTTCGGCTTCGGCGGCACCAACGCGACCCTGGTCCTGAAGCACGTCGACGCCTGATTACTGAAGGGAACCGCCGGCTCGAGGTCGGCGTTTACTGGATGTTGAGATCTGGTGGTGGCAATGGGGACTTTCATCTTCGGGACGCTGAGCGGACTGGTCATCGCCGGTTGCGCCGCGATCTACGCGAAGCAGGCCCTCATCGACGAGGCGCAGTCGCATACGGACGGCCATTTCTGAGTTCGGCCGCCCCGCCAGGAACGCCCCGCCAACAGGCGGGGCTTTTTTTTGCCTGCCGTCCGACCGCCGACCGGTTTGGAACGCACGGCGAGCCGCGCTAAGGCACCCTTTGGCGGTTCGCTTGCGCGGATCGCGGACCGTCCCCGCCTGGTAGGGGCGGCGTGCTTGGTCAGGATGTGAGTCGGCATGACGGGATTGATGGCAGGCAAGCGCGGCCTGATCATGGGCGTCGCGAACGATCACTCGATCGCCTGGGGTATCGCAAAGGCGCTGCACGCCCAGGGCGCGCGCCTGGCTTTCACCTACCAGGGCGAGGCTTTGGGACGCCGCGTGGCACCGCTCGCCGCCAAGCTCGATTCGGATCTCGTCCTGCCCTGCGACGTCGAGGACCTCGCCTCAGTGGATGCGACCTTCGAGGCCCTCGATGCGCGATTCGACGGCGGCCTCGACTTCGTGGTCCACGCCATCGGCTTCTCCGACAAGGCGCAGCTCAAGGGCCGCTACGTCGACGTGACCACCCGCGAGAATTTCGTGCGGACGATGACGATCTCGTGCTTCTCGTTCACCGAGATCGCGCAGCGCGCGGCCAAGCGGATGACGCAGGGCGGGTCCCTGCTGACCCTGACTTACGGCGGGGCGACCCGGGTCATGCCGAACTACAACGTGATGGGCGTGGCCAAGGCGGCGCTGGAGGCGTCCGTCCGCTACCTCGCGAGCGATCTCGGTCCGGACGGGATCCGCGTCAACGCGCTGTCCGCCGGCCCGATGCGGACGCTGGCGGGCGCCGGAATCGCCGACGCGCGGCTGATGTTCAATCACCAGCGGGCCCATGCGCCGCTGCGGCGCACGGTGAGCCTGGAGGATGTCGGCGGCTCAGCCCTCTACCTCCTGTCGCCGCTCTCGGGCGGTGTCACCGGCGAGGTCCATTTCGTGGATGCCGGCTACAACATCATCTCGATGCCGCGCCCGGACGTGCTTCAGGCCCAGGACGCGGCCGGAGTCGTCGGCGACGCCTGAGCCTCACTCCTCCGGGATGCGGCCCGGAGGCAGCGGGCCGCGCCGGACGCCGCGTTCGTCGCGCACGTCCCGCCGCGCCCGCACGGCGCGGATTTCTTCCGCGGAGGGCGGCGCGGACGGGTAGTTCGAGGCGAACGGATTGGGCGGCGTCTCGCGCCCGGAACCGCCGAAGAGCTTGTCGAGGAACCCCTCCTCGGCGCTGGCGGGCCGGGCGACCAGGAGAAGGGCGAGGGCGAGAAGCGGGCGAAGCTGCATCGGGATCGTCTGGATATCGGGATCCGCTGCCGATAGCGGCACTTTCCGGCGGATCGGAGGCCGCCACGCACCACGCCTGGAACCCCCAGCACATCCGGCGGGTTCGCGCTCAACAATGCCGGGCGTGAACAGGAGGCGTGATGTCTGAGGTTACCTATCGCATCGTCGAGCACGACGGCGGGTTCGCCTACAAGGTCGGCGACGTCTTTTCCGAGACCTTCCCGAGTCGCGAAGAGGCGCTGCAAGCGGCCCAGGCCGCGGCGGCAGAGCAGCAGGTCCCCGGCTCGACCGAGGGCATCCGCTACCAGGATCAGGCCGGCGGCTGGCACGACGAGACCGCCCAGGGCAGCGATCGGCCCCGCGCCCGCGTCGTGGAGTAGCCGGCGCGGACGGGACGGCCGTGTGGAACCCGAACCATCGATGGAGGCCATCGTGGCGCGCGCGCGGCGGGTGACACCGGAACCGCCGCCGCAGGGACGCCGGAAGGCGCCCGCCCTCCCGAAGGGCGTGCGCCGCACGACACCGTCGCCGGAAACGCTGGCGGCGCTCGGCCCGGACCGGTTGATCGGGCTGATCCTCGGCGAGACCGCGCGCAATCCCGCCTTCAAGAAGCTGGTGAGCGCCGCTTTGGCTTCCCTCCAGGGGCCGGACGCCGTGGCGGCCATCGTCGACCGGCGGCTGACGGCCCTGGAGGGGGCCCAGGGCTATATCGACTGGCAGAAGCGACGGACCTTCGCGGCCGATCTCAACGCCACCGTGACGGTGATCCTCGACGAGCTGCGCCCCCTCGATGCGGGCGCCGCCCTCGATCGCCTGAGGCGCTTCCTCAACGGTGCCGACGCGGTCCTGAACCGTGTCGACGACAGCACCGGCGCGGTGCAGGGCGTGTTCGATCGCGCATCGACGGCCTTCGTGGAGATCGCGGGCAACCTGCCTCCGGCGGAGGCCGCCGGGTTGGCGGCACGCCTCGTCGAGCCCTTCGCGGCGGATCCGTTCGGTCCACTGGGACTCGTCCTCGGGGACATGATCCCGACGCTGCTCGAGTCGGCCCTTGCCGAGATCGACGACAGGCTCGCCGCGGCCGACGCCGCGATGCCGACGGGCGGCGATCCGCGCCGCGAGGCGACGCATCATCGGCAGGCCGCCCGGATCCAGATCCTGCGCCTCCGGCAGGCCATAGCCGACCGGCGCGGCGATCCGGACGCCTTCATCGCCCTGGAGCGCACGGTGCTGCCGGGGCGGGAGAACCGCGTCGAGATTGCCCGGCGCCTCCTCGCCGCCGGACGGGCGGAAGAGGCGCTGGACTGGATCCGGCGCATGCAGGATCCGGGATTGCGCATCGCGACGCGGGCAGATCTGATCGCGGGATTCGATACGCGCGGGCCGGAGCGCGAACGGCAGGCGCTGGAGATCGAGATCCTCGATGCCCTCGGCCGGTCCGACGAGGCACAGCTCCTCCGGTGGACCCGATTCGAGCGGGAGCTCGACGCGCCGATGCTGCGGACCTTCCTCGCCAAGCTTCCGGATTTCGAGGACGAGGAGGCGCTCCAGCGCGCCCTCGACCATGCCGAGGCCTTCCCGCAGCCGCACCGGGCTCTGACCTTCCTGACGGCTTGGCCGGATCTTCGCCGCGCCGCCGCATTGGTGGTCGCGAGGCCCGGGATCTGGCAGGGCGATCAGTACGCGGTGCTGGCGCCGGCGGCCGAGGCGCTCGCCCAGGAACACCCCCGGGCGGCCACGATCCTGTATCGCCGGCTCCTCGACTCCATCCTCGAGGGCGGCCGCAGCGCCGCCTACCCGCATGGGGCGCGCTACCTCGCGGAACTCGACGCCCTGGCGGGGCGCCTCGCGGCCGGCGAAGCCGAGCCGGATCCGAAGGCCTACCGCGCGGCGCTGCGGCAGGCGCACGGCCGCAAGCACGGGTTCTGGAGCCTCGTCCGGGATTGAATCGGGTAAACCGGGCGGGTGACCGGCTCAGTCCTCCAGCGTGATGGCATCGACCCGGTCCGGATAGAACGCCACGTGGTCCCGGATCGCCGCGACGGCCGGGTACGGGTCCCCGTAGCTCCAGACCGCGTCGGGGCGCCGGGTACCGTCGACGACGAGGTCGAAATAGTGGGCGTCGCCCTTGTACGGGCAGTGTGTGGTGCGCGCCGAGGCGACGAAGCGATCGGCCCGGATGTCGCTCCGCGGCACGTAGAAGACCGGCGGATACCGGGCCTCCTGCAGCCGGAGGGCGTTCCGGCTCTCGGCGACCGCGACACCCGCCACGACGACGCGGACGCGGCGGGGCTCGGGCTCGATGGTGATCGGGTGGTCCGGTCCAGGCACCTTCATGGCGTGCTCCCTCCCTCGGGCTTCAACTCGACGGTTCCGAGCGCGTCGGCGAGGCGCGTCTTCGCGGTCCCGGGCCGCAGCGGCTTCTGCTGGGTCTCGTGCGGGACCCAGCCCGAAAGCCACAGCACCTCGAAGGTGGCCCGCACGCGCCCATCCGGATCCGCGAACCGCTCGGCATAGATCTCTGCCGTCCGCAGGAGCGTCGCCCGCCGCAGCGGCGTCCGCCGCCGCTCGGTGAGTACGTTGGTCATGCCCATGGCGCGCAGATCGCGCATCAGGCCGAACGGATCGGCGTAGCGGACCGTCAGCGTATCGGTATCGGCCACCGGCAGGGCGAAACCGGCCCGCTGGAGCAACCCGCCGGCCTCACGTACCGCCGCGAAGGGCGCCACGCGCGGGCTGATCCCGCCCTCGACCTCGCTCTCGGCCTGGGCGAAGCTCTGGCGCAGCTCGGTCAGGGTGGCGCCGCCGAGCAGGCAGCCGAGGAACAACCCGTCCGGCCGCAGGGCGCGGCGCAGCTGGATCAGCGTGCCCGGGAGGTCGTTCACGGCGTGAAGGCTCAGCAGCGAGACGGCGAGGTCGAGGCTTCCGGCCGCCAGCGGCAGCGCCTCCGGGTCGCCGACGATCAGGCCGCCGCCCGTCTCGGGCCGGGCCGCGAGACGGAGATGCCGCGCCTCCGGATACCGGGCCGCGAGCATCCGGGCCGCCACCGGGACGGGCGTCGCGAGGTCGAGCACCGAAGTGAAGCGGCGCAGGACCGCCCCCAGGCGGTCATCGAGATCCTCGGCGAGCCGATCGACGAGGAAGCCCGCGTAGCCGCGGCCCTGGGCTCGGGCGAGGCGGCGGCGGGCGAGGGCCGTGTCGAACAGGGCGGAGGGAGCATCCATCGCGGGGGAGATGGCATCTGAAGCCGTCCCGCGCCACCTCTCGCACGGCCGCGCGCACGGATCCGTGAGCCGCGCTAGAATGTCGGAACGACTCGGCAGCGTCGCTGTTCCTGCTGCAACCGGCTTAAACGGCCGAGATTCGTCATGGAGCATTGATCATGAAGCGTATGCTCGTCGGGGCCGCCGTGGCCCTCACCACCCTCGCGGCCGCCGGCGGCGCCGAAGCCAAGGGCTGCATCAAGGGCGCCATCGTCGGCGGCATCGCGGGGCACTATGCCGGCCATCACGGCCTCGTCGGCGCTGCGGCCGGCTGCGCCATCGGCCGTCACCGCGCCAACGCCCGCGACCGCCAGATGCAGCAGCAGCAGATGGCGCCGCAGGCGCGCCCGGTCTCGGCCCAGTAGAAGCGCGGATTCGGGCGGCGCGTCCGCCGCATGACGGCTCTCGAGGCCGTCGCAAGGACCCTGCGCGGACTGCCGCGCGGGGTCGTCTCGCTGATCTATCCGCCCACCTGCGCGGGCTGCGGCGGCGCCACCGCGGATCCCGGCGCCCTGTGCCCGGCCTGCTGGTCGAGCCTGCGGCTGATCGAGGAGCCGGTCTGCCAGCGCTACGGGACGCCGTTCGCGGTCGATCTCGGGGTCGGCCCTTTGCTCTCACCCCGGGCGATCGCCGAGCCGCCGGTCTTCGAGCGTGCCCGGTCTGTAGCCCTGTACGATGCGGTGGCGCGCCGCCTCGTCCATCGCCTGAAATACGAGGACCGCCTCGATCTGGCCCGCGTCATGGCCCGGATGATGGCCGCGAGCGGCCGAACCCTGATCGCCGACGCCGAATGCCTGGTCCCGGTACCGCTCCACCGCGGACGCCTGTGGCGCCGGCGGTTCAACCAGTCCGCCCTTCTGGCCCGGGCGATTGCCGGACCGGCCGGGCTCCCCTTCGTCGCCACGGCGCTCGTGCGCGTCCGCGCGACGCGGTCCCAGGTGGGTTTGAGCCGTGCGGCCCGCGCCGAGAACCTGAGCGGCGCCTTCCGCGTGGCAACCGCCGAACAGCACCGGATCCGCGGGCGCCGGATCCTCCTCGTGGACGACGTCATGACCACCGGCGCGACCGGCAACGCCGCCGCTCGGGCATTGCTGCGCGGCGGGGCCCGGTCGGTCGATCTCCTGACCTTCGCGCTCGTCGGCGACGCCGCCGGGTGAGCGCGCGGGCTCTCCGCGTGGACGGCGCTCGCGGATTCAGGCCGGGGGCCGCATCTGCTCCGGAAAGCTTGCCGCCAGGGTGAAGTCGAAAGCCTCCGCGATCCCTTCGTACCAGAGGGAGAACGGCGTCGGACGCGCGAGGTGGAGGGCGCCCTCGATCTCACGCCCCTCGTGCTGGAGGGCCGCCCCGTGCTTGGCCGCGAGCCGCAGCATCGGTCCGTTCCCCGACAGGCAGCGCACGTGCAGATCGACGACGCCGCGATGCCGCGCCGAGCGCGCGATCCGCGCGAACAGGGCGGCGCCGATGCCGCGCCGACGGAATGCCCGCTCCACCGCGAAGGCCGCCTCGGCATGCGGCCCCAGGACGTAGCGCGAGGCACCCGGTCCCATGGGCCGCAATTCGCCGAGGCCGCGCAGCGCACCACCCACGAACGCGCCGTACATCACGCCCTCGGCGGTCAGGGCCTGCGTGGCGTAGGCCCTGACCCCGGCCTCGCTGACATTGCCCATGAAGCGGCTCGCCCGGGTCTCCGGATCCAGCCGCAGGAAATAGTTCAGGACCGCCGTGCGGTCGGCCGGCCACAGACGGCGGACGGTGTGGGCCAGACCCTCGAGGGCTTGTGCCGCCATGATGAAGCTCCGGTTCGTGCGCGGTGCCGCGCAGGGAGATCCGGACGCTCCTCCCAAAGACGGAGCGGATCTCGCATCCTCAAAGTCGTTGTGCAATGCAGCGAAACGCTTGGCTGACCCTCCGCGGATCTGCCATGCGCAGGGCCGATGGGACGCTTTCCTGCGACTGTTCAGCCGCGGGGTTGATTCAGGCCGAGCTTGCGCGGCACTGGAACAGGTCCCGGGTCGTTGACCGCCGACGCGGGCGCGGGGGGTGCCGAACCGGTGCCGCGACCAGCAGCGAGGAACCGGCGGCGTGAACGACAGATCCGGCAAGCACATCGCCCCGTCGCCGGCGGCGCGGGCCAGCGCGGTCTCGCCTGGGCCGGTCCACGAGCGCTACGAGGCCCTGGTCGCCACCGGGGCGATCGAGCGCGATCCGGCGCAAGGACATCTGGTGCGCGCCCTCGACCGCTTGGTCCTGGACCTGCAGCGTCGCAAGCGCGCCAGCAAGACGAGCGCCCTCGGCTGGCTGTTCCGGCGCAAGGACGAAGCCGAACCGATCCGGGGCCTGTACGTCTGGGGCTCGGTCGGGCGCGGGAAGACCATGCTGATGGACCTGTTCCACGAGGCGGCCCCCGAGCCGAAGCGGCGGGTCCATTTCCACGGCTTCCTGGCTGACGCACACGAACGCATCCACGCCTACCGGCAGGCGCTCAAGGCCGGCACCGTCAAGGGCGACGACCCGATTGGGCCGGTGGCCGACCAGCTCGCCGACGAGGCAACATTGCTGTGCTTCGACGAGTTCACCGTCACCGACATCGCCGACGCGATGATCCTGGGTCGCCTGTTCAACCACCTGTTCCGGCGGGGCGTCACGATCGTCGCAACCTCGAACGTCGAGCCGGACAGGCTTTACGAGGGCGGGCTGAACCGGGCGCTGTTCCTGCCGTTCGTCGCGACCCTGAAGGAGCGCGTGGACGTCGTCCGGCTCGACGCCCGTACCGACTTCCGACTGGAGAAGCTCGGCGGCGCGGCCGTCTATCACGTTCCCGCCGACGCCAAGGCGCGCGCCGCCCTCGACGCCGCCTTCAAGGGACTGACCGGAAAGGTCCGGGGCCTTCCGGCGACGGTCACGGTTCACGGCCGGGCCGTGGAGGTCCCCGAGCAGGCGACCGGCGTGGCCCGGTTCGGTTTCGACGATCTCTGCCGCAAGCCGCTCGGCGCCTCCGACTACATGGCGCTCGCCCGCGCCTACCACACGGTCATTCTGGACGGGATCCCGGTCATGGCAGAGGCGGACCGGAACGAGGCCAAGCGCTTCATCACGCTGGTCGACACGCTCTACGACCGGCACGTGAAGCTCGTGGCCTCCGCGGACGCCGACGCGCAGGAGCTCTACACCGCCGAGACCGGCCGCGAGGCCTTCGAGTTCGACCGGACCGTCTCGCGCCTCATCGAGATGCGGTCGCGGGAATACCTCGCCCAGCCGCACGGCCGGCCCGATTCCGAGGCGTCGGGTGCCAGCACCGGACTGGTGGAGACGTGAGCGCCCCGTCTCGCGTCGGATCGATCTTCTCCTTGCGTCGGCGGAACTGGCGCAGCGCCGGCCCGCTCGGCTGGCTCCTGGGCTCCCCGGCGGCCTTCGTCCTGCTGGTCGTCGCCCTGGGCAGCGGCACGGCGAACTACCTCACCGGCGAGGCCGACCGGACCGCGACGGCCCACGCGAACGACACCGTCGCCGGGATCGAGCGCCTGATCTCCGAGGTGAAGGACCTGGAGACGAGCGAGCGGGGCTTCGTCCTGGTCGGCAGCGAGGATTACCTCACCCCCTACACGAGCGCCCTCACCAAGATTGAGACGGAACTCGCCGGCCTCGGCTCGGCCGCGCAGGATCCGGTCCGCGCCGGCGGCCCCTCGCTCGCCGGCCTGATCGCGCAGAAGCGGGACTTCGCGGCCCGGGTCGTGGCGGCGCGGCGCAATCAGGGGTTCGAGCCGGCCATCGAGCTTGTCCGCACCGGCGAAGGCAAGCAGCTGATGGACGCGATCCGCGCCGAGGCGGCGGCCCGTCAGGCCGCGACGCTGGAGCGTCTCGCCACCCTTCAGGCGATCGAGGGTTGGCGCGGGCTCCTGCTGTTCCTGCTCTCGGGGGCGGCGGCGCTGGGCGCGATCGTGCTGCTCGCCCGCCTCGCTCTGGTGCGCCGGCAGGAATCCTTGCGCATGTCGCGCCTGCTCGACGGCGTGCTCGCCAACGCGCCGGTGGGCCTCGGCTTCCTCGACCGCGACCTGAAGATCCGGCACATGAACCGGGCGCTCGCCACGATGAGCGAACGCGGCTTCGGGGCCGATCTCGGCGCGCCGATCTGGGCCATGCTTCCGACCCTCCGGGAAGAACTCGCCCTGAAGCTCGCCGCGGCCCTGAAGGACGGCCTGGTCTCGCCGAACGTCCCGGTGGCCGTGCCGGCTCCCTCCGCTCCCGGCGGTGTCCGCCACTTCTCGATGAGCTTCTACCCGCTCCGGGGCGTGGAGAGCGCCGCGACCGATGAGAACGTGGAGGGCGTCGGACTCGTCGTGGTCGACGAGACCATCCGCCATTTGGCCGAGGCCCGTCTGCGTCGCAGCGAGGAGCGGTTCCGTTCGCTGATCGAGGCCAGCGCGGCCATCGTCTGGACCGCCAACCCGGAGGGCAGCCTGCACCGACGCCAGGTGGCCTGGAGCCGCTTCACCGGTCAGGACGAGGCCGCCTATGCAGGGCTCGGCTTCCTGGATGCGGTCCATCCCGAGGATCGCCCGCACACCCGGGCCGCGTGGTCCCGCGCCCTGAGCAGCCTTGAGCCCTACGCGACGGAGCACCGGATCCGCGCGGCCTCCGGGGCATACCGGCACATGAGCGTGCGCGCCGTTCCGATCCTCGAATCCGACGGTACCCTGCGCGAATGGGTCGGGACCCATACGGACATCACCGAGCGCAAGGAGGCCGAGGCCGCCATCGAGGCGGCCCGCGCCGCCGCAGAGGCCGCCAACGCCGCCAAGAGTCAGTTCCTGGCCAATATGAGCCACGAGTTGCGCACCCCGCTCTCGGCGGTGATCGGCTATTCCGAGATGGTGCAGGAGGAGCTGGAGGATATCGGCGAGGCCGGCTTGGTCGCCGACATGAAAAAGATCGAGACCAACGCCCGGCACCTCCTCGGCCTGATCAACGACGTGCTCGACATCTCCAAGATCGAGGCCGACCGGGTCGAGGTCTACGCCGAGGATTTCGACGTCGCCACCGTGGTGCAGGAGGTCGCCGTCACGGTCGAAGGTCTGATCGCCAAGAAGGGCAACACCCTGGCGCTGGCGCTGGAGGCGGATCTGGGCAGCGCCTACACCGACGTCACCAAGCTGCGCCAGTGCCTGATCAATCTCTTGAGCAACGCCGCGAAGTTCACCGAGAACGGCCGGATCACCCTGTCGGTCGCCCGGGTCGACACGACGATGCGCTTCTCCGTGACCGATACCGGGATCGGGATGACACCGGAGCAGGTGGGGCGGCTTTTCGAGCGCTTCACCCAGGCCGACGCCTCGACGACGCGCCGCTTCGGCGGGACCGGGCTCGGCCTCGCGATCACCCGTGCCTTCGCCGAGATGCTGGGCGGCGCGATCGCCGTGGAGAGCCGGCAAGGGGAGGGCACCACCTTCACGCTGACCCTGCCGGTCCGCTTCGAGACCGGTGCGGCGGAGGAAGCGGATGCGGACAGCGCCGCCGGTCCCGGCGAACGCGGAACCATCTTGGTGATCGACGACGACGCCGCGACCCGGGATCTGCTCGCCCGCTTCCTGGAGCGCGAGGGCTTCTCGGTAACGGTCGCCGAGGACGGGCGGCGGGGGCTCGATCTCGCCCGCAGCCTGCACCCGCGGGCGGTGCTCCTCGATGTGACCATGCCGCAGATGGACGGCTGGGCAGTGCTGCGGGCCATGCGCGCCGATCCCGAGATCGGCGCGACACCGATCGTGATGGTGACGGTCCTGGACGAGCAGAACCTCGCCTTCTCGCTCGGCGCCACCGACTACCTGCAGAAGCCGATCGACTGGGGAAGTCTGCGCCAGATCGTCGACCGCTTCCGACCTACGGCCGGTAGCGGGCCGATCCTCGTCGTCGAGGACGAGGCGGACGTTCGGGGCCATGTCTGCGCCTATCTCGAACGCGAAGGTTTTCCGGTGCGCGAGGCCGCGAACGGCCTGCGCGCCCTCGCGACCCTCGAGTCGGAACGGCCGTGCCTGATCCTGCTGGATCTGATGATGCCCGAGATGGACGGCTTTGCCTTCCTGCGGGCGCTCCGGGCGCGCCCGGACAGCCGCGACGTGCCGGTGGTCGTGCTCACCGCCAAGGACATCACGGCCGAGGATCGGCGCCGACTGGCCGGTCAGGCCGACCGGGTGCTCACCAAGGGATCGACCGGTCTCGGCGAACTTGCCCGGGAATTGCGGGCCCTGGTCCCGACGATGGACGGCGCGGGCTGACCGGGAAACCGCAACACGAGCCGGGCGAGCCGACCCGGCAGCGCGCGACGAGACCGTGCGATCACCCCCGTCGCGTGGACCCGCGATGCGGGTTCACCCCCCGCGGAACGCCAGCATCAGCGCCCCGGCGGCAATCGCCCAGAGAGCCAGCGTCGACCAGATCGCCCGATAGCGTTCGTTGCGGGCGAAGCGCTCCAGGCGGCGGGCATCGCCCGTTCCGGCCTCGTCGAGGCGCACCAGCACGCGCTTCAACCGCATGGCGAGATCCGGAATATCGCCGACCACGTCGGAGACCACCCGCAGGGCCTCCAGGCCGCTCTGCGCCCGGCCGACCGGGCCCATGTTGCGGGCGATCCAGGCGCGCACGACCGGCTCGGCCGTGGTCCACATGTCGAGCCGCGGGTCGAGGGAGCGGGCGACGCCCTCCACCACCACCATGGTCTTCTGGAGCATCACCAGCTCGGTGCGGGTGCTCATGTCGAACAGGGCCGTGACGTCGAACAGCAGGGTCAGGACCTTGGCCATCGAGATCTCGTCGGCCCGGCGCTGGTGGATCGGCTCGCCGATCGCCCGGATCGCCTGCGCGAAATCCTCCACGGAATGGTGGGCCGGCACGTAGCCCGCCTCGAAATGGACCTTCGCCACCCGGCGATAGTCGCGCAGGATGAAGCCGA
Organism: Methylobacterium sp. 1973; assembly: GCF_040545035.1. NCBI lineage: Bacteria > Pseudomonadati > Pseudomonadota > Alphaproteobacteria > Hyphomicrobiales > Methylobacteriaceae > Methylobacterium > Methylobacterium sp. 1973. Next base: position 351,031 of record NZ_JBEPLA010000004.1, read on the forward strand.
GCAGGATCTCGGCGAGGAACCGGCGCTCGTTCGGGCCCAGGCGGCCCATGATGCCGAAATCCACCGCCACCAGGCGGCCCTCGGCGTCCACCAGCAGGTTCCCCTGGTGCATGTCGGCGTGAAAGAAGCCGTCGCGGATCGCGTGCCGCAGGAAGCTCTGGATGACGGTCCGCCCGATGGTCTGCGGGTCGTGCCCCTGGGCGGCGATCTCCGCCGCGCTGTGCAGGCGGGTGCCCTCGATCCACTCGGCCGACAGCACCTCGCGGGCGGTCAGCTCCCATTCGGGCTTCGGCACGCGGAAGTCGAGGTCGTCCTTGGTGTTCTCGGCGAGCTCGGAGGCGGCGGCCGCCTCCAGGCGGAAATCCATCTCCATCAGCACCGAGCGGGCGAGGATCTCCACGACTTCGCGGGGACGCAGCCGCTCCGCCTGCGGGGACAGGGCGTGCACCACCCGGGCCATGAAGCGCATGACCTCGAGGTCGCGCATGAAGCGCTCGCGGACGCCCGGCCGCATCACCTTCACGGCCAGCGCGCGCTGCGTGCCGTCCGCATCCTGGACGATCGCCTTGTGGACCTGCGCGATGGAGGCGGCGGCGATCGGTTCGCTGAACGACACGAAGAGCTGACTGACCGGCTTGCCGAGCGCCGTCTCGACGGTGCGGAGCGCGACCTCCTGCGGGAAGGGCGGCACCCGGTCCTGCAGCTTCTCCAGGTCGAAGGCCGCCCGCATGCCGACGATGTCGGGCCGCGTCGCCAGGAACTGCCCGAACTTGACGTAGGACGGGCCGAGGCGGGTCATGGCCGCCGAGAGCCGAGCGGCGCCGTCGTCGAGACCCGGCCGCTCGAGGGAGCGGCCGAGCCGCAGGGCGAGCCGCAGATGCGGCGGCAGCTCTGCGGGATCGGCGAAGGCGAGGGCGCCCTCGCGGGCCAGCACGAAGCCGACCCGCGCGCCGCGGAACAGGTTGATGGCGGCGCTGATCACCGGTGCTGGCTCCCGTCGCGCAAGGCGGCGGTCAAGAGACCTTCCAGCCCGAATGGATCGCCACGATCCCGCCCGTGAGCGGCCGGTCGGTGACGTGCCGGAAACCGGCACGCTCGATCATGCCCGCGAAGGCGCCGCGCGTCGGAAACTTCCGGATCGATTCCACGAGGTAGCGATAGGATTCCGCGTCCCCGGCGACCCGGGCGCCGATGCGCGGGATCACGTTGAAGGAATAGGCGTCGTAGATCCGGTCGAGCAGCGGGATGTCGACGGCGGAGAATTCCAGGCAGAGGAAGCGCCCGCCGGGCTTCAGCACCCGCCGCGCCTCGGCGAGCGCCGTCTCGATCCGCGGCACGTTCCGGATGCCGAAGGCGATCGTGTAGGCGTCGAAGGTCGCGTCCGGCAGGGGCAGCGCCTCGGCGTTCCCGGTCACGAACGCGATCCGGTCGCCGGCCTCGTCGAGCTTGCGCTCCCGGGCCCGCTCCGCGCCGACGCGCAGCATCGACTCGTTGATGTCGAGAACCGTGACCCGGGTGCGGGGGCCGCCCGCGGCCAGGACCCGGAAGGCCACGTCGCCGGTGCCGCCGGCGACATCGAGATGCGCGAAGGCCCGGTTCTGGGAGGGCCGCAGCATCGAGACGAGCTGCGCCTTCCAGGCCCGGTGCAGGCCCGCCGACATCAGGTCGTTCATGATGTCGTAGCGGCGGGCGACCGAGTGGAAGACGCTGTCGACGCGCCCCTGCTTCTCGTCGAGCGCCACGCGCTCGAAGCCGAAATCCGCGCTCGCGCGCTCAGACGCCCCGTTTCCGGCCTTCATGACGCTCCCATTCCTCGATGGGCGCGTCATAGCGAAGGTCGGGCCCGGCCGCCATGCGTCGAAACACGCGGCTGGGGACCGACCCCGATGCTGAGACGCGCCGAAGTCCTGTCTCAGCCGACGCGCGCGCGGAGCGCGTCCGCCACCGCCGCCGCCATGGCCCGGGTGCCTATCGGGTTCGTGCCCTCGCCGGCGATGTCGGCCGTGCGCGCACCGCCCGACAGGGCGTCGGTGATGGCGCCGTCGAGGGCGTCGGCGGCGTCGCCGAGGCCGAAGGAATAGCGCAGGCACATGGCGAGCGAGCCGATCATGGCGATCGGGTTCGCCTTGTCCTGGCCGGCGATGTCCGGGGCCGAGCCGTGGACCGGCTCGTACAGCGCGCGCCGCAGGCCGCCCGCATCGACCGCACCGAGCGAGGCGGAGGGCAGCATGCCCAGGGAACCGGTGAGCATGGCGGCGATGTCGGAGAGCACGTCGCCGAACAGGTTGTCGGTCACCAGCACGTCGAACTGCTTCGGCCGGCGCACCAGCTGCATGGCGCAGTTGTCGGCCAGGATGTGCTCCAGCTGGAGGTCGGCATAGTGCTCCGCATGGACCTTGGTGACGACCTCCTTCCAGAGGACACCGGACTTCATCACGTTGTGCTTCTCGGCGGAGGCGACACGTCCCGAGCGCTTGCCCGCGAGGTCGAAGGCTACATGGGCGATCCGCTCGATCTCGGCCGTGGTGTAGACCTGGGTATCCACCGCCCGCTTGGAGCCGTCCTCCAGCACGGTGATCTCCTTCGGCTCGCCGAAATAGACGCCGCCGGTGAGCTCCCGGACGATCATGATGTCGAGGCCCTCGACCAGTTCCCTCTTCAGGGCCGAGGCTTCGGCCAGGGCCGGGTAGCAGATCGCCGGACGGAGGTTGGCGAAGAGGTCGAGCTCCTTGCGCAGGCGCAGCAGGCCGGCCTCCGGGCGGTTCTCGTAGGCGACGCCGGCCCATTTCGGCCCACCGACCGCGCCGAGCAGGATCGCGTCCGCATCCTTGGCGCGCTGCAGGGTCGCGTCGGCGAGCGGGCTGCCATGGGCATCCAGCGCGCAGCCGCCGACGAGGTCGGTCTCGGTCTCGAAGGTCGCGAGACCGGTCTCCTTGAGCGCCTCGAGCACGACCTGCATGCCGGCCGCCACCTCCGGACCGATCCCGTCGCCGGGGAGGAGCAGGAGCTTGTAGCTGGCCATGACGGTCTCGCGGGTTGGTCTCGACGTGCCGGCGGGCTTTATCGAGGCTGGCCCGTCATTGGCAAGGCGCCGGCCCGATCGTCGATGCGCCTTCGTCCTCTCAGAGGAGCGCGACCTTGCCGGTGGCGATGTCGTAGAAGCCGCCCACGACCTTCACCCGCTGGGCGGCGACGGCCTCCGCGATGATCGGCCCGGACTGCTCCAGCCGTCCGACGGTGTGCCGGACGTTCTGGGCGATGGCCTCGGCGAGGGGATCCTGCGCCCGCGCCTTCGCGGCCAGATCGACCGCGGGCCGAATCGCGTCGACCAGCACCGGGAGATGGCCGGGAAGCACCGCCTTGGTCCGCATGACGTCGATCGTCGCCTTCACGGCCCCGCATTCGGAATGGCCGAGGACCAGGATCAACGGGGCGCCCAGGACGGACACGCCGTATTCGAGGCTGGCGAGGCCGTCGGTGTTGACGAAGTTGCCGGCGACGCGGACGACGAACAGGTCGCCCGGTCCCTGGTCGAAGATGAAGTCCGGGGCGACCCGGGCATCGGCGCAGCCGACGATGCAGGCGATCGGATGCTGAGCCGCGGCCCGCGCCGCGCGACCGGCCGAAAAATCCCTGTTGGCGGGCGCGTTGGCCGCGTAGCGGCCGTTGCCGTCGAGCAGCCGAGCCAGAGCCTCCTCGGGCGTGATGGCCTTCGACCGAGCCCCGTCGGAGGCCGCTTCGGCGCGAAACGGCGGTGCGGACGCGCCGGCCAGGGTGCCGACGGCGACGGCCGTCAACAGGCCGCGCCGTGAGAGTCGCCGTGAGAGGGAGGGTCGATGCAGATCGCACACGCTTGGCGGTCCCCTTCGTCGTCCTTGCCGGCCGAGCCCGGCGAGCCGCTCGTCCCGGCAGCAGCGGGCCGAGCACTCCGGATCGTATCCCCTGCGGATCTTCACCGCCGAGTCCAAACTTTGCAGGAAATACTGGACCGAAGGGGCTGCGCCGGGCATCCCGAAGGCATGGATCCGGCTGCTGCGAGGCGCGGATGTTGCACGATCATTTTCGGGACCGGATCGCTCTGCTTCGGTCCGAGCGCGATTTCCGTCGGGCGGTCGCCGGTTACTGCCAGGGGATGATCGAGCCGTCGCAGATTGTTTGGCCGAGTCACAAGCTGCTCAATCAGATCGGGCGCTACGTGGTCTCGTTCATGCTGATCCACAACGACTACGCGTGGCGCCACCATGGCGGCCCCCGTCCGACCCTGACGGCGCTCCAGGCGATGGTCGGACTGAGCCACCGGCAGACGGCCGGTTTCGTGTCGACCCTGAAGGCCGGGCGGTTCGTCACGGCGGTGGCGGATCCGGATGATGCACGCGTGAAATGCCTGCAGGCTTCGCCGGCCCTGGTGACCGAGATCGGCCGGTCCGGGCGCCTGTTCGTCGTCGCCATGGACGCCGTCGCGGGTCGCGATCCGGGCCGCGCGGCAGGACTCGACGGGCCCGGCCGGCTCGGGGAACTCGTCCGCCGGTCGGCGGCCCATGTGCTGCGGCACGGGACGCTCATCGCGCCGTTCCCCCGGGTGCTGCATTTCGCCGGCCGGGATTGCGGCTACCCGCTGCTCGCCACCCTCGTCGGCGCCCACTACGCCGCCACGATTCCCGGGGCGCCGCCGGCCGCGCCGCTCAGCCTGCGCGGCCTCGCCGAGCGGCTGAACGTGTCCCGGGCGCATGTCGGCAACCTGCTCGCCGAGGCGGAGGCGGCCGGATGGATCCGGATCGCCGACAGCCGCCTGACCTTTTTCGATCCGACAGTGCTGGCGGAATTCGAGGACTGGGCCGCCGGACAGATGCTGTTCTACGACGATCTGGCGGCGGCGGTTCTCGCGGATCCGCCGGCCGTACGGGTTCCGGACTGTGCCTGCACCTCCTGATCCACCGGGTGCGCGGCGCTCGCTTGTGTTCCGGCCGTTCCGGGGATACCTACGGGCTGCACCGCGCCGTGAGACCATCCGGCGTGGGTCGCCGACAGGAGAGACGAGCCTTGGCCAGAGCCGGCTCAGCGCCCGAGATCGCCCGCGCCGCCATGACGGCGCCGCGGTCGCGCGCGCGCCGCGCCGGGCTTGCTCTTCCGCTTCTGCTTACCCGCCCCTGAGGGCCGTCCGGGCGCGCGCCTGGGCCTTCAGGGGAGTTCTTCCATTCGCGAATCCGCCCGCGAGGGCACCACGCCGCGCCGCGCCATCTCGAGCCGGGCGGCCCGCGACAGGGTAATGCCATGACCACGACGAACACCACCTCCGCCCGCGACCGCATCGTGATCTTCGACACCACGCTGCGCGACGGCGAGCAATGCCCCGGCGCCACCATGACCTTTGACGAGAAGCTCGCGGTGGCCGAGCTGCTCGATACGATGGGCGTCGACATCATCGAGGCCGGCTTTCCCATCGCGTCGAACGGCGATTTCGAGGCCGTGTCGGAGATCGCCCGGCGGACCAAGCGCGCCACCATCGCGGGGCTCGCCCGCGCGATTCCCGCCGACATCGCCCGGGCCGGCGAGGCGGTGCGCCATGCCCAGCGGGCGCGGATCCACACCTTCGTGTCGACCTCGCCGATCCACCTCGCGCACCAGATGCGCAAGAGCCAGGACGAGGTCGTCGAGATCATCCTGAAGACCGTGGCCCAGGCCCGCGACCTCGTGGAGGACGTGGAATGGTCGGCCATGGACGCGACGCGCACGCCCCTCGACTATCTGTGCCGCTGCGTCGAGGCGGCGATCAAGGCCGGCGCCACGACGATCAATCTCCCCGACACGGTGGGCTACGCCACGCCCTCCGAGTACCGCGACATGTTCGCGAATGTGCGTGAGCGCGTGCCGAACGCCGACAAGGCGGTGTTCTCGGTCCATTGCCACAACGACCTGGGTCTCGCGATCGCCAACTCCCTGGCGGGCATCGAGGGGGGCGCCCGGCAGGTCGAATGCACGATCAACGGCATCGGGGAGCGTGCCGGCAACGCGGCGTTGGAAGAGATCGTGATGGCCCTGCGCACCCGCGCGGACGTGCTGCCCTACGAGACGGGGGTCGAATCGACCATGCTGACCCGCGCCTCGAAGCTCGTGAGCCACGCCACGAACTTCCCGGTGCAGTTCAACAAGGCGATCGTCGGCCGTAACGCCTTCGCCCACGAGAGCGGCATCCACCAGGACGGCATGCTCAAGAACGCCGAGACCTACGAGATCATGACGCCGGCCTCGGTGGGGCTGACGAAGACCTCCCTGGTGATGGGCAAGCACTCGGGCCGGGCGGCGTTCCGCTCCAAGCTGGAGGATCTCGGCCTGCACCTGTCGGACAACCAGTTCCAGGACGCCTTCGACCGGTTCAAGGCTTTGGCCGACCGCAAGAAGAACGTCTACGACGAGGATATCGAGGCGCTCGTCGACGAGAACCTCGCCACGGCCCACGACCGCATCCGGCTGGTCTCCCTGTCGGTGATCGCCGGCACCCGCGGGCCGCAGCGCGCGACCTTGCGCATCGCCGACGAGGCCGGCACGCGGATCGAGGAGGCGGACGGCAACGGGCCGGTGGATGCGGTGTTCAACGCGATCTCGGCGCTGGTCCCGCATCAGGCGCAGCTGGAACTCTATCAGGTCCATGCCGTGACCGGCGGCACGGATGCCCAGGCCGAAGTCTCGGTGCGCCTGCGGGACGGCGAGCGCAGCGTCACGGCCCGCGGTGCCGATCCCGACACGCTGGTCGCCTCCGCGAAGGCGTATCTCTCGGCGCTGAACAAGCTCTCGGCCCATTCGGTGCGCGTGCATGCACAGCATGCGGCGGCGGAATGAGAAAAAGCTGCGGCGGGGGGTGGACACCCCCCAGCCGCGTTGGTATCAGCCCGTCACCCCGGACGGACTTGGTGGCCACCGGGCGGTCGCAGACGCGATCGGGCGCATAGCTCAGTTGGTAGAGCAGCTGACTCTTAATCAGCGGGTCCTAGGTTCGAACCCTAGTGCGCCCACCAATCATCTCAAAGACTTAGAGGCGGAATCGCCTCGGTCTGGTTGATGTTGTGTCGGCGGACGTAACATCTGACGTAACGACGAGCGGCTTCAGAGATTTTTTCCAGCCGTTCAGTCTGCTCCGTTTCGTTACGGTTGTGCATCTCCCGCCCAGCTTGGTCGACTTACTAACGCCTGTGAAGTCGAGTGTTCGGGCTCACCCCGATACCGACCGCCGCGCACCCGCATCAGCGAACTCGGCACGTAATCGAAGTCGTGTTCAAGGACGCGAAGCTATGCCCATTATCCACAGCCAACCAAGCTTGACCGTAACGCGATAACTCGGACACCATACGCAACCTGAGATTGAGGTTGCTTAACATGGTGTTGCGTCGCGTAGTCGTGGTCCAAGGCCGCCTCGCGATGGCGGACGCGCGCCTAGAGGCAGCGCGTCGAAGCGAGCACGGTGTCCGGGTGCTGTCGATCGAAACCCTGGTTGCCCGTTTGGCCGGGGGCTTCGCAAGGCCGATCGACGACGAGACGCTCAGGTCCACCTTGAAGCGCGTGCTTCCCGAGACGGAACTCGGCGAGCTGAATCCAATTAAGGCCCTGCCGGGCATGATCGATGCGGCGGCGGAGACCTTGCGGAAGGCTTGGTCCGCCGCCTTCGACCTCCAGTCTGCGGACGGCGGTGGAGGCCGTATCGCCTCCGTTGCATGCCTTGAGCGAGCGGTGGTCGCGGCGCTGCCGCCGGGCATTCTGCCCCCTGGCGACCTGACCGCGGCCGCGGCGGCGCGGATCGACCACGCCTCCGAAATCCTCGGTCCCATCGACTTCGTCGAACTGGTCGACCTCGCCCCTTGCTGGCGCCCCGTAGTTGTGGCCCTTGCGGAGCGCGTCCCGGTCACCTGGATTTCCGGGCCGCGCCCGGTACCCGCCTGGGTTCGCGCGACCGCCATCCGAGTCGTCGGCCGCGAGCGCGAGACGCCGGCCGTCGAGGTCTGCAGCGCGGCTACGCCCCGGCACGAGGCGTTGGAGGCGCTGCGTTGGGCCCGCGGGCTGATGGCTTCAGGCCGAGCCAAGCCGTCCGAGATCGCCATCGCCGCGTGCCGCACTGAGGATTACGACGACGTGCTCCTCGCCCTGCGGGCGGAGGCGAACCTCGACGTCCGCTTCGTGCACGGCATCCCGTCCGCCTCCGTGCGCGAAGGGCAGGCCGCGGCGGCCCTCGCGGACATCCTAGTGAGGGGGCTCTCGCAGGATGGCATCCGCCGTCTCTCCGCACTCCTGCGCCGCGGCCCGGGACCGTTTGGTGCCCTCCCTGACGAATGGACCCGCATCCTCCCGAAGGATGCCCCCCTCGCGGATCTCGCCGCCTGGGAACGGCTGCTCGCGGGACGGGACGTGCAGCAGCGACCGGACGGGCCGGCCCTCGCACAAGACCTCGGCGCCATCCTGACGCTGCTGGCGCGCGGGACGGGCGCCGCCTCTGAGGCCGGCGAGACGCTCCTGAGTGGACTCGCGCTGCGGATCTGGCGCAAGGCACTCCTGGAGGGGGCGCCGGCCGTCATCGACCTGACCCTCTCGCGACAACGCATCGACGATGACGCCGACGCCGGCACCTCGGTCGTTTGGGCTCCGGCCTCGGCACTCGCCTGCGCACCCAGGCGGTTCGTCCGGCTTCTCGGGCTGAGCTCCCGCGGCTGGCCCCATGTCGTCTCCGAAGACCGCCTGCTCTCGGACCACCTCGTGCCGTCCTGCGTACTCGACCCGGTCCCGCGCTCGGTCGCCGACCGGGGGGATTTTGACGCCATCCTGTCCACCAGCGCCGAGGCAGTCGTGCTGTCGCGTCCCCGCCGCGGTGGGGACGGACGACTGCTCGGGAGAAGTCCCCTCCTGCGCGCCTACCCCGACGGCAGGCACCTCGGGCGCAATCGCGTGCCCGAACACGCCGTCGGAGAGGTCGACCGTCTTATGGCCAGGCCCGAGGAGTTCCAGGAGACGGCCCACGCTCGCGCCGCCGTGGGGTGCTGGAAATCGTGGGCTAGCGCCGAGTTAACGCCCCACGACGGCCGGATACGCGCGGACCACCCCGTCGTGGTCGCCATCCTGGGACGCACCCACTCCGCCCGCTCGCTGCGTAAGCTGCTCCGCGACCCACTCGGGTTCGTTTGGCGATACGGCCTCGGCCTGGAGGCGGTCGACCCCAGCCAAGAGCCCCTGATGCTCGACCACAAGGCGTTCGGCACTCTCATGCACGAGGTGCTTGAAGCCGCCGTTGTCACCATGGAGGCCGGTGTCGGCCTGGCCACGGCTGACAGCGCGGCCAAGCAGGCGGCGCTAACCGAGGCTGTCGCGGCGATTGGCGACGCCTGGGAGCGCGAAAGACCGGTCCCTCCGGCCCTAGTCTGGCGCCGCACTCTGGACGAGGTGCACGACGTCGCGCTGGCCGCGCTGTCCCATCCTGACGTGCCCTACGGCGGCCAGACGAGCTGGGTCGAGGTGCCGTTCGGCGGACAGGAACCCAAGTCGAACGCGAGCGCCATCCCGTGGGACCATGCCTTGCCGGTCGAAATCCCGGGGACCGGCTTCCGCATCTCGGGCTACATCGATCGGCTGGACCTTTCGGAGTGCCGCTCCCAGGCGCGGGTCCGCGATTACAAGACCGGGAAGCCGCGCAAACCCTCCGAGATCCTCGCCGGCGGGCGTGAGTTGCAGCGGTGCCTCTACGGTTACGCCGCTCGAGTCCTGCTCGGCGCCGGCGTGTCTGTCGACGCATCGCTGCATTACCCGCGGGAAGGCGTCTGTCTTCCTCTCGAACAGCCGGGCGAGGCGCTCGACGATCTCGCCCGACACCTCACGGCCGCCGGCGCGAGCCTCAGGTCCGGCAACGCGCATCCCGGCCCGGATGCGGAGGACGCCTACAACGACCTCGCATTCGCGCTGCCGGCGAACGCCATGGGGCTGTACTGCAGCCGCAAGCGCGCAGCCGTGAGGGCGGCGCTGGGCGATGCCGCGGGGATCTGGGAGGCCGCCTGATGACCGCACACGACAAGAGTCTGACCGACGCCGGCCAACGCGCGCTTGCCGTAGCCGCGCACGACAGGTCGATGCTCGTCGAGGCGGGTGCCGGCTCCGGCAAAACCGCGCTTATGTCCGGTCGGATCGCCTTGATGCTCGCCTCCGGCGTCGCCCCCGGGGCGGTCGCCGCCGTCAGCTTTACTGAACTGGCCGCGAGCGAGCTGCTGGAGCGCGTCGGCGACGTCGTCGCCCGGCTCGTCGCGGGCGAGGTCCCCGTGGAACTGAGGCTGGTCCTGCCGCACGGGCTCTCGCCGGCCCAGCGCGATTGCCTGGTCGCGGCGGAGGGCCGCCTGGACGAGCTGGTCTGCACGACAATCCACGGCTTCTGTCAACGTCTCGTGAAGCCATACCCTGTCGAGGCTGACATCGACCCGGGCGCCCGGGTCGCCGACGAGGTCGAGGCGGACGGGCTCTTCCGGGACATCCTAGAAACGTGGTTCCGGGAGCAGCTCTCCGCGAGCGGCCTTATCGCCGAGATGACGCTGGTTGACCCGAAGGCCGCGAAAGACGCGGTCGACCACGTGGCCGGATGCCTGCGGGAGGGCCGGTCGGTCGGTACCCGTCCCTCGGAGCCGTTGGCCCTGGCGGCGGCAACCTTCCTCGAACGGGTAGCGGCCTTCGTCGATTTTCTCGGCTCCTCGCCCGTCACTGAGCCCGACACCGTGGCTACCGTGCTGGCGTTCCAGGTGATGGCTGAGCGCGTCCGCTCCCTTGCCGGTAACGACGACGCGACGGTGGTCGCGCTTCTAACGGCCAAGGCGGATGGGAGTCTTTGCAAGAAGGACGGCGACTTCGCGGCCTATCGCGGCGGGAAGGGCAAGTGGGCAGCGGCCGCCAAGCAGGTCGGGATCGCGAAGGCCGAGGCGGACCGGTTGCAGGCGGCGGCCAAGGACCTGCATGGGGCTTGTTGCAAGGCCTGGGGCGGCTTGCGGGCAAATGCCGCGAGCGAGCTCCTGGTCAGGCTAGTCGTGCAGGTGCGCGACGTCCTGCAGCGGTACCAGGATCGCAAGCGCGCGGGCGCCCTGCTCGACTTCGACGATCTGATCGAGTCGGCGGCTAGGCTCCTGCGCGACCACGAGACGGTGCGGCAGACGCTCGGCAAACGGTACCGCCACGTCCTCGTCGACGAATTTCAGGACACCGACCCACTGCAGGCGGAGATCCTCTGGCTCCTGTGCGGTGAGCTGCCGGACGGTACCTCCAGCAGCGGCTGGACCGAGCGCGTGTTGCGACCCGGCGCGTTGTTTCTTGTCGGCGACCCGAAGCAGGCGATCTACAGATTCCGAGGCGCTGACGTCTCCACCTACATCCGGGCGCGCGACTGCATCCGCGCCCGGTCGCCAGACGATGTCGTCTCTGTCTTCACGAACTTCCGTTCATGCCGCTCCATCCTGGCGTTCGTGGACAAGCGTTTCGAAAACGTGCTGCGAGGGGCGGGACAGCCTGGATACCTGGCGCTCGACCCCTTCCACGAGGACCACGACCGCGGCCCCTGCGTCGCGGCACTCGACATTCCGCCCGCCGGTGAAGGCGTGAGGAGGAACGCGGACGCGATACGCGACGCGGAGGCGGAGGCAGTCGCGGATCTCTGCGCGCGCCTGATCGGCCAGCAACTCGTGACCTGCCGGCGTGACGGGACACGCCTGCTCCAGGCCGGTGATATTGCGCTCCTGGCGCCGAGCGGCAGCGAACTCTGGCGCTATGAGGAAGCTCTCGAAGCCCGTGGTATTCCCGTGGCGACTCAGGCGGGGAAGGGCTTCTTCCGCCGTCAGGAGATCCAAGATCTCATCGCCTTGACCCGGGTGCTCGCCGACCCGCGCGACACCTTGGCCCTAGGCGCCCTGCTGCGTGGCCCGGCGGTGGGCTTGAGCGACGAGGAGCTGCTCGATCTGGTCGACGGCCTACCGCGCGAACCTGGCCGACCGGACGCGCGGCCGAAGCTCAGGCTAGATCTCGACGTCACGCACGTCGCCCATCCCGTCGCGCGGGAGGTTCTGGCGCGCCTCCAGGCGTTGGCGAGGCAGGCGCTCGGCATGACGCCGCACGATATCCTGAGCCAGGCTGTTGACGCGATCAGGTTCCGACCCGTGGTCCGGCAGCGGCACGACGGCCACGCCGAGCGGGCGCTGGCAAACGTCGACTTGTTCCTGGAGATGGCGCGTCCGTTCGCCGTGCGCGGCTTGCGCGCGTTTGCAAGGGCGATGAAGGCGTCTTGGGACGGGCGATCCCGCACGGTCGAGGGGAGGCCCGACGCCCAGGAGGCGGCGGTGTCCCTGTTCACGATGCATGCGTCGAAAGGGCTGGAATGGCCCGTGGTGATCCCGATCAACACCTCCACCGAAACGTTGGCGGCGCGGCCACCGCTCGTCGACCGTGCGACGAACTGCCTGTTCTGCCCCGTTTTTGGCGTCCATCCAGTCGGTTACGAGGAGGCGTTGCAGGCCGAGCGACGGGAGGTCGGAAACGAACGCGTCCGGCTCTGGTACGTCGCAGCCACGCGGGCGAAGGAGACCCTGGTGCTGCCGCGGTTCCCGGAACCGGCCGAGGACAACGCCTGGGCATCGGTGATCGCCTTGGACCTCGACGAGGTCTCAGCCATCGATGTGGGCTGCATGCCGGCCCGGAGCGTCGAGGTGCCGGGCGACACGCGCAACGTCCAATCCCGGGACATCTTCGCCGCCGAGGCGGCCGAGGTGGCGCGTCATCGCGGGCTAACCTGGGTAGTACCGAGCCGGGATGATGCCTCGATGCCGGAAATAGAAAGCGCCGGATCCGAGCTCCACCAGATCCGCACAATTCAGGACCTGGGGACGCCACAAGGTGGTCGGGAGCGCGGCACGGTCATCCACAAGCTGCTGGAAGAGGTCCTCACCGGTGAGGTGGACGAGCGTGACGGGCTGGTGGACCGCGCCCGTCTACTCGCGCAGCAGCTGGGCTCGTCCGGGGAGGGCGGCCGGCCCGTTGTTCTCGATCCCGCGGATATCGCCGCCTGCGTCACCAGGGCGCTCGCCCTTCCACAGGTCGCCGGCATCCGCGGACGCCTCCGGGCCGAGGTGCCGGTTTATGGCTTCGAAACGCTCGAAGAGGAAGAGAGGGCAACCGCAGGCGTCGCCGATGCCCTGGCCTGCGACGATGAGGGGCGACCGGACGTCGTCGTCGACTGGAAGAGCGACGTCGCCCCCTCCGCGGGCGCGCTACTGATCTATCGCGCGCAGGTGACACGCTATCTCGCCGCGACTGGCGCGCGCCTGGGCCTGATCGTGTTCGTAACCGACGGAACCGTTGTCTCCGTCGCGCCAACGTGAGACCAGTGCCGAGTTCAACCTCACTCGAACCGTCCGCCTGTCCTCTTCCTTCCCTGAGCTCCTGTTCCGAAGCCGACGTTCGAGCCGCCTTCCTTTAGATTCAATCGCAACACCATCCAGACCCGAGCAGCTCTCTACCGGAACGTGCGCTTCCGGAATGGTGTCGAGCTCGGCTGGAGGGCGGCAGTTGGCGCAGAGCGGCTGATCGGAGTCGGCAGAAAGCGGACTGGCGGCTTTAGAAGGATATCTGGTCTGAGCAGGCCTGCCGCACGAGGTGGGCCGACGGCGTCGAAAGACGTGAGCGCAGTCACCAAGAGAGGCAGGGTCACACGCGCGATAGTGGCGGGCGTTAGCATAAGCAAGGGTTCAATTTCCGAAAGGAGTAAGGCTCGAAATTTCTTTAAACGTCAGTAAGCACAGTGGGCGCGAGCTCAACAGCTCAGCTGCAATAAGTTGGACCCAATCTTTCGAAGATGCGTCTCGGAAAGTCTAAAGCTACCGCATGTTTACGCCATACCATAGCAAGTACGTCGCACATGATCTGACGAAACTCGCTCCGCCGGGCTCTAACGACCAATTATCGATGTCGTTGTTCGACACCTCAGTCGATCTCAACCCTCACCAAATTGACGCGGCGTTGTTCGTGCTTCAGTCGCCACTTGCCGAGGGTGCCATCCTTGCGGATGAAGTTGGGCTCGGGAAGACCGTCGAGGCAGGAATCGTCCTTTGCCAGAAATGGGCCGAACGCAAACGCAAGCTGATCATTATCTGCCCGGCGGCAATTCGACAGCAGTGGGCCGCGGAGCTAATCAGCAAGTTTAATCTTCCCGCAGTCGTCATTGACGCTAGAACCTATCAACAAATGAAAACGGACGGTATTTCGTCGCCTTTAATACGGAAACAGATCGTCGTGCTGTCGTATCACTATGCAGCAAAGCTGCAGGACGAACTGCGGCAGATTGAATGGGACTTGGTCGTTATCGACGAAGCCCATAAACTTCGAAACGCATACCGTCCTGGCAATCGGATCGGGCAAGCCCTAAAATGGGCGTGCGAAGGGCGAAAGAAGCTTCTTCTCACAGCCACGCCTCTCCAAAACAGCTTGATGGAAATTTTTGGACTTGCCAATTTCATCGACCCAAACATTTTCGGGGACGCGAGCACCTTTCGGTCGAAGTATTTGAATGCTGGTGGCGATCTGCCCGAGCTGCGGGCAAGGCTTGCAGATTTTTGCAAGCGAACGCTCAGGAAGCAGGTCCTCGAATACGTCAACTACACCCAGCGGCGCGCAATCACGCAGCCCTTCTTTCCAGCGGAGAATGAGCAGGCGCTCTATGATGGCATTACGCTCTTCCTTCAAAGGAAGGACACTTACGCCATCCCCTCTGAGCAGCGCCACCTGACCGTATTGATCCTGCGAAAGCTTCTCGCTTCGTCTTCATTAGCGATTGCCGGAACTCTCGAGACACTCCGCGACCGCTTGGTGGCGATTCTGAAGGGAGAACCGGCAAAGGATAATCTGACGGAATTGATTTCTCTCGAGAACGAGCTGGAGGAGGAAATTCTAGAGGAGTGGGGCGAAGAGGATCCGCCTGACGACGCAGCGCCCAATCGGATTGACTTCGCCAAGCTTCGCGGTGAAATCGACGATGTTTCCAACCTGATCCAGCTCGCGCGCTCTATCCAGACAGACACCAAATCGACGGCCCTATTGAAAGCTCTGGGGATAGGCTTCTCGGAGCAGAGGCGGATGGGTGCTCTGCGAAAGGCTCTTATTTTTACCGAATCGCGACGTACCCAAGAGTACCTGCGCGATTTCCTCGAACGAAACGGTTACGTGAACCAGGTCGTGACCTTCAGTGGCACCAATTCCGACCGCAAGGCACAAGACATTTATGAGCGCTGGCTCGCAGATCATAAAAACGCGGAACATGTGACCGGATCGCGGGCGATCGATGTGCGTGCCGCTTTGATAGAGGAATTCCGCGACCATGCCTCGATTATGATCGCGACCGAAGCTGCTGCGGAAGGCGTCAATCTTCAATTCTGCTCCCAGGTTATCAACTACGATCTGCCGTGGAACCCGCAGAGGATCGAGCAGCGTATTGGCCGCTGCCATCGCTATGGGCAAACACACGACGTGATCGTTGTAAACTTCCTGAATGAGCGAAATGACGCCGATAAGCGGGTGCACGCGCTTTTTACCGAGAAGTTCAATCTGTTTGACGGCATCTTTGGGGTGTCGGACGAGGTGCTGGGCACGATCGAGTCTGGCGTCGACTTCGAAAAGCGTATCTTGGCTATTTACCAGGACTGCCGCACGCCTGAGGCCATCGCTGCTGCGTTTGACGAGCTGCAAGCTCAACTCGAGGAACAAATTCAAGGTCGAATGGAGGACACGAGGCGGGCGCTACTTGAAAACTTCGATGAGGATGTCCACGGCCGGCTGAAGTTGCGGCTGGCCGATACTCGTGAACAGCTGGACCGTGTCGGACGCCGGTTCTGGGACCTGACGACCACCATCCTGGCCGACAGGGCGACGTTTGACGAAGCCAGTCTCGCCTTCGATCTTCTCACTTCTTCGGCGTCCAACATCCGGCCCGGGCGCTATCACCTGATATCGCGGAATTCTGCGGCGGATCGTGGCACGAACGAGCACGGCCACTTCCTGTATCGCCTGTCGCACCCATTGGGCGAGCATGTCATCTCTGAGGCCAAGGCCGGGGATACGCCGGTGGCGGAACTGCGGTTCGATGTGACCAATCACCCGACACGTGTGGCCGTTGTCGAGGCGCTCAGAGGGCGGGGCGGCTGGTTTACGCTGCGCAAGCTGATGGTGACCACCTTCGAGATTGAGGAATACCTGCTACTTTCCGGCATTGACGACAATGGGCGCTCTATCGATCACGAGGCCTGCGCCAAACTGTTTTCGGTCGGTGCCGACATTCACCCTGTCGATACGCCCGCCAGCGCCATTGCGGACCGCCTTCAGGCCGAGGCCGAACAGCACGTTAAGGCCATGCTGAACCGGTCACTCGATGCCAACCATCGGCACTTCGCAGCGGCACGCGAACGGCTGGAGCGCTGGGCGGAGGACAAGATTCACGCCGCCGAGAAAGCGCTGAAGGACACCAAGGAGCAGGTCAAGGCGGTGCGGCGCGAAGCCCGGGCGGTGACCACGCTCGAGGAAGAGGCAATCATCCAAGCTAAGTTGCAGGAACTGGAACGTCGCCAGCGCAAGCAGCGGCAGGAGATCTTCAACGAGGAGGACGAGGTGGCCGACAAGCGGGATGAGCTTATCGCCAACCTGCAAAGGCGCCTCAGCCGCGGCCACATGGTCGAAACCCTGTTTACGATCCGCTGGGCGGTCATCTAATACGGCACAGTGACATTAGAGAAACAAGAACAATGAGCAACTTCGATGCCCTCGTTGCAAAGCTGCGTGAAATCTTCCAGATCGACCGGCCTGACCTCGATTTTGGGGTCTACCGTATCCTAAACGCCCGCGCGGGCGAGATCGAAGAGTACCTGTCCAAACGGCTTAAGGCGCGGGTGACCGAGGCGCTGGCCGCCGGGGCTGCGGCCAATACCGAAGCGCTGAAGGCCGACATCGCCAAGGCCGAAAAGGCCGCCGAGGATGTAGGGATTAGCGCTGATCAGTCGCCCAAGGTCCTGCAGCTGCGCGCTCAGCTTGCCGCCGCCAGCGCGGGCGCCTCCGAGCACGAGAGTCAAGTGTTCTCACACCTGCTGACCTTCTTCTCGCGCTATTACGACAAGGGCGATTTTATTAGCCAGCGCCGCTACAAGGGCGACACCTATGCCATCCCATACTCAGGGGAGGAGGTGACGCTGTACTGGGCGAACCGCGACCAGTATTATACCAAGTCCGGCGAGTCGTTTTCGAACTACAGCTTCAGGCTGGACGACGGCCGCGCCGTCCACTTCCGTCTTGTCGCCGCCGACATAGCCAAGGACAACCGCAAGGACAATGACAAGGTGCGCCGCTTCGTGCTGGCCAACGCCCGCACCGTGAGCCGCACGGATGAGGATGGCGAGACCTTCGAGGAAGCTATTCTCCCCGTTGCAGAGGAAGACAGCGCGCTGGTGATCCGATTCGACTATGCTCCCCAGCCAAAGGGCACGAAGCAAGAGGCGCTGGTCGATCAGGCCGTGGCGGTGATTCTCGACGATGAGGCGGTCAAGGCACGTTGGCGGACGCTGACCTCTCGCGCGCCCACGGAAAAAAACCCCAAGCGCACGCTATTGGAAAAGCACCTGACTACCTACACTCAGAAAAACACCGCGGATTACTTCATCCACAAGGACCTGGGCGGCTTCCTGCGGCGGGAAATAGATTTCTACATCAAGAACGAAGTTATGAACCTGGACGACGTGCAGGGGGCGGGGGCCTTAGCCGCAATCGAGCGGAACCTGCGGATGATCCAGTGCCTGCGCGCTATTGCGCTGGACCTGATCACCTTTCTGGCTAGTATCGAGGAATTCCAGAAAAAACTATGGTTGAAGAAGAAATTCGTCGTAGCGTCGCAGTATTGCGTTACGCTGGACCGGGTGCCCGAGGCGCTCTATCCCGCGATCGCTGCAAACCCCGCGCAATGGGCGCAGTGGCATGACTTTGGCATGCGAGGGACCGCGGCGGCTGGAACCGTGGAAAATCTTAAAGCTGCGCCGTTCCTCATGGTGGACACAGCTCTGTTCGATGCAGGGTTCCGGGCCGACCTGCTGAATGCGATTCCCGATCTGGATGCCAGCCTCGACGGGCTGCTGGTGCATGGGGACAATTTCCAGGCGCTGATGCTCTTGGGAGAGCGGTACAAGGAAGGTTTCGACTGCGTTTACATCGATCCGCCCTACAATACTGACGCCTCTGCCATCGACTACAAAAACGGCTACAAGTCATCCAGCTGGATCACGCTGTTGGACTCGCGGCTTAGAGCTGGAAAGCCACTACTCAAGCAAGATGGCGTACTATTGGCGGCAATCGATGACGCGCAGTTTCGCGAGCTGAGCTTCTTGGCAGAAGAGATTTTTCCAAGGGTCCTTGGGACGTTTGCGGTGCGTTCGAACCCGTCCGGACGGCCAACAAAGACCGGCTATTCCGTCTCGCACGAGTATATGATCGCTGCGGGCGCTTCAGACAAATCGTCGATCGGTCGGCTTCCGCCAACCACTGCTCAAAGAGCGCGCTTCAATCAAGAAGACAAAAATGGACCCTTTGAGTGGCGCAACCTTCGCCGCGAGGGCTCGGACTCTAATCGCGACGATCGGCGCACGATGTACTATCCGATCTTTATTCAGGGTGACCAATATCGAATTCCGAAAATGGAATGGGATGAAGTCTCGGAAGAGTGGGTCAATGTTGAGGAGCCTCGTGAAGCTGAAGTCATAGTTTACCCGGACAACGAGGAAGGTGTTCAGAAACGCTGGCGCTGGGAAGCTGAGACCGTTCGGACGAAGCCGAGTGAAGTGGCGGTAAGGCCGGATCGGTCAGGCAAGCCATATATCTATGTAAAGAGACGCCCAAACGATGATGGGGTTGTCACTGTATCGACATGGGCGGACGCAAAGCATTCTGCGACGGAACATGGCACTGCCGTTCTGAAATCGATGTTCAATGGTACGAAATTCTCTTATCCGAAGTCAATTCATGCTGTGACAGATGCGATTTACATTGGCGGGGCGGCGGGAAGGTATTCGTCGACCCTAGACTTCTTTTCCGGTTCCGGCACCACTGGCCATGCGGTGATCAATCTGAACCGACTTGATAGGGGCAAGCGGAAATATGCCCTGGTTGAGCAAGGCCAATACTTCGAGACGGTACTAAAGCCCCGCATTCAGAAAATTGTTTATTCCGCTGCTTGGCAGGACGGAAAACCCGCCGCGCCTGAAACCGGCATCAGCCATGCGTTCAAGGTCCTCAAGATTGAGGGCTATGAGGATACGCTGAACAACCTCGACCTGAAACGGACGGACGCGCATACGAGCCTGCTCGACGGGTTCAGCGCCGAGAAGCGCGACGATTACCTGATGCGCTACATGCTGGCTGTCGAAGCGAAGGAATCGCTTCTTTCCATCTCGGATTTCCGCAAGCCCTTCGATTACACACTCAAGGTTGCGGTCGACAGCGCCGGGGCTTGGGAGGAGCGTAAGGTCGATCTGGTCGAAACCTTCAATTACCTGATTGGCCTGACCGTCCGCACCATCGACATTCAGCTGGAGCGTGGCTTCGTGACCGTCACCGGCGCCCTGCCCACCGGAGACGAGACCCTGATCCTGTGGCGCGACTGCGAAAAGATCGGCTACGAGGCGCTGACGCGCCTCTGCGACAAGCTGGCGATCAACCCGGCCGACAGCGAATTCGACGTGGTCTACATCAACGGCGACCACAACATTCCCTCGGTGGTGGAAACGGCCGAAGAGGAGGGCAGCGTGGTGAAAAAGCTGATGCTGCGTCAAATCGAACCCGCCTTCCTGGAGGCAATGTTCAACGTGGATGACGTCTGATGGGCTCAATTTCCAAAGGCAGGCCCCCGAAGAAGAAGCGCACTTTCCATCAGGAGCTGGTGCTGAACCGTTGGATGCTGAGCCATTTCCACGGGGATGGCCTGATGACGCTGAAGGCGCGGCTGGGTGAGGACCGGCACGAAGGCATAGACGACGACGGACAGACAAAGTTTTTCCATGAGCTCAAGCGTGACCTATTCAGCACGGACCTGATCAGCGAGACCGAGTTGCGCCGTTATGACCTGAACATCGTGGGTCACTGGCAGAAGATCACCCAACGTCGCAACGCGACCTCGGGCGAAGTGCTTACAATGAAGTATTTTCAGTACGTGTCGTTACTGTTCACGGAGATTTATCTCGACTGGTATTTCAAGCGGCGGCCGGACCTGCTGGACGGACTAAATGCCAAGCTGGCCGAGTATCACAAGGAAGACGGCGCCGAGCAATTTAAAAATTACATTGCCGACGACCTGAACAAGCTCGCCTTTTGGAACGCGACGGGCAGCGGGAAGACTCTGATCCTGCACGTCAACATTCTACAATACCTGCACTACTTCCAGGCCGGGAATGTCCACCTGTTCCCCGACCGGATAGTCCTCTTGACACCGAACGAGGGCCTTTCGCGCCAGCATCTGGAGGAGTTCCGCGAGTCCGGCATCAATGCTCATGTCTTCGACAAGAACCAAACCGGTTTGCTGTTCAAGGGCTGGGTAGACGTGGTCGAAATCACGAAGCTGGCCGATGAGATGGGCGACAAGACCGTAGCGACTGGCGCCTTCGAGGGTAACAACCTTGTGCTGGTTGACGAAGGCCACCGCGGTACCGGCAGCGCGGGTGGCGTCTGGATGGCGCGGCGGGCCGCGCTGGTGAAAGGCGGCTTTGCGTTCGAATATAGCGCGACCTTCAGCCAGTCGGTCGCCAAGGGCTCCACCGTTGCGAAGGCCGAGGAAGATATTCTGAAGGCCAAGGCGAAGCGGTTGTTCGACAAGACGCTGAGGCAGCTTAACGACACGGAGCGCGCGCAGTTGCAGCTGACGACCGAAGATCGCGCTCGCACCCGGATCGACGGCATCCGCGAGGCTTACGCCAAGGCGGTTCTGATCGATTACAGCTACAAATATTTTTACGCTGACGGGTACGGAAAGGAATCCCTGATCCTCAACCTAGACGACAAGGGCTATAACAAGCACGGCGATTTGTACTTCACGGCCTGCCTGCTCAGCTTTTACCAGCAGCTCTGGCTGTGGAACACGCACCGCGATAAGATCGGAGGTTTCAACATCGAGAAGCCCTTATGGGTCTTCGTCGGTAACACGGTGGCGGGCGAGGACAGCGACATCCTCGAAGTCATCAGGTTCCTCGCTTGGTTCCTGAACCATCCAGGTGAAGCCACAGCATGGATCTCGGACCTTGTGGCGGACAAAGCTCGGCTGCTGGACCCGCGGGGCAATGACATCTTCGCAGGGCGCTTCATGACCCTCATGCAACGCGAGGCGGCTACAATCTACGATGATATACTTAGACGGCTGTTCAATGCGGATGCCCGGCAACGGCTAAAGCTTGTTAACTTGCGCAACAGCAAGGGCGAATTAGTTTTGCGGGTCGGATCGTTCAGGCCTTTCGGCCTCATCAACATCGGCGACGATTCCGGGTTCTTCAAGAACGCAGAGGGCAGTACCGACTTCGACACTGAAGCGGATGATTTCGAGACGGGCCTGTTTGGCACGATCAATCAGAAAGACAGCAAGCTGAACGTTCTGATCGGCTCGCGGAAGTTCACAGAGGGCTGGTCAAGCTGGCGGGTTTCGACCATGGGCCTGCTCAATATGGGGCAAGGCGAAGGTTCGCAGATAATCCAGCTTTTTGGCCGCGGCGTCCGTCTTAAGGGGCGAGGCATGTCGCTTAAGCGATCGCTTCCCGCAGAAAGGCCCAAAGGAACGCACATGGAGCGCCTGGAAACGCTGAACATCTTCGGCGTCCGCGCGAACTACATGGCGGTATTCAAGGATTACCTGAAGGAGGAAGGCATCACGCCGAGCGACGAGATCATTCAGCTCGATTTCCTTACCAGAACTAATCTTCCTTCTGGTACGCAATTGAAGACACTTAAGCTGAGGGACGGCTATCGAGACAACCAGATTAAAGGATTCAAGCGCACCCATTATCCGACACTGTACGATGTACCGGCAGAGTTCGCTGGCAAGATCAAGTCGCCTCATGTCGTGCTCGACCTGTACCCCAGGGTTGAAGCTATCACGACCGCAGCCAGTACTTCAGCGAGCGCGGCAGACAAGCGCAATCGCGGCAAACTGAGCAGGGAGGCCATTGCCTGCTTTGACTGGGACTACGTTTTTAACGCTGTCCAAGAATACAAGCTGTTGAAGAGCTGGAGCAATCTCAAGGTAAACCGGCAGCGCCTTATGCAGTTTTGCCTTGCCGATCATAGCTGGTACACCCTTCTGGTTCCTCAGGAAGAACTTAGAGTACGAGGCTTTGATGACGTGTTGAGACAGCAAGACATTATGCTGCAGCTACTTATCGATTATACCGACCGCTTTTATCAGGGGCTGAAAGCCGCCTATGAAGGCAAATTCTACGACGTCTCGCCGGTCACTGAGGATTCCGGGTCGATCATCAAGCTGTATCAGTTTGAGATCGAAAACACCGATGCCGGGCTTGAGTACAAGGCGAAGCTCGAGGTCCTCAGCGCACTCGTTACGTCTGGGAAACTCGGCGAGGCCAGCAAGTGGAACGCTCCACACATGGTCGCGATCAGCTTTAATCAGCACCTCTACTATCCCCTGCTCTCACCGGTCAAAGACGCCGTCGTACCCCTGAAGATGCGGCCACTCGCGATTGGCGAGCCAAGCGAAGTCCAGTTTGTCGAGGATGTGAGGGCATTCCATGACTCGGACGCTGGCAAGGAGAGGCTGAAAGGTCTCAGCCTTTACTTACTGCGTAATGCGGACAATCGGGCGAAAGGGCTCGGGTTCGCTTTGGCAGGGAACTTCTATCCCGACTTCCTTCTATGGCTCGTAGACGACAACACAGGCAAGCAGTGGCTATCATTCATCGATCCGAAGGGCATCCGGAATCTGGACTTATCGGATCCGAAGTTCGGGTTATATAGAGAAGTTAAGGAGATCGAGAAACAGATAGGCGATGGAACGATCAGCCTTAGCGCCTTCATCCTGTCCGCCACACCATTCCAAGACCTTCTAAATGTGGAGCGGTCCGCCGCCAAGTCAGATCTGGAAAACAAGAATGTTCTATTCATCGATGACAGAAGCCCAGCCTATCTGGACAAACTATTTACGAGAGCTCTTGCCTGATCTGCAATGCACGCTGAACCGTTTGAGTGATCTTGTATCACGCTCGGCGATGTTAATGGCTATGCCGAACTTCGGAGAAGTCGCCAGTGTCACCTGAACGGCCGGAATGCGCGCATCTTGTCGAAAAATTTGTGATGGGTTTGCAGCGCTTCCGTTACCGAGGCGCGCAGGCGAAGGACTGACCATCGGACGACTCGAAAGCCGCCGCGACGGCGTGACGGCAAAGCCTCTGAGAGAACAAGGTCCTCCGAAATGTTGTCCTGGATCTTGCTCGAGGCATTGCCTCCAAGTTTTCCGACGAAATCGGTGCGAAACTGAAGGCCGCTTTTTCCGCGGCACACCTCCGCTTGTGGCATCCCACAAGACGTTAAGCTACACTCGGAGGGCAATACGCTCGCTCTCAGAAAATGGCGCTTAGCGCACTATCCAGGCTTGTGTTACGCATATGCTACGCGAGCCAATAGGCGCTAGCCGGATCTCCCGGCTGAGTAAGCAGAAAACATCACTAATTTAAGTCCACAGCAGGTCATTATAAATGAGCTGCTTTAGAATGTCTGACAACGAGGGCAGGTGCATCGAAACTGGCCGCCGTCCCAATATGCGCGCTTCAATTGGGGCCTGGTCGCAGAAGCCGTCCGCAGCCGACGCTATTTCGGCTTGAATCCGAACCGCACGCCCTCGCCGAGCAGGCGGAGCACGCCATCCGCTTCGTCGCTCATCGGATTTGGCAGGATATCGATGCGCGTCGTGTTCGAGGTCGCGGGGTTGGCCACATAGATGACAACATAGCGCTGACCCGAACGGGGCCGCGCCGCCTCGCGCGCGGCGCGTACCTCGGATTCTCCCATCTCGAACTGGCAACGATCGCCCTGACTGGCCTTGACTTCAATCAGCCAGGTGCGGCGATCATGCTTCAACTCAAAGTCGTATCCGATGTCGTCGGACCACGCCTTGCCCTTTTGCAGAGCGCCGAAGCGCGAAACCCACGCCTTATCGATGTCCTGGTTGCGGAATCGATCCTTCAGCCAGTGATAGACTACAAGTTCCCCAAGTCGCCCGATCATATCCTTCTTGGCCTGTGGAGTCCGGTCCTCGCCGGGTGGCACGCCGCGCGGGTGACGGTTCGTCGGTGTTTTGGGGGTCCGCTTCTCGAAGGCCGCCAACTCGGTCTGCGTGGTAAGCCGCGCCGCCTTGATCTGCTTCGAAAGACGGGCGGCGATCTCTGCTGAAATTGCCGTCCAATCGGCATGCTCCGGGTCGACGTTGCGGTCGTTGACCCACACGGACCGGGCCTTCGCTGCGCGCTCTTCGGCCTCCCGCTGAGCTTCCTTCGCCGCGGCGTCGATCGCCGCGGCACCAATGCCAAGCGCCTCGCGATCGAGGGTCGGGTCCATCCCGTCCGGCCAGAGCCCGAGCTTCACGCACCAAGTGATCAGCGCGCTCTCATCCATCGCCCTGAAATCCACCGCGCCGGCCGCGTCGAGTTCCGAGCGGATGTGTAGCTCCGCTGCCTTGGCCTCGCGCCAATAGTCGGGGATGCTTGAGGCCGAGCCCCTCCAGCACGCTCTCACGACGGGCGTCGCGGCGGTCGCAAAGCGGCTGATTGCGGCTAGGTTGGCGGTTCGAACGTCGGCGAGGTTTGGCAGCGCATGGGGGTTCGAGCCTATCGCCGACGCCCCCAGGCTTTCGAGCCGCTGGGCAACATGCTCCGCGAGCACGGCTTCGGGGACAAAATGGTAGAGAGTCAGCCAGGCCGGATCCGGCTTCATCGAGCGCAGGCCGTCACGGCGCTGCGCATACTCGGGGGCGGGCACGAAGGTTTCCAAGGCAGGTGCCGCCGCATTGCGTAGTGCCACCAGGATGGACATCTCGTGCTCGACGATGTGGTTCAGAAGCTGAGAGGAATGGACAGCAGGGTAGGTCAGCGGCTCGCTTCCCGTCGCCACAAGGCTTTCATTGAACCGCGCGAAGTCGAGTTCGAGAATCTCGCGAAACTGCGCTGCGGACTGGGCTTGCCGGCACGCCTTGAGCAATGCGTCAGGATCCTTCCACGCGGCCCTGATGAGCGGCATCAGCTCGGCAAGCAGACGATCGGGGTCCGCGCCATGCTCGGCTTCAAGACGATCGCAGTCGTTCAGAGCTTCCGCGCCGGATCCATAATGGATTGCGGCACGGATCCACGGCATGCGTAGGTCGACCCGTTCGCCGACGAGATGCTGGACCGAGGCGACCGACCCGTCGTCAAGCTGGAGAGTTCGGCCGAGCCGGGAGATCACATCCTCATCGAGGTGGAGTTCGTCGACTTTCTCGCCGGCTGCGGCAAGCTCGTGCGCGAGCAGTCGCATACCGTTGGCGACCGGAGGCAGGTCGATCGCCTCGCAGATCCCCGGCAAGCACAGTTGGAGCGCGTTCCAGGTGAGGAGATCGCCGACCCGGGTCACAACAAGGGTGGGCTGGCCAGAGCGTCGAAACACATACGCCGGCCGGTCGCCGGCAGCCGTAATGCGCTGATCGTTGATCTCGAATGAGACGTCCTCCGCCGCAACAAGTGCGACATCGCTCATGCGTCCGAGAACGAGGCCGCGGTCCGCAGGAAGCTGACCGGCGTCCGTTCCTCGCAGCCCCTCCATTGCCACAGCGAGCATGATGCGGAGCCAAGGGCATTGATCGAGCACCGTCTCGCTCGTCTCAATGTCACCGAGCGCCACGTTATCGATCTTCACATCGTAGCGCATCGCCGACAAGCGGCTCACCTTCTTACCGAACAGCGCCTCCGCTGCCGAACCCACACGGGTACGATCGACGCCCTTAATGTCGAGGAGTAGGCCATCAATCGACGCCACAAGGCTCGGCGAGAGATCGTCGTCGCTGTCACGTACATAGAGGGGGGCAGTCTCTTTCCCCGGGATGGCTACGGCGAGGTCCGCGCGTCGGCGCACCAGGATCGGCATATCATTCGCCGCCTTCCCGGTGGCGTGCGGTTCGGCGGCGTGCTTGTCGGCGATTAACTTCCAGGTCGCGTTGTAGAGGTTTGTGAGTTGAGGCTCATAATGCGGGCGGACCGTTCCCGCGGCATATTGGGATGCGAGGAAGCGGGCCTGATCGATGGCGGTTGCGCGATCGTTGAGCACGCGGAGCCGGCCGAACGTGCGCAGCTTCGATAGGGAGTCAGGCTGCCGACGATCAATGATCTTGCCGATCGAGACCGCCACCTGCCGCAGGTAGAAAGGAAAGCGGTCGTTCGCCGCGCCGGAGACCCAGACATCGGCCGGCCGATAGAAGCGGCGAACTGGTCCCTCGGATGAAGGATCGTCTGCGGGCAGCCAGGCACTGCTTCGAATGAAGGCGCCCGCCGGAGTCGACCAGAGGTATTGGTCGCTCGAGAAGTGTTCATGACGGAGCTCACCTCTGAGCAGCTCCTCGCCGGCTCCGGCCAGCCATTCGATGACCAGCCCCGCATAGATTTCGCGGCAATCATCCGAGAAGCACTGGTGATCGCTCTGCCCCGGCAAGTACCAGAGTGAATTCACGAACTTGTAATTCGTCGAATAAGCGAGGCTTAGGCTCCGCTTGGCGAAGGTGCTGACGTCGCGTTTCCAGTCGTCGACCGCGCTTTCACTCAGCCCGAGCTTCTTCGCGAAGCCGAAGCCTGTCACCTCATCGGCCCGGGTCAGCG
This sequence comes from Methylobacterium sp. 1973, assembly GCF_040545035.1. NCBI lineage: Bacteria > Pseudomonadati > Pseudomonadota > Alphaproteobacteria > Hyphomicrobiales > Methylobacteriaceae > Methylobacterium > Methylobacterium sp. 1973. The sequence goes on from NZ_JBEPLA010000004.1 coordinate 377,937, forward strand.
GCATCATGGGTAAGTCGAGTGCCCGCAGACCGATCCCGACCCCCAATCCACGGAGGAACTCCGCCCAAAGGGCAGCCTGCCCCTTGAACGCCCTGTGGCTTGTCGGCGCGAGGAGACGCTTTCGATACGCGGCAAAATCGGCCACGTCCGGCGGCGCAGCGCTGAAAAGCGCGTTCAACCGCCGACCGAGCAGTTCTTCGGGCCAAGTCTCCGAAAAGACGGCGTCGGTCGCGTGAATCATGCCGTCGGTTGTCGGTACGAGGAGCCGGTACGAGGCATCAATCTTGATCGGCCGCGTTGCCTGAGCGCGGCGCCAGATGGCGAATGCCCAGCGCAGCCCAGCCAGCGCCTCCTCGACGGAGGCACCCGCGTTGACCACCTGAGAGATACGACTGAGGACCGTTTCGCCGTCATAGGCCGAGACTTGGCCGCGCTCGAGAAACTCCCGCGCCGCACGAAGCTCACCGTGCCACGGGAGCGTGTTCGCGGCGAAGGCGAAATGAGCTGCCAGCGGCGTTGGCACTCTGAGCAGTTCGAGCGGGATCTCGGCATTCTCGCTCGCCGGGCGTGTCGCGGGCGGGAAGAACAGCGACGGCTCGACCTGCTCACCTTTGCGGCGGCGGCGGCGGACGCGCGGAAGCTCACCGTCGGTCTGCACGGCCGCGCGCCCGGCCCTGACCGTTCCGTCGTCGCACAGGATGACCGGCAACCCGGCCAACATCTCCGGCCCTTCTTTCATGAAGGAGGGCAGATCTCTGTAAAAGGCAGTCCACTGCGTGGTGGCCGGACGCCGACCAGCCCGGAGGGTGCTGGCGACCTTTGCCGCGATCCGCGCGCACTCGATGGGCGCCAACCTGTCGCGGAACAGGTTCGGCGCGTACTGCCGAAGGAAGGCGGTCAGGCGATTAATGCGATTTGGCTTGAGCTCGGGCAGAAGCGGCGCGATCGGCGGAGAGATCGCTGCGCCGTGCTTCGCAACGGTTGAGAGGTCGAAGGTCGCGGAAGCCTCGAAGCTCGCGCGGATCTCCTTGGCCGGACGCCACCCGACAGCAAGCAGACCGCCCAGAGTCACAGCGCATGGAATGACCGGCGCCGATCCGAAATCCTCCTTCCCGAGGCGGCCGATCTCGGTGGCCGAGAGCGCCGCCAAGTCGAGGCGCTCGCCCGGGGTTTTCGCCGCCGTGAGGCTGGATGGATTGGCCCAGACGAGAAGGTCGACGGATGCCTTAGCCCGCGCGTTCAACGTCAGGGCCAGATGACTGCGACCTGCATCTCGATCCGTCAGCCAGCGAACACTTGCAGCAGCGAGGGTGACAGCCTGCGTCAGGAGGAGGCGGTTGAGCGCGACGCCGGCATCAAGGGCCTTGCGGTTCGAGGACGGGAAAAAGCTGCCGTGAAGATGACCCTGGAAGGGCGCGCGGGCCCCCTCGCCCATCGGCAGGAAGGTGTAGAGGCGCGGCGATGAAATCTCGTGATCCAGGGAAACCGCAAGTCCTACCTCACCTGCGCCCGACCATGCCTTCCAACTGCTGTGGAGTTGCTTGGCTTTGACGCCGTCGTCGACCGCGCGCCGCATGAGAGCCTCGGGCGCCTGATCGCGGATCAGCAGCCATTGCACGCCGCTCAGCGTGACGATGGACGCACTGACCGGGGCGGATGCGATTGCTTCTTCATGCCGCTCGAGCGTGAATGCAGTAGAGACCTCTCCCGCGCGGTTCCGGACCTTAGCATCGAGCTTCTGCAGCCGGTCGAGAAAGAGAAGCAGCGGGGCGGAAGCGTCATCGAGCGCGGCCACTTCATCTTGCGCGGTCTGCAGCGAATCCGCGTCTCGGAGCGGCAGCCGAATAACGGACGAAAAGCCACGCGCAGCATAGTCGGAGACAGTCGCGGGCTGCGTACCGAGGGCGATCGGGAGGAAGAACATCGGCAGGTCTGACTGCGCGAAGGCGAGGACGGTCGAATTGTCGATCCGGGAACTCAGGTCCTCCGCCCGGGCGAAGGTGAAGCAGAAGCCCTCGAACCCAGAAGCGCCAATCGCGTCGGATGCTTGCGAATAGATCTCGGGGGCATCGCAGACGTGGCTCACGCTGCGGAAGCCGAGTCCCTTGTTACCGATCGATTCTCCTGGCGGTTTGGTCGACATCCCGATGCGCGAGAGCGCGACCACATTGTTGTGCGCGAACGGCTTTCCGGAATTCGCTACATAGAGCGTCCCGAAATCGCCTTCGTCCTCAACCAGGGTCACCTCGATCCGACCGTCGCGACGGCCGCGCTCGTGGACGTCATTGGCATTCTGGACGAGCTCGATGAGAAACCGGCCGTGGTAATCGGCTGCAGTATGCTCGGCGACGCTCTTGTTTTGGGCATAGACGTCGTCGAGGTAGACACCACCATTGACATCGATCGTCCCGGCAAACGCCTGCAGCTTCCCGTCCGCTATACGATCGATCTGATCGGCGGGCGTTAGAGCCTCGCCCTCCTCCGCAGCGACGGCGGCGGGCATAAGACCAATTGCGTTGTACAAGCTGCCCCCGGGTCTGTGCTTCAGATTACCTACTGTCGCCGCACAATCGTCGAACTTGTACAGAAATGGTGCGCAAATCCACTTGTTGTCGGGGCGTGAAATCTCAGACATTCAGGTGGCGCTCAACGGCAGCTATACTAACTAAGAATCCGAAACCCACCAGTCCGCATCCGGCCGATGCTGTTGAAAAAGTCCACCTAATCCTCGTTAGCGCATTTGATCTGTGATCCGTTTGTCTGGGCTCTTGGCGGAGGCGAGATCAATGATGGGGCGCCGCACGGTCGATCAGGCTCGGCTCTCTTACGCCTTAAGCCCCGACGAGCAGGTCCCAGCGACAGCAGACCTTCCAAGGGCCCGCTTTGGGTCACTTTGACGCCTTCTCCTGAGCCGCGCCGAACGTCCGCTCTCCCACCTCCCAAGAATCGAAGCGGACAAGCCGCTTACAGCCACCATCAGCCGCTCGCGCCAATAAAACCAGGCTGCCGAAAGCGGGCACTTTCGGGTGTCCTCTCCCGCTGACCGGCCCTGCAACAGCATGGCCATGGGGCATCAAGCGTTCGGGCGCGTGGGACGGCGCTCAGAGGGGCGACAGCGGCGGTCAGGTGTTTGGTGTACGTCGTTGCGGTGGGCAGGCTCCCCGCCGTCTGAGCCGCGCTCTGGCGGCTTCTCGCTACTGGTGTTGCTGATCGGCCTGCAGCGTCTCAAGCCAGGCGTCGAGACGCCCCACGACGCGGGCCTGAACGCCAATTAGACGGGCAGTCAGCCGCGCGTGAGTTGCTGCGTGCATGCCTTTCGGCCGGTGAGGCAGAGGGCTGAGCGCTCCGTTCGGCGGAGCCTCACCTGCGATGCGCGCGTAGAGGCGGCAGGCCTGGGCGATGTCGTTGGTGTCCTGAGCCCCGTGCTCGACGGCGTAGCGGAGCCCGTGCGCGTCCCGAGAGAGGAAGCGCTCGCCCTCTCGGGGCAGGTAGAGGCGGCAAGCCCGAGTGCCTGTCTGCGGGCAGATGAAGAACCAGCGGCGGCCACCGATTGGAGGGCGGGGCAAGGATGTGAGGGAGATGCGCTGCTCATGAACGCGGCTGACCTTGCCCCGTGTTTGCCCCCGTTCATAACCAGAGTCCGTTCTGGTTCTGGTCCTGTTGGGACCGGGTTGCAAATGCGTTCGGGGTGAGCCC